>DATJYG010000317.1:0-2705 GCA_035499695.1 Polyangiaceae bacterium
AGGGCAACCTCTGCCGCTGCACCGGCTATCACAACATCGTGAAGTCCATCGCCGCGGGCGCCAGGGCGATGGCCTCCGCCAAGTAAGGAGGATTCCATGAACGCACCGCTGATCGGCGCGCGCATCGCGAGGAAAGAGGACTACCGCTTCCTCACCGGCGCGGGCCAGTACACCGACGACATCACGCTGCCCAACCAGGCGTACGCGGCGTTCGTCCGCTCCCCGCACGCGCATGCCGACATCAAGAAGATAAATGCCCAGAAGGCGAAGGCGTCGCCCGGCGTGCTCGCCGTCTATACCGGCGAGGACGTCGCCGCCGCCAAGCTCGGCGGCCTGCCCTGCGGCTGGCTGATCACCGACGTCGGCGGGCAGCCGATGAAGGAGCCGCCCTACCCGGTGCTGGCGCAGGGCAAGGTGCGCTTCGTCGGCGAGCGCGTCGCGGTGGTGATTGCCGAGACGCTCGCGCAGGCGCGCGACGCGGCCGAGAAGGTCGAAGTCGACTACCAGACGCTGCCGGCGGTGGTCGACGGCGTCAAGGCGATCGCCAAGGGCGCGCCGCAGATCCACGACGTCGCGCCCAACAACACCTGCTACGTCTGGGCGCTCGGCGACAAGGCCGCGGTCGACGCCGCGTTCGCCAAGGCGGCGCACGTGACCAGGCTCGATTTCGTCAACAACCGGCTGGTGCCGAACGCGATCGAGCCGCGCGCCGCCAACGGCGCCTACTCGCGCGCCGAGGACAGCTATACGCTGTACGTCGCCAACCAGAACCCGCACGTCGAGCGGCTGCTGATGACCGCCTTCGTCATGGGCCTGCCCGAGCACAAGGTGCGCGTGGTGGCGGGAGACGTCGGCGGCGGCTTCGGCTCCAAGATCTACCTCTACGCCGAGGACGTGGCGGTGACGTGGGCCGCGAAGCAGCTCAACCGCCCGGTGAAGTGGACCGCCGACCGCTCGGAGGCGTACACCTCGGACGCGCACGGCCGCGACCACCATACCGTCGCCGAGCTGGCGATGGACAAAGACGGCAAGTTCCTCGCGATGCGGGTGAACACCGTGGCGAACGTGGGCGCGTACCTCTCCACCTTCGCCTCCTGCGTGCCGACGATCCTCTACGCCACGCTGCTCGCGGGGCAATACACCACGCCGCTGATCCACTGCCAGGTGACCGCAGCGTTCACCAACACCTCGCCGGTGGACGCCTACCGCGGCGCCGGCCGTCCCGAGGCGACCTATGTCGTCGAGCGCCTGGTCGAGACCGCCGCGCGCGAGATGAAGATGGATCCGGCGGAGATCCGCAGGAAGAACTTCATCCGCAGCTTTCCCTACCAGACGCCGGTCGCGCTGCTGTACGACACGGGCAACTACGACGCCACGCTCGACGCCGCGGTGAAGATGGCGGACGTCGCCGGCTATGCCTCGCGCAAGAAAGCGTCCGAGGCGAAGGGCAAGCTGCGCGGGCTCGGCTACGCCTGCTACATCGAGGCCTGCGGCATCGCGCCCTCGGCGGTCGCCGGCTCGCTCGGCGCCCGCGCGGGCCTGTTCGAGGCGGGCGAGGTCCGCGTGCACCCGACGGGCAGCGTCACGGTCTTCACCGGCTCGCACGCCCACGGCCAGGGCCATGAGACCACCTTCGCGCAGGTGGTCGCCGATCGCCTCGGCATACCGATCGAGAGCGTCGACATCGTGCACGGCGACACCTCGAAGATCCTGTTCGGCATGGGCACCTACGGCTCGCGCTCGATCGCCGTCGGCGGCACCGCGATCGTGAAGGCGCTCGACAAGGTGATCGCGAAGGGCAAGAAGATCGCGGCGCACCTGATGGAAGCCGCCGAGACCGACGTCGAGTACGACCGCGGCGTCTACCAGGTCAAGGGCACCGACAAGAAGAAGATGTTCGGCGAGGTGGCGTTCGCGGCCTACGTGCCGCACAACTACCCGCATGACAAGCTCGAGCCGGGCCTGAACGAGAACGCGTTCTACGACCCGTCCAACTTCACCTTTCCCGCCGGCAGCTACGTCTGCGAGGTCGAGGTCGACCCCGAGACCGGCAAGGTGACGATCGAGAAGTGGGTCGCGGTGGACGACTTCGGCAAGATCATCAACCCGATGATCGTCGAGGGCCAGGTGCATGGCGGCCTGGCGCAGGGGATCGGCCAGGCGCTGACGGAGGGCTGCCATTACGACGATTCCGGGCAGCTCGTCACCGGCTCGTTCATGGACTACTGCCTGCCGCGCGCGAGCGACCTGCCTTCCTACCAGGTGGATACCCGCGAAACCCCGTGCAGCCACAACCCCCTGGGGGTGAAGGGCTGCGGCGAAGCGGGCGCGATCGGCGCCCCGGCCGCGTTCATGAACGCAATCACCGACGCGCTCGGCGTGAAGGACATGCCGATGCCGGCGACGCCGCTGGCGGTCTGGCAGACGCTGAAGAACAAGAAAGCAGCCTGAGGAGAACGACATGCACGCCTTCAAATACCACCGCCCGTCCAGCGTCGATGCCGCGGCGGCACTCGCGAAAGGCGAAGCCAAGCTGCTCGCGGGCGGCCAGTCGCTCGTCCAGGCGATGAAGCTGCGCCTCGCGTCGCCCTCGGACATCGTCGACCTCGGCACTATCCAGTCCCTGTCCGGGATTAAGTCCGACGGCAAGACGGTGACCATCGGCGCGATGGCGCGCCACGCGGAGGTCGCCCATTCGGCCGACG
>DATJYG010000318.1:0-2102 GCA_035499695.1 Polyangiaceae bacterium
CGAGGTGCTCATCGCCGCCCACCGGAAGGCCGCCGCGGCCATCCACGCCGGGCCCGGGTCGGCGCCCGTCGGGATGACGCTGGCCATGTTCGACTGCCAGGCCGTCCCCGGCGGCGAGGCCGAGCGCGACCGCTACCGCCACGACATGGAGGACATCTTCCTGGAGGCCGCCCGTGGCGACGACTTCCTCGGGGTCCAGTGCTACTCGCGGACCCGGATTGGGCCGCAGGGCCTGCTCGATCCCGACCCGGACGTCCGGATGACGCAGATGGGCTACGAGTTCTGGCCCGAGGCGCTCGAGGCGACCGTCCGCCGCGCGTGGGAGGTGACCCGCGGGGTGCCCGTGCTCGTCAGCGAAAATGGCATCGCGACCGAGGACGACGCCGAGCGTATCGAGTACGTCTGGCGAGCGTTGTCCGGCGTGCTCGCCTGCCTCGCCGCCGGCATCGACGTGCGGGGCTACATCTACTGGAGCCTGCTCGACAACTTCGAGTGGATCCTCGGCTACCGCCCCACCTTCGGCCTCGTCGCCGTCGACCGCGTGACGCAGACCCGCACGGTCAAGCCGAGCGGGCGCTGGCTTGGCGACATCGCCAGGAGGAACGCGCTGCCGGGGCCCGCGGAAGGCCCCGGATTCTCGAGCTGAGCAACGGACGCCGCCGCCGAGGCGGGCGTCGGTCCTCGATTTCTTGCGAAAAACATCGGGCGCGAAACCCACCCGGCCCTCGTGGCGTCACAATGGCGAGCCCGGGCGAGCGGACCCGAGCGCAGCAGGAAACGGCCGGGCGGGTGAGGGCTATCATGGCGGAACAGAACGAGACTCGCGGCTTCGTCGACGCAGCGACCATCGCCTTCCTGGCGCGGCGGATGCCTAACCGGCGCGTGCGCGCCGCCTCGGTGCGCGGGCACACGGAGTGCAATTGCCCCGGGGCAGCGATGACGGAGTTCGTCCGGACCATCGCGGGGCCGGCCCCCTCACCGATGAGTAACCCCCACGTGCCGTCGGCAAGGACTACCGGAGCGACGTGCCCGCGATGAATCACGAGACGGGGAACACTTCTCAGCCACCGACACCTGGCCTCGATCCGCAACGCGAGCCTGAGGGCTCCTGCGCCGACAAGGCCCCGGAGATGAACGCCGCAGACTCGGCGCGTCTTCTCTTTCAGCGCAGGCTCAACCATGCGCGCCTGCGCGCGCTCGTCCACGACGCGGTCCGAAGGGTGTCAATTCTCGACGGCGGCCGCGTCGGGATCGAGCTCGACGATCCGACCGCGCGAGAGCGCGAACACCTCCTCGACGCCCCGCTCTGCCACGCGGCTCCCGCAGAGCGCGCCTCCGAGGAGACGGCGCGGGTTCCTGCGCTCTCGATCGCCATCCTGATCGTCGGCTCCCGGGGCGACGTGCAGCCTTTCCTGCCGATCGCGCAGCGTCTGGGGCGCGACGGCCATCGCGTGCGACTCGCAACTCATGCGGTATTCCGCGAGTTCGTCGAGTCTCACGGCATCGAGTTCTTCCCGCTCGCGGGCGATCCACGGGAGCTGATGGAGTACATGGTGATGACGGGCGGGCACCTCATCCCGCACCACCTCGATCAGCTCGTGGAACAAGTGCCTCGCAAGCGCCAGATCATGTCTGAGATCCTCGCATCCACGTGGGCCGCATGCACCGAGCCCGACCCGGGAGCGCCTGGTGCGTTGCCCTTCGTGGCCGATGCGATCATCGCGAACCCGCCGAGTCAGGGACACATCCACGTGGCGCAGGCGCTCTACGCCCCGCTGCACGTGATGTTCACCATTCCGTGGAGTCCGACGCGCGCCTTTCCGCACCCCTTCACCCACGTGATCTCGGAGGTGCACCCGGGGCTCCGCAACCGTCTCTCCTTCGAGACCTTCGACCTGCTCACCTGGCTCGGGCTCTCGGATCTCGTGAACGAATTCCGCGAGCGAACCCTCGGTCTCGAGCGCGTGCACCTCGGCGAGCACGGCGCGAGCCTAGTCCACGCGCTCGCCGTGCCGCATGCCTACCTCTGGTCCCCGAGCGTCCTCGCCAAGCCGGAGGATTGGGGACCGCACATCGACGTCACGGGCTTCGTCTTCCTCAAC
>DATJYG010000319.1:0-11326 GCA_035499695.1 Polyangiaceae bacterium
TGGGCGCCGCAGCGGGCATCCCCACGGCGGCGCCGGCCTGCCCCACGGTCGTCAAACCGGTTCGCGCCGGCAGCTCGCCGGTGATGAAGGCAGCCCGTCCCGCCGTGCAGCTCGGCTCGGCGTAGTAGTCGGTGAAGCGCATCCCCTCCCGCGCGAGCTGGTCGAGGTTGGGCGTCCGCCCCGCCATGACCCCGTCGTTGTACGCGCCGATGTTGGACCAGCCGATGTCGTCTCCCATGATGACGATGACGTTCGGCTTCTTGCCGGGCGTCGCGGTCCGCGTTCCAGGCGGGACCGCCGCGGTCGGTGCCGACGCCGCCGTGCTCGACGGCTGCATGACTGCCGCACCGCCACTCGGTGTCCCGGTCGGTGACCCGCTCGGCGAGGACGCTTGCGTGATGCTCGTGCCCGACGGCACGGACGGATCCATCTGGCCGGGCCCCTTGCTGCAAGCCGACATGAGCCCGACACCGAGCACGAGCGCGCATGTTTTCGTGCGAGTCATGATCTGGCCGAGTGTTGCAGCGCGCATGCCGCTGCGCGCTTGACGGCGTCGCGCCCGCGCCCGACATGGCCCGCGGCAACATGGCGCGACGACGGTGGACGCGGGCGCTGGGCCTACTCGGAATCGCCGTCGCATCCGCTTGCAGCAAGAAGAGCCTGCCCGAACGGGGCCAGATGGCATCCGCGAGCGTGTCCGTCCAAGCAACGACTGCCTCGCGCGCGCCGGAGTCCCTTTTCGCGCCGACCGTCGAGAACGTGGCGACACCGAAGAGCCGAGCGCCGGAGGGCATGGTGTGGATCCTCGGCGGCGAGTTCTCCATGGGCGTCGCGCCCGCGCCCGGAGTTCAAGGAGGCAGCGGGTGCGGTGATCCTCTCGCTGACGCGCAGCCCGTCCACCGCGTCTACGTCGACGGCTTCTGGATGGACCGCACCGAGGTGACCAACGAGGAGTTCGCGCGCTTCGTCCGCGCGACGGGGTACGTCACGGTTGCCGAGCGCACGCCGACGGCCGAGGAGTTTCCGACCGCGCCCCGCGAAAACCTCGTGGCTGGGTCCATCGTGTTCGATCCACCGCGAGAGGCAGTGCCGCTCGACACCCAGTTCCGCTGGTGGACGTACGTGGTTCGCGCGAGCTGGCGGCATCCCTTCGGTCCGGGGAGCGACTTGCGCGGGCGCGAGCAGTACCCCGTGGTGCACGTTGCGTACGAGGACGCGCAGGCGTACGCCAGGTGGGCTCACAAACGATTGCCCACGGAGGCCGAGTACGAGTTCGCCGCGCGCGGAGGTCTCACCGGCAAGTCGTACGCGTGGGGCGACGAGCTCCGTCCCGAGGGCCGCTGGATGGCCAACACGTTCCAGGGCCACTTCCCGAACGAGGACACCGGCGAGGACGGATGGAAGGGAATCGCGCCGGTCGCTTCCTATCCCCCCAACGGGTACGGCCTGCACGACGTCGCCGGCAACGTCTGGGAGTGGGTGAGCGACTGGTACCGGTCCGACTACTACGCGACGCTCGGTGTACCCGGAGTGACGCGAAATCCTCGCGGCCCCGACGGGAGCTTCGACCCCGCGGAGCCCGGGGTCGCCAAGCGCGCGCAACGCGGCGGTTCCTTCCTCTGCACGAGCCAGTACTGCTCTCGCTACCTCGTCGGCACCCGGGGAAAGGGCGACCCGTCCAGCGGCGCCAACCACCTCGGCTTCCGATGCGTGAGGTGAGGCGGCGCGCTACTTGGTCGCTTCGTCGCTCGAGACGGGCACCCGCACGACGAACGTCGTTCCCTTCCCGACGGCGCTGTGCGCGGCGATCGTCCCGCCGTGCGCCTCCACGATCGCCTTCGCGATGTAGAGTCCCATTCCCAGACCGGGGAAGTGCTCCTTGGGGACGGCGCGCACGAACGGCTCGAAGAGGGAGGGCAATCGGTCCGGTGGGACGCCGGCTCCGTGATCGCGGACTGTGAGCTCTACCTCCGTCCCGTCGCGGCGCACCGACACCTCGATGGGCTTGTTCTCACCGAACTTGATCGCGTTGTCGAGGAGGCAGACGACGACCCGCTCGACGCGCGCGCGGTCGACTCGGCCGACGACGGGAGACTCCGCGTCGACCGTGATGGTGCTTCCCGCACGCCGCGCTCGTTCGGCCATCTGCGCCACGCAGCCTTTCACGACCCCAACGAGGTCGCACGTCTCGTGCGCGAGCTTGACGCCCTCGGCGCGGATGGTCGACGCCTCGAGGACGTGCTCGACGACGTCGGTGAACCGGCGCACGTCGCGCGCGATGGCCTCGGATTGCTTCTTGTCTTCGGCGTTGCCGTCGCGACGGCTCTTTTGCAGCAGGCTGTCCGTCCGCAGCTGAAGGGCGGTGAGCGGAGTGCGCAGCTCGTGCGCGATCAGGACGAGAAAGTCGTCCCGAGAGCGGATGGCCCCCTGGGCGATGCCGTACATGCGCGCGTTCTGCAGCGCGGCCGCGATGCGCGCACCGATGTCTTCGGCGAGCGCCCGATCGTCCGCATTGAAATGGCGGCCCGTGGCGTGGAGGGTCATCGTCCCGATCGTCGTTCCTCCGACTTCGAGCGGAACTCCGATGCTCGCCGTGATCCCGACCTCGTCGAACACCTGCTTTTCCGGCGCCAGGAAGTTCTGAATCTCGAGCACGGCACGCTGGAAATCCGGTATGAGCACCGACTGCTTCTGACGGAACACCCTCGTCACGAAGGTGGGCCCCCGCTCCTTGCTCACCACCTGGAGGGCCCGGTCGATGACCTGCTGCTTGCGCGCGTCGGAGGCCGCCGTGGCGAGGCAGTCGAGGTCCCCGTCGATGTTGACCATCCAGACCGCCCCCACGTCCGCCAGTTTGGGCACGACGAGGGCGAGCGCGCGCTTGCCTATCTCGCGCGTGTCGAGCGACGAAATGACGGCTCGCGAGACGGCGTCGAGGAAGGCCGAGCGCTGAGCGGCGGCCTCGGCGCGCGTGTGAGCGCGCGCGGCGAGCGCGGAAGCGACGACCTGTCCGACACCCACCGCGAAGTCTTGTTCCGTACGCCTCCAGTGCCGCTTGCTCCCGACATTCTCGTGGCAGAGCACTCCGGCGAGCCGCCCCTCGGCCCACACCGGGATGTCGAGAATCGAGCAGATGTCGCGGCTGGAGCAGTAGTCATCCAGGCCACGGGCGCGCGGATCGCCGTGGACGTCTTCCATGCTCAAGGCTCGAGCCTCGCGCAGCGCTTCGAAGAACGCGGGGACGCCGGAGGCGAGGAGAAGGGCTCCGTGCTCGAACTCGCGACAGCTGGCGACGTATCCCGCGTCGCAGGTCATGCTCGATGCTGAGTCATCGAGAGTCCAGAAGCTGACACGCTCGACCCGCAGGACGTCGGCCTCGAACTGGCAGAGGTGCTGGATCCAGGAGCCCCACTCCGCTCCCGTCCCGCGCGCCAGCTCGAGCAGCATCCGCGCGGACCGGAATCGAAGCTCGTCGCGAGGCGTACTCGCCGCGCGGGAGGCGGTCGCTCTTCCTTCGCGACGCTTGCGCGTGTGCCGGTTCTCCGTCTGCATCGAGGCGTTGGTCTTGCACACGCGGTTCCCGGACGACGACGCGACAGGACAGGAGTGAAGCGATGACGCTCTGGAAGCGAAGTGCGGCCGAGTTCCTCGGCACGTTCTGGCTCGTGCTCGGTGGATGTGGCGCCGCGGTGATCTCCGCTGGTTTTCCGGGCGGGGTCGGGATGCTGGGCGTGGCCCTGGCGTTCGGGCTGACCGTGGTCACCGGGATGTACGCGCTGGGCGCGGTGTCGGGCGGGCACTTCAACCCGGCCATCACGCTCGGCCTCGCGACGGCGGGGCGGTTTCCGATGCGAGAGGTCATCCCGTACTGGGTGGCGCAGCTGATCGGAGCCATCGTCGCGGCGACGGTCCTCTATCTCGTCGCCAACGGTGGGCCGAGCTTCGACCTGACCGCGAGCGGCTTCGCGTCCAACGGCTATGGGGCGCACTCGCCGGGGCACTATGGCCTTTCTGCGTGTCTGCTCTCCGAGCTGGTGATGAGCTTCATGTTCGTGATCGTCGTCCTCGGCTCGACCGACACCATCGCGCCGAAGGGATTCGCTCCAGTCGCGGTCGGACTCGCTCTCACGCTGATTCACCTCGTGAGCATCCCCGTGACCAACACGTCGGTGAACCCCGCGCGGAGCACGGGCCCGGCCCTGTTCGAAGGCGGCTGGGCGCTCCAGCAGCTCTGGCTCTTCTGGGTCGGTCCGCTCGTGGGCGGCGCGATCGCCGGGTACGCGTATCCGGCGCTGATGCGCGAGAGGCCGAGCGCGCGCGTGCCTGCGCCACCGGCCGCGGAGCCGAAAGAGCGTGAGGTCTCCGGACCGCGCGAGCCACTGCCGACGACGTAGTCACCAGCCGGGAAGCAGCAGGGCGAGCTGCGCCTGCACGTTGCCGCTGGGAGCCACGATCGTCTCCGGTCGAATCACGTTCCAATAGGCAGCGACCGACACGTTGACGGGCAGCTCCCCGAGGTGGAAGACCTTGCCGGCCCCGCCCCCGACCGGAATCGTCCACATGTTGCGGAAGGAGCTGGCGTTCCAGTTGGCCGAGACCACGGGCGACGTCTGGATGTACCAGCCGCGAGGGAGGTGCAGCGCCGCGATGTACTTCACGCCGAGAAGGTCGATTCCGGGACGGCTCGATTCGCCTGCGAGAGACCACAACTGCGCACCGAGGAGACCCAGCGTGAGAAGCCTGGACTGCATCAGCACGGCCGCCGTCGGCCCGACCGCGACCCAGCCCGACCCGAGCACGGTTGGAATCGCGGTGGGGATCGAGATGCTCGGACCGACGCCCCAGATGACGTCGGAGGACGGCCGGGGGACGAGGAACAACGATTCCACGGTATCGCCCAGCCCCGACGTGTACGTGCCGTGCACCGGGTCGGGCTGCGAGGCAATCGGGATGGTCGTCCGCGAGACGAGGCTCAGGTCGTGCGTGACGGGGAACGCGAGAGTCGGCCGCAGGCTGATGGCGCTGCGTTCGAGCTTCTGCGCTCCGATGCCGAAGTCGTTCTGGTAGCGGACCGGGAACGAGCTGAGCTTGCTCACCGGGTTCTCCGCCTCGCGCGAGAGCTCCGTCTCGCTGGGCGGCTGATGTCGCGCCTCATCGTCGGTTTGCGCCGACGCCGTCCGGGCCGCGAGGACCGCGGCCGTGGCGAGAGCGCATGCGCTCGCGACGTGGGCCATCGGCTCCGAACGGAGCAATGCACGTTCCCGCGAGGTACCGGCCTTGCCTGCAGGGGTCCGCGGAGAAGCGAGGAGTCACCATGAAGAGCCGACTGTTTCTCGTCGTCGCAAGCGCTGCCCCGCTGGTCGCCCTCGCTTGCGGCGGCTCGTCAGGCAACGCGCCCCAGCCGAACCTGCCTGCGCAAGGCAACGCAATCGCCATCATGCAGAACGAGGCGCGTGCCGTGCCCTACGCGGCGGCCGGCACCACCTTCGACGCGCAGCTCGATCAGACGCTCGACACTCGCCTCAGCTCCCCGGGCGAGCGGGTCACCGCGACGCTGACGCAACCGATCCGAACTTCCACCGGAGAGGTCATCGTACCGGCCGGCGCGCGGCTCCACGGCCGGGTCGCCGCGATCACGCAGGAGAACGGGCCGCAGCTGGTCCTCGACTTCGATTCGCTGACGCTCGCCGACGGCCAGGAGGTTCCCGTGGGCGCGCACGTGCTCGCGGCCGAGCAGAGCCAGTACCGGTCCTTGCCCGGACCCAGCGGGGTGACGAGCATGCAGGGGCAGCAGCAGGGCGCGAATCCGGCGGCACCCGAGGAGGGTCAACGAGGCACTCCGCAGCTCTCGATGTCCAAGGGCGCCGTGCTCCACCTCGCGCTCACCACCCCGATCATCGACGTGCACGCGCTCAAGTGAGCAGAGCTCACCCGACGAAACGGGTGGTCGCCGCAGCCCGAATCGCCCGCAGCAGCGCCTCCGGCTCGACCGGCTTCTGCAGCATCGTGACGTTCGGTGGCAGCTCCACGTATCGGTAGGCCGTGCACATGATCGTCGGCGTCGTCTGCGGGTTCAGGCGCCCCTCGTTGATCGCCTGATGTAGGAGCGCGGCTCCCGTCCCGTCTTCGAGGTTGTAGTCGACGATGACGAGATCGATCGCGGTCTCCACGCGCAGGATGCCGAGCGCGTGTTGAACGGACTCTGCGCACAACACCCTATATCCGGCCTCGGCGACCACGACCGTGAGGAAGTCGCGCGCGTCGGGCGAGTCGTCGACCACGAGAGCCGTCCCCCGGTTCATGACGCGCCGGTACGACCGTGCCTCTCCGTCCATCGTCGGCCTTGCGCTGCATGAGGCAAGCAGCAGACCAGTCGGTCGAAGCGGCGGAATGAGCAGATGCTCGCGTGTGGCACGTGACATCGCGCCACACGTCGATGCGTTCTGTCGCGCGAGTTCGTCACGGGGAGGTCCCGAGGAGCCCGGCGACGGCGGCTGTGAGCGCGTCCGGGTCGATGGGCTTCGTCACGTGCGCCTGGAAACCTGCGGCGCGGGCGCGGGCGCCGTCGGCCTCGCTCGCGTAGGCCGTGAGGGCGATGGCCGGAACACCGCCTCCCCGCTCCGGGGGCATGCCCCGAACCTGGCGCAAGAGCGCGTAGCCGTCGACGTCCGGCATCCCGATGTCACTGAGGATCACATCCGGGAGGTTCTCCTGCAGCAGCCGCATGGCCTCTTCGGCCGACGAGGCGCTGGTCACGCTCGCCCCCCAATCCTGGAGGATGCACACGATGAGATCGCGCGAGTCCTCGTCGTCGTCGACGACGAGCAAGCGCACGCCGTCGAGGCGGGCGCCGGCCGCCGCCTCGTGCGGTTCGACCTGGAGCCGGACCGCGCCGGGAGCCTCCATCTCCGGTGAAGGCGCACGAGCGGGGATCTCGACGGTGAACGTCGTCCCCTTCCCTTCGCCGTCGCTGCGCGCCGAGATCGTGCCGCCGTGGGCCTCGACGAGCTGCTTCACGATGGCGAGCCCCAGCCCCAGCCCGCCGTGACGGCGGGTGGTCGACGCGTCCGCCTGCCGGAAGGGCTCGAAGATGTGCGGCAGGAACTGGGGAGGAACGCCCTGGCCGTCGTCCCGCACGCGAACGACCACGGTGGACTGGGACCGAGTCGCCACGAGGGAGACATGGCCGCCTCCGGGCGTGAACTTGATCGCGTTGGAGAGCAGGTTCCACACGACCTGCTGCAGGCGCTCCGGGTCTGCTGCGATCGCGCCCAGGCTCGGTTCGAGGTCGACCTCCAGCGCCACGCCCTTGGCGTCCGCCGCCGGACGGACGGACATCAGGGCCGCCTCGATCACGTCGGCGATTCGCGCCTCTCCGATCTCGAGCCGTAGCTTGCCGCCGAGCGCGCGGGCCACGTCGAGGAGGTCCTCGATGATCCGCAGCTGCGAACGGGCGCTGCGCTCGATGACGTTCAGGACCTTCGCCAGCTCCGCGGGCGGCGAGCCGCGCCGCGCAATCATCGACCACCCGAGGATCGCCGTGAGCGGCGTACGAAGCTCGTGGGACACGGTCGCGAGGAACTCGTCTTTCGCCTGGTTCGCCGCCTCGGCGTCCAGGCGTGCCGCCCGCTCTCGCTCCAGCAAGGCGGTCAGCTGCTGGACGCGCAGTCGATCCCGCTGGTGGAACAGGTCGACGAACGCCCTGACGCGCGCGCGCAGGACGTCCGGGTCGAAGGGCTTCGTGATGTAGTCGGCGGCGCCCGACGCGTAGCCCCTCCGCGCGTACTCCTCGTCGCGATGGATCGCCGTCAGGAAGAGGATGGGGACCTCGGCGCCCGCCTCCATCTGCCTCAGCCGGCGCGCGACCTCGAAGCCGTCCATGCCCGGCATCTGGACGTCGAGGAGCACGCAGGCGAAGGACTCGCGCGACACGAGCTCGATCGCCTCGGGGCCGGAGCGTGCCTCGACGATCCGCATCCCGAGCGGCTGGAGCACCGCGCCGAGTGCGACGAGATTCGCCGGCGTGTCGTCGACGATGAGGACGCTCGCGCTCTCGGCGTCCACCCTGTCACCAAGAACGCCCATGGCTACGGCGAGGTGGTGATCTCAGGAGCAGAGGACGCCAGCCAGACGTGGAGGATCGCCAGCAGACGTTCGGGATCGACCGGCTTGGTGACGTACTCCGAGGCACCCGCGGCGAGTGCCTTCTCCCGGTCACCCTTCATCGCCTTCGCGGTCAGCGAGATGATGGGCAGCGCCTTGAACCGCGCGATCCCGCGTATTGCGCGCGTCGCGTCCAGTCCGTCCATCTCGGGCATCATCGTGTCCATCAGCACGGCGTCGACGTCCCCGTTCTCGCGCAGCAGGTCGAGAGCCACCCTGCCGTTCTCGGCGTGGAGCACCCGCATGCCCCGCTCCTTGAGGACGCTCGATATCGCGAAGACGTTGCGACCGTCGTCGTCGACGAGCAGGACCTTCTTGCCCGAGAAGTTCGCGCTCTCGGGGAGGGGCGGCACGAGCGGCTCGGGCGCGGTCTCGTGCGCGCGCGAGTCCTCGCGGGTCGCCGCGGTGTCCGCTCCGGCGTAGCTCGCCGGCATCCGCAGGGTGAACATGCTTCCCTGCCCCGGCGCGCTCGTGACCTCGATCGCGCCGCCGAGCAGGCGCGCCATCTCGCGACTGATGGTCAGACCGAGGCCCGTGCCTCCGTACTTGCGGCTCGTGGTCCCATCGGCCTGCTGGAAGGCCTCGAAGATCAGCTTGTGCTTGTCGAGTGGGATCCCGATGCCCGTGTCCTGCACCGAGAAGCGGAGCGTGCGCGGATCGGTTTGGCCCGGCTCGACGAGCATCTTGACGCCGCCCTCCGACGTGAACTTGAAGGCATTCGACAGCAGGTTCTTGAGGATCTGCTGCAACCGGGTCGGATCGCTGAACATGGTCGGCGGCAGGCGCTCGTCCATGTGGACCTCGAAAGAGAGGCCCTTCTGCTCGGCGATGTGCCGGAAGGTGCGCTCGATGTAGTCGCGCACGTCGTCGAGCGGGAAGGTCCGCGGGTCGATCGGCATCTTGCCCGCCTCGACCTTCGACAGATCGAGGATCTCGTTGATGAGCTGCAGGAGGTCGTTGCCCGACGTGTAGACGGTCTCGGCGAACTTCACCTGCTCGGCGGTGAGGTTGCGCCCGCGGTTCTCGGCCAGCGTCTTGGAGAGGATGAGCAGGCTGTTGAGCGGCGTGCGCAGCTCGTGCGACATGTTCGCGAGGAACTCGGACTTGTACTTGGAGATGAGCTGGAGCTGCTCGGCCTTCTCCTCCAGGCTGCGGCTCGCGAGCTCCACCTCCTGGTTCTTGACCTCCAGGAGCTTCGCCTTCTCGTTGAGCTCCGTCGCCTGGGCCTCGAGCTCCGCGTTCGACTTCTTGAGCTGCTGGAGCAGCTCCTCGGTCCTCATGCTCGACGAGATCATGTTCAGGATGACGCCGACGCTCGCCATGAGCTGATCGAGGAACGTGAGGTAGTTGGGCGTGAAGCTCCTGAAGGACGCGAGCTCGATCACCGCCTTGATCTCCCCCTCGAAGAGAACCGGCAGCACCACGACGGACCGCGGCGACGCCTCGCCCATGCCCGTCGCGACCGAGATGAAGCCCTCGGGGACGTCGGTGAGCAGGATGCGCTTGCGCTCGAAGGCGCACTGCCCGATGAGGCTCTCCTTGAGTCGGTAGGAGCTCGCCAAGCTCTTTCGACCACCGAACCCGTAGGTCGCGATGAGGTGGAGGTTCGGCTCCGGCTCGGCGTCCATCATGTAGAAGGCGCCGTGCTGCGCGTCGACCAGCGGTGTCAGCTCCGACATGATGAGCTGCGCGACCGACGCGATGCTGCGCTGGCCCTGCATCATTCCGGAGAACCGGGCCAGGTTCGTCTTGAGCCAGTCCTGCTCCTGGTTCTTGTGCGTCGTGTCCTTGAGGTTGGCGATCATCTGGTTGATGTTGTCCTTCAGCGCCGCCACCTCGCCCTGGGCTGCGACGGAGATGGACCGCGTCAGGTCGCCCTTCGCGACGGCCGTGGACACCTCGCCGATGGCGCGGACCTGCGACGTGAGGTTGCCGGCGAGCTGGTTCACGTTGTCGGTCAGATCGCGCCAGGTGCCGCGCGCGCCGGGCACCGCGGCCTGACCGCCGAGCTTGCCCTCGATGCCGACTTCGCGCGCGACCGTGGACACCTGATCGCCGAAGGTGCGCAGCGTGTCGGTCATGTTGTTGATCGTCTCGGCGAGCGCGGCGACCTCGCCCTTCGCCTCGAGCAGGAACTTCTGGCTCAAGTCTCCGTTGGCGACCGCGGTGACGACCTTGACGATGCCGCGCACCTGCTTCGTCAGGTTGGAGGCCATGACGTTGACGTTGTCGGTCAGGTCCTTCCAGACGCCCGACGCGCCGGGCACGTTGGCCTGCCCGCCGAGCTGTCCTTCGATGCCGACTTCACGCGCGACCGTGGTCACCTGATCGGCGAACGTGCGCAGTGTGTCGGTCATGTTGTTGATCGTCTCGGCGAGCGCGGCGACCTCGCCGCGGGCCTCGAGGACGAACTTCTGGCTCAGGTCGCCCATGGCGACCGCGGTCACGACCTTCACGATGCCGCGCACCTGCTTCGTGAGGTTGGAGGCCATGATGTTGACGTTGTCGGTGAGGTCCTTCCACGTGCCGGAGACGCCCTTGACCTCCGCCTGGCCGCCGAGGCGGCCCTCGGTGCCTACCTCCCTCGCGACGCGCGTGACTTCCGCGGCGAAGGAGTTGAGCTGATCGACCATCTTGTTGATGACGTCCTTGATCTGCAGAATCTCGCCTTTGACGTCGACGGTGATCTTCTGCGTCAGGTCGCCACTCGCGATGGCCGTGGCGACCTTGGACACGTCGCGGAGCTGCACGGTGAGGTTCGCCGCGAGGCCGTTGACGTTGTCGGTGAGGTCCTTCCAGGTTCCATAGACGCCCTTGACGTCGGCCTGGCCGCCGAGCTTGCCCTCGGTACCGACTTCCTTCGCGACGCGCGTGACCTCGGCGGCGAAAGAGTTGAGCGTGTCGACCATCGTGTTGATGGTGTTCTTGAGCTCGAGGATCTCCCCCTTGGCGTCGACCGTGATCTTCTGCGACAGGTCGCCGCGCGCGACGGCGGTCGTGACCTTCGCGATGTTGCGCACCTGGGTCGTCAGGTTGGCGGCGAGAACGTTGACGTTGTCGGTCAGGTCCTTCCACGTGCCCGACACCCCGCGCACCTCGGCCTGACCGCCGAGCTTTCCTTCAGTGCCGACCTCGCGCGCCACGCGCGTCACTTCCGAGGCAA
>DATJYG010000320.1:0-28832 GCA_035499695.1 Polyangiaceae bacterium
TGGGCTGGTTGCCGTAATGCACGAGTGCCCACTGCTTGATGCCGAGGTACATCGCGTTGGCCGCCTCGTTCGCCGCATTCTCCTGGGCCACGGCCTGGTGGAATGCAGCGTTCGCGGCGGTGGTCTTCGCAGGTGCGTCGACCGCTGTTTGAAGCGTCGCGCAGCAGTCGGTCACCTTCGTGACCACGCCTTTCACGGTGACGGTCCCGTTGCTGCCGACGACGGTCTGCAGCCCGGTGATCATGTCGCCGTACTTCTTGATTCGTGTGGATTTGTTCATGGGCGTTACCTCCTCTCCGGAGCCCGCGCCGCTTTGCATCGCCGTGCGCGTCACGCCTTCGCGTGGCTCCTGTCCCCCTATCGGAGGTCCAGGGCGGGAGTTGCGTGCCGCGATGAAAAAAGTGAGCGCGCGGGTCGGTCCCCTCGGCAGGCAAGTCGGTCCCCGAGGCCCTCGAGGGAGTCCCCGAGGCGCGTGACGGGCTCCCCGAAGCGCGCCCGAGGGTCCCTGAGGCGCGCGATCGGGACCGCAGGGCGCCCGCTGCGCACCGCTGGCCGACGAGATGCGCTCGCAAGCCGCGTCGCGAGGGCCACCGGGCGGTCGAGGCCCGCCCAAGGGCGCCTCGGGGACGCCCATGACCGCCTTGGGGGCACCATCGAACGCCTCGGGGGCACCATGGGCCGCCTCGGGGACCGCATCGGCCGCTTCGGGGACACCATCGGGCGCCTCGCGAACCGCGTCGGTCGCCTTGCGAGCCACCTCGGTCGCCTTGCGAGCGCTTTCGCCCGCCTCGAGGCCACGCGCATGCGCCTCGCGGTCACGATCCGAGGGCTGCTCCGACTGATCGTCAGCGCGGGGGGCGGCGGCGTTCGTGGAACCAGGCGCGGTAGCTCTGCATCTTGGCCTGCTGCTCGCTGGGCGCGTGCGCCTGGCACGTCGAGAGCTCGTCGCTGCCGGCGGGGGCGCCCCATCGCTGCTCGACGCAGTCGTTGGGGTTGTACGCGACCTCGAGCGACGCGGCGCGATCGACCACGTCCTGCAGCGACAGGGTCCACGTGGAGCCGTCGGTGCGCACGTAGGTGAACTTGCGCGTCTCGAGCTCCGTCTTGAGGCGCGCCTCGAGATCGGCGCGCACCTGTTCCGGCGTCTTGCCGGCGGGCATGGCGTATCGCTCGGGGCGGCGGGCGACGCGTCCCGGGATGCCGCGCGCGACGTCGATGGCGATGAGGATGCGCAGGTCGCGCGACGGCGTCGAGAAGTCCTCCCACTCGCCCGTCGTCTCGAAGATCTTGGCGCCCTCGGGCATGTCGGCGGCGGCCTTGGCACCCGCGAGGAACTTGCGCCCGTTCTCGACCGAGTTGACGCGCGTCTTCACCTGCTCCTCGAGCGCGTCGATGATCTCGAGCAGCGCCTGCATCGGGTCGAGCGGCGCCGGCGAGAGCACGTCGTCCATCTTGTCGTAGAAGCCCTCGACGCCGCCGTCCCACTGGGTCGTCGCGTAGTCGGGCAGCTCCCGGTTGAGGAGGTGCCTCCACTTGCCGGTGTTCCAGTCGTGCAGCACGGTGCGGAAGCGCTTGAACCCGGCGGCGCCGAGCGACGGGTCGATGGCGAAGAGGAAGTTGCCGCGCCAGAACCGCTTGCGCGCGACCGTGCCGTCCGGCTGCCCGTCGACCGCGTAGAGGATGCCGCCGCTCGTCGCCGTCTGCGGGACGCGCTTCGCGAGGACGAGCACGTGCCCGTACGGGTCCGCGTAGATGGTGCCCGGCCGCAGCTCTTCGGTCGTGAGCGCGACGGGGTAGTAGTCGCCGGTCTCGTCGTCGGCGGGCGTGCGCCCCGCGCCCGACTGCGCCGCGTCGGCGAGCGTCGAGCGGAAGAACTCGCCCAGGCGCTTCACGTTCTTCTCCCAGGGGCCGTCCTTGTCGCGATCCGGATCGGCCCACGCCGGCAGCACGGGCGGCTTGGCGTCGGCGCCGGCTTCCGCCTGGGGCTTGGGGAACGGATCGCTCTGCGACGCGAAGTCGGTGCACGTCGGCGGCGTGCCGTTCTCCCCGCGCGAGCAGTGCGACCAGCCGAACGGCAGCCCCAGCTTGAAGGAGAAGTACGCGCGCAGGAAGTACGGCAGGTCCGCGCAGTCCGGACGCACGACGACGCCTTGCTCGTCCTCGGCGGCTCCCAGGTGGTCGAAGAGGAAGTTGCGCCCCTGGTCGCGAAGGACCTCGTGCAGCGCCGGCCAGCTCGGCTGCGCGTCCTCCGGCGCGTCGAACATGTGCTGGATCCACGCCGAGTAGAGGTTCTCGAGCGACGGAGTCCACGCGGCCCGCGTGAACCAGAGCGACGTCCGCGGCGTCCCCGGCACCGGGCCCCCGTTGGTGCCGACGGCGACGTCGCGGCTCGCGATCTCGGCTCCGCCGCAGGACGCGTCGCGCGCGAGCGTCGCCCTCCACTTGCCCCTCGCCGGCGCTTCCACGCGCGCGACCCACGCGTAGGGCGGTCCGCCTTCGCGGCTCGCCGTGACCGGAGACGCCTTTCCGTCCGGCGAGCGCAGCGCGAGTTGCGCGTCGACCACGTGGTCGGCCACCGCCACGACGCGCATCGGCTGCCCGCGCACGGGGTGCTCCGGCGACACGAAGAGCAGGACGTCGCCGGGCGCCCCGCACTCGGGCGCAGGCGGACTCGGCGCGGCGACCGACGCCGAAGCAGCAGGTGACGATCCGGTTGCGACCGGAGCCTCGGCCGACGGACCCGGAGGCGCCGGTGACATGGGAAGCGGCCTCGCGTCGCTCCCTCCGCGCTGGCACCCCACCCCGGCGAGGACGCCCATCCCCGCGAGCAGCGCGACCTTTCGCGCGACACCTGGCCAGCGAGCCGTCATCCCCATGTCCGAGAAACGCGCACACGCCCTCGAGCGCGTCCCATGCGTCACCATCGTACGGGCGAGACCGCGGTTCTGCGAGCACAAGCACGGTACATCCGCGCATGTCGGCCCGCCGGCGCGTTCCTGGCCTCTGCTGTGGCGCTCGGATACGCTTGAGCGGGAGCATGGCGAGCCCCGGCGCCGCGCGGCAGATCGGGCGATACCTGCTGTTCGGCGAAATCGCCGCCGGCGGCATGGCCACGGTGCACTTCGGCCGCCTGAGCGGACCGGCGGGCTTCTCGCGCACCGTCGCCATCAAGCGCCTGCACGCGCAGTACGCGAAGGACCCGGACTTCGTCTCGATGTTCCTCGACGAGGCGCGCCTCGCCGCGCGCATCCGGCACCCCAACGTCGTGCCCACGCTCGACGTCGTGCAGACCGACGAGGAGATGTTCCTCGTGATGGAGTACGTGCAGGGCGAGTCCCTCGCGAAGCTCCTGCGCGCGGTGCGCTCGATGATGACGACGAGCGACGTGCGCATCGTCGCGACCATCATGAGCGGCGTGCTCCACGGCCTGCACGCGGCGCACGAGGCGAAGAGCGAGCAAGGCGAGCCGCTCAACATCGTGCACCGCGACGTGTCGCCGCAGAACATCCTGGTCGGCACCGACGGCGTGCCGCGCGTGCTCGACTTCGGCGTCGCCAAGGCCGTCGGACGGCTGCAGACGACGCGCCAGGGTCAGATCAAGGGCAAGCTCTCGTACATGGCGCCCGAGCAGCTGCACAACCAGCCGGTGACGCGCCAGAGCGACATCTACGCAGCGGCGGTCGTCACGTGGGAGTCGCTCACGGGGCAGCGCCTGTTCCGCGGCGACAACGAGGCGGCCATCGTGACGGCCGTCCTGCAGGCGCCCATCCGGCCGCCGAGCCACGTCGGGGTGCACGTGCCGCTCGCCTTCGACCGCGTCGTGCTGCGCGGGCTCGAACGCGATCCCTCGTACCGCTACCAGACCGCGCGCGAGATGGCGCTCGACCTCGAACGATGCGCGGGGATCGCGCCGGCGAGCGAGATCGGCGAATGGGTCGAGTCCCTCGCGCACGACGAGCTGTTCAAGCGCAACGCCCACATCGCCGAGATCGAGAGCGTCTCGTCCGAGAGCATCAGGCAGCGAGCGGTCCCGGCGGTCGCCGACATGCCGACGACCGTGACGGACACCGGAGATTACCGGCCCTCGGCGTCGATGCGTGCGGCGGCCGCGATCGCGCCGCAGGCGCAGGAGCCGCGGTCCGACGTGTCGAGCATCGCGGTGGCCCCGATTCTCTCGACGGCGCCGCGCAAGCCGCGCGGGCATCTCCCGATCATCGCGGGCATCGGCGGGGTGCTCGGGATCGTGATCCTGGTGATGGCGCTGGTGCTCGGTCGCGGGGGCAAGACCGCCGGGGCCGAGGGAACGACCGACCCGAGCGCGTCGGCGGCTGCGATTGGCCCGCTGGTGCCGCCGGTCGAGTCCCCTCCGCCTCCTCCTGCGGACTCGGCGAGCACCGCGGGCCTGTCGCCGACGGACGTCCCGACCGCGACGCCCCCCGCACCGACGACGGCGACGCCGCCCCCCTCGCCTCCGCCGCGACGCTGGGCGCCTCCTCCGTCACCGAGGCCGCAACCACCTCGCCCTGCATCTGGACAGGGCGACTGCGACCCCCCCTTCTGGATCGACGCGCAAGGGCACAAGAAGTACAAGCCGGCTTGTCTCTGAGGGCGCGCTCGGCGATTCTTGAAGCATGAGGCGCGCCCTCCTCGCGCTCGCCGGTTTCGCCTTCGCCGCCGCCACGACCGCGGCGAGCGGCGTGCGCGCCGACGACAAGCAGCAGTGCCTCACCGCCTCCGACCAGGGGCAGAGCCTTCGCGACGAGGGCAAGTACCGGCGCGCGCGCGAGGCGTTCACGACGTGCTCGCGCCCCGTGTGCCCGGCCATCGTGCAGCACGACTGCGTCAAGTGGCTCGCGGACCTCGAGGCGACGTCGCCGTCGGTCGTCGTCAACGCGAAGGACGACAAGGGCAACGACCTCACCGCGGTCAAGGTGACGGTCGACGGCGCGCCGCTCGCGTCCACGCTCGACGGCCGCCCCGTGCTGGTCGACCCCGGGGAGCACGCCTTCCGCTACGAGACCGACGGGTTCCCGCCGGTCGAGGACAAGATCGTCATCCACGCCGGCGAGAAGAGCCGCGTGCTCACCGTGCAGTTCGGCACGCCCGCAGGCGCGAGCGGCGCGAGCGCGACCGGCGGGGCCGCGACGCCGGGTGGCGAGGCCCCGAGGGGCGGAGGCGGATCCGCTTCGTCCGCGTGGGTCTTCGCCGGCATCGCCGTCGTCGCGTTCGGCACGGAGGCCTACTTCGGGCTCTCGGGGCTGAGCGATCGCAGCAGCCTCGAGAACGGCTGCGGCAAGACGCAGACGTGCAACCCGAGCGACGTCGACTCCGTCCGCACCAAGTTCACCGTCGCCGACATCGCGCTCGCGGTGGGGATCGTCAGCGCGGGCCTGTCCGCGTACTTCTTCCTCACGCACAAGTCGGAGCCGTCCCAGTCGGCGCACGTGGACTTCGCGCCGCTGCCGGGTGGCGGCGCCGCGACGCTCGGCGGTCGGTTCTAGGGGCCGTAGAAGTAGTAGTCGGCGGTGTAGGGCACCTGCACCATGTCGCCGGCGTCGCAGCCGGTGGCGGGCGCGTTGCCGCCGTCCGTGTCGAGGCGCTGCACGTAGGCCACCTGGCCGAGCGTGCCCGTGCCGCCGTGGTCGACGGCCTGGAGGAGCAGCCACGGCACCGATCCCGCGCCGCCGTCGGGCGTGTACGCCGCGAGCTTGTGGCCGACCACGTACGTGCCATCGACGGTGATCCACTCGGGGTACCCGGCGCCCGCCTCGGTCGCGTAGTGATGACCGATGACGTTCCCGTTGCAGTCGCTGAGGTCCGCCTGCGGGCCGACGAAGACCCAGGAGACGCCTGCGTCGCCCGGCGTGCACGCGTAGTTCTGCGTGCCGGCGCCCGCGGCGTGCAGCAGCACACCGCCGCCGTCGGCCGGGACTTCGATCGAGGCGGGGACCGTCGGCGCGACGAGCCAGACCCCCGTGCACCCCCCGTCGGAGGCATCGCCGGGCTCGGCATCGCCTCCGGAGTCGCTCGCGCTCGAATCGGTGTTGCTCGAGTCGCCGTTGCCCGTGTCGCCGGCGCTCGAGTCGTGCATGCTCGAGTCCGCTGCGCTCGAATCCTGCGCGCTCGAGTCGTCGCCGCCGCCGCCGGTATCGCTGCTCGCGTCGTTGCCGATCCCGCCGCCGCCCGCTCCGTTGCTGCTGCTGCTGCACGCCGGAAGCAGACAGAAGACACACATCACCGCCACGTGCTTCATCGAAGCATCCTCCTCGGGAAGGGCTGCCGGAGCCCCCGGCCCCTCCACGCGGGGTTACGGCCGAGCCGGAAGTAGGTTACTCACTCGGGACTACTTTTCCTGAAACGGGTCCCGAGCTGGCTCGTATCCCTCCATGAAGGAGTGGAGAGAGCGCTAATTTCGCAGGGGAGGAATGCGCGACGACGGTTGGAAGCCGCGGGCCAATGCCGCGATGGAGCGGTATGCCGACGGCGACGACGCCGCATTTGCGGACGTGTATACGCTGCTCGCTCCACGCTTGCAGGCGTTCCTGTGGCGGCGGACGCGCGACGCAGCCCGCGCCGAGGAGCTGGTGCACGACACCTTCCTGCGCATGCACGCGAGCCGGCGGCACTTTTCCCCCGGCGCCGAGGTGATGCCCTGGGCGTTCGCGATCGCCCGCCGCCTGCTCATCGACGACCATCGCAAGTCGCGTCCCCCGCCCGACCCGGACGAGGAGTGCGGGCCGTGGGTGGACGCGGTCGTCGCGGTGCGACGCCTCGGCCGCCGCATCATGGAGGAGCTCGAACGCGTTCCGGAGCAGCACCGTGAGGCGTTCACGCTCGTGCAGATCGAGGGTCTCTCGATGGCCGAGGCGGCGCAGGTGCTGGGGTGTACGGTGGCCGCCGTGAAGCTCCGCGCCTACAGGACGTACGAAGCGCTGCGCGAGCGGCTCGGCGACGAGGTGCGCGAGGAGCTGGGAGAGGGGCTGCGATGAGCGAGCTTCCCACCGACCCGAAGGCTCGCCTGATGGCGGCCATCCAGAGCGCCCCGTCGCAGACGCGGAAGGCGGCGAGGGTTTCGGCGTGGCTGATCCTGCCCGCGGGCGTGATCATCGCCGCGGCCCTCTACTTCGCCTTCGACGGCATCGAGCACGGCAAGGGCCGCGCGCTCTGGTTCTACGTGGCGTGCGCGGTGAGCTGGACGGCCGTTGCGGCCGTGTCGCTGTGGGGCGCGCTGGGGCGAGCGCGCGCGTCGAGCTGGCGGTCGGGGTCCTCCCTCCTGGCGTTCGCGCTCGGGACGCCCGCGGTGCTCTTCGCGACCATGTTCTTCTTCGCCGTGGCGGATCCGGATGTCACGACGATTCACCCGGAGAAGATCGGCTGGAAGTGCCTCGGACTGACGCTGGCGGCCGCCGCGTTCCCGCTGGTCGGCCTGCTGTACGCGAAGCGAGAGAGCGATCCGGTGCATCCCTCGTTCACCGGCGCCGCGCTCGGGTCGGCTTGCGGCGCGGCGGCCGGCATCATGGTGGAGCTGTGGTGCCCGGTGGCGGCGCCGCGTCACGTGGCGTTCGGTCACATCCTCCCCATCGTGGTGCTCACGGGACTCGGCGCGCTGCTCGGGGCGCGCGTGCTGGGGCTGCGGCGGCCTCCGCGACGATAGCCGCGCATGGCGAGCACGCGCGCTCCGGCGAGCGCGCCGACGAGGGTCGTGACCACGAGCGGCAGGGCGTGGGCGACCAGCGCGTGCATCGGCTCCGTTTCCGGGCACCGCAGGAGAGCGAGCACGCCGGCCCACGCGCCACACGCGACGCCGAGGGCAGCCCCGAGGGTGGCCGGGTGACGCGCCTCGCTCTCGCGTCTCGCCCAGAGGATGCCGGCTAGAGGGAAAAAGGCGCATACGAGGCTCGTGAGGATGCATGCCCACGAGCCCACGTCGGGTGGATCGAGGTACGCGCCGTGGAAGTGCGCGATCCAAAGGACGAGCGCGGCCGGCGTGGCGACGCACGCGGCTCGCAGGAGCTCGGCTCCCCGGACGAAGGGCGCGCCGAACCGCGCGGCCAGCCACGTGACCGCCGCCGACGCCAGGGCCCAGCCGTCCGCCAGGCGCACCGTGAACACCAGCGGCCTGTCCTGCGGGTGCGCCAGTCCCCCGGCGAGCTCGAAGAATGCGAGGCCCGCCGCGATGGCCCCGGCGAGGACGAATCGTGTCGCGCGTCTCCCCTGGCGCCTCGTGGGCGACGGGGCGGCGGCCGCCGCTGCCAGGATCCGGGCCTTCAGGTCGAGCGACGCGCTCGCCGGTACGATGCTGCTCACGTTTGCCTCCTCCGTACGGGGTCGTCAGTCGGTCTTCACCACGAACCGTCCAGCTCCTCGTGCATCTCCTCGCCGAGCGCTTCGCGAAGCGCCTCGTAGGTGCGATGGATGCGCAGCTTCACCGCGGCGACCGTCGTGCCGAGCACCTCCGCGGCCTCGGCGAGCGAAAGCCCGTCGCGTTTCACCAGCTCGAACGCCGCGCGCTGCGCCTCGGGCACGCGCTCGAGCTCCTTGCCGACGCGCGCGGCCAGCCTGCGCTGCGCGACGATGCGATCGGGGGGCAGGTCCGGGGCGACGCTCTCGCGTTCCTCGCTCCCGCCGTCGTCGCCGGCGATCTCGCGGCCGCTCTTGCGCACGACGTCGATGAGCAGCCTGCGCGCGATGGCGAACGCCCAGGGCATCACGTCGGCGCCCTCCGAGAAGTGCCGCCTCGACGCGTGCATCTGCAGGAACGTCTGCTGCACCAGGTCGCTGGCCAGCGCTTCGTCGCGCGCCCGCCGCACGAGGAACGCCGTGAGCCGCGGAGCCAGCAGGTCGTACAGCTCCGAGAACGCCGAGTCGTCCCCGCAGGCATACCTGTCCATCGCCGCGCTCGCGGCTTCCCTCCAGTTGTCGCCCATGGGCGAGCCCCTACTCGCTGCAGGAAACGCGGGTCGCGACGACCTGGAACCCGGCCCCGTTCGACTCGATGAAAGCGAGCACGCCGTGGCCGTCGGGCGTGACCGCGACGGCCGGGCGACCGATTGCGCTTCCCTCGAACCCGAGGTCGATGCTCTGGCCGACCGAGACGCCGTCGGCGCCGACGGTCACGCCTCTGACGTGCATGCCCCTCTCGAGCGTGCCGTCGGTCCAGGCGACGAAGCGCCGATGGTCAGGCAGCGAGAGGACCAGCGGGCCGCTGCTCGCGCCGACTTCGGGCGGTGCGGCGCTGGCGTCGGTGCTCGTCTCGAGCGAATCGACGTCCAGACGCTCCACGACGCGCGGGGCCTTCGTGGTCGCGAAGCGCAGCCACACGTGCGATCCGTCGACCGTCGCCGTCACACCGGCCTGCGGCGCCGCGTGCTTCGCGATCACGCGAGGCATGCCCTCCGGCGTGCACCCCGAAGGCAAGTCGCTGATGGGGGCTTCGAATGCCACGGTCGGCGACGCGGAGCGGGCCTGCTGCGCGGCGCTGGAGCACCCGGTCACCGACGCGAGAGCACCCACGCCGACCAGCGAATACACGAATAGCGTCATCCCCTTCGAGCTCATGATGTCCTTCCCCTGTGCCGACCCGTACGACCGGCCGCACATCCAGGGTTACGGGCCACTCCAGAAAGGGTTTCCGATTTTTCACCCGGAACCTCGCCGAAGGGCGAGGTGCGCGCCGCAGGCGTGCCACGGGTGACATCGCCGGCGTCTGCCGGCGACTGGCCACTCCACTGGCCACCCCGCCCGCGATCTAGACGAGCGAGGCGCGCGCGTTCTTCGTGGCCTCGTCGCGCTCCTTGAGCGACTCGAGGATGATCACGGCCGTCTCTTCGATCGCACGACCGGTCACGTCGATGACCGGCCACGCGGGATGGTCCGCGAAGATCTGGCGCGCGTAGTCGAGCTCCTGCTTCACCTGCTCGCGCAACCCGTAGCTCGCGTCCATCGGCATCCCGAGCTGCTTCAAGCGCGCCTTGCGGATCTCGACGAGTTGATCGAGCTCGATGGTGAGACCGACGATGCGATCCTGCGGCGCCTCGTCGAGCTCCGCGGGCAGGGTCACGCCGAGCACGATGGGCTGGTTGGCCACCTTGAGCCCTCGCTGGGCGAGGAGCGTCGATAGCGGCGTCTTGCTCGTGCGGCTCACGCCGGCGAGCACGAGGTCGGCCTTCTTGAAGTTGCGCGGCTCCTTGCCGTCGTCGCTCTTGACCGCGAACTCGACGGCCTCGATGCGCCGGAAGTACTCCTCGGTGAGCGGGAGCATTCCGCTCGGCATGTTGATCGGCTGGCGGTCGAGGAACGTCGAGAGCTTGCCGATGAGCGATCCGATGAGGTCGAGCGATTCGACCTTGAGCTCGTAGCTCTGGGCGTGGATGAACTCGCGCAGCTCGGGGCTGACGACGGTGAACACCACCAGCGCGCCCTCCCTGGCCGCGAGCTCGAGGATCGGGCGGGCCGCGTCCTTGGTCCTCACGCGCGTGTGCAGGCGGATGTGCGCCCCCGAGTGCGGAAACTGGAGCATGGCCGCACGCACCACCTTCTCGGCGGTCTCGCCCGTGGAATCACTGAGGATCTCGATCCGTCGCGCTTCGGTCATGTGCTCCGGATGCGACCTTACATCATGGGCGCTCGCTTCGCCCCTTTGCCTACGCTCGCGCCCGGTGAGTGCCCGAAGGGCCACGTGGATCGCGAAAGAACCGGCGCGAATGTGGTCGAAAAGCTCGAAAAGCACGACGAGGGTGAACGAATCCAGCGCACGCGCACATTCGGCTCACGATCACGCGCGCATGGAAGGTGCACGGCAAGAGGGATCATGGGGAGCACCGCAATCGCCGGCCCGCGACGCACCAAGCAGGCGCCGCCCCCGGTCCCGCAGCCACGCCAGGTCGCGCCAGTCGACCTGAGCCAGACGCAACGGAGCGCCGACGCTCGCGCCCCCGGCGCACGTCCGGGTCCGATGCCCATCGTGACGATGCCGGCCAAGCGCGCCAAGCCGCGCCGGTGGCGGTGGTTCATCCTGGGCATCGCCTTCGGAGCCCTGGGCGCGGTCCTGGCGCGCGGCGACGCGCATCGGACACTCCACGACCTGCGTGTGTGGAGCGCGAGGGCGCTCCGGTCTCTCGAGCGCACCGCACCTCCGCCGCCGGCGAGGTCGCAGCCCTCGACCGCGACGCCGGCGCCGAAGCCCATCGCGCTGGTCGTCGACGCGCCCTGCCCCAACACTCCGGCACCGGGGGATCCCTGCGCCGACCTTCTCGCGCCCTTCCTCGATCCGCCGAAGCCTCCGGTGCCGACGGTGAGTGTCGAAGCGCTGCCGCGCGTGAGGGCGCCCGTGATCGCGCGACATCGTCATCACGCCGCGCCGGCGCCGGCCCCGGCCGCGACGGTGGCAGACGATCCGCAGGAGCCGCCGGCCCGCGACGAGCAGGACGACCTGCCGACGAGCCAGGTCAGGACGGCCGAGAACGATCCGCCGCCGGTTCAGTGACGCTCACATGAAGTCGGCGCGCGTGAAGATCGCGTGAAGCGCGAGGCCGTCGGCCTCGATCGCCTCGCGTCCGCCCTCGAGCCGGTCGACGAGCGCGACGACGCCGGCCACGACATATCCCGCGTCGCGCAGCTTCGCCGCGGCCTTGAGCGTGGAGCCGCCGGTCGTGACGACGTCCTCGAGCAACGCCACGCGCGCGCCCTGCGGGATGCGTGTGTTGCCCTCGAGCGTGCGCCTTGACCCGTGCTCCTTCGCGTCCTTGCGGACGTAGATCGCGTCGAGCGGCTTGCCGCGCTCGAAGCTCGTGAGCGCGACGGCGCTCGCGAGCGGGCATCCCCCGAGCTCGACACCCGCGACCGCGACGACGGCGCCGAGCGGTGCGAGGGACGCGAGCATCGTCTCTCCCACGAGCGCGTGCCCCTCGGCCGTCAGGACCGCCTGCTTGCAGTCGATGAAGAAATCGCTCTCCTTGCCCGAGGCGAGGACCACGCGCTTGCGCTCGAACGCGCGGTCGCGGAGAAGGTCGAGCAGGCGGGCGCGCGAATCGCCGCCCACGGCTCAGCGCTCCTTCTTCTTGGCGATCTGGCCCTTGGCCTTCTTCAGCGCCGGGACCACGGGGGGCGGCGGGCGCCTCGCGGCGGCGCGGCCGTGCGAGTTGTTCGCCGAGCCACCACCGCCCGCGACGTGAATCGCGGGCGCCGGCTTTCCGGCGGGCTTGGGGGGAGGAGGTGCAACGCGAGCCTGCGCAGCCGGCCGGGCGGCCGCTTCGCCTCGCGACGCCCGCGCAGGGGCTCCGTTGCCCTCGCCGGTCTCCACGTACCCGCGCACCAGCGCTCCCGCAGCGATGGCCACGCGGGGCGCCCGCACGTCGCCGACGACGCGCGCCCCGTCCTCGAGCACCACGGCTTCCTCGCCCAGCAGATCGCCCTTCACGGCGCCGCGCACGACGAGCCGGCGCCCCTGCACGCTGGCGCCCACGAGCCCGTGCGCGTCCACCGTGACGTCGCCGCTGACGGCGATCTCTCCGTCGACGAATCCGAGGACGAGCAGGTCCACCGCGCCGGTGACGCGACCCCGCACCCTCGTGGTCCGTCCGATGATCGACTCGTTCGCCGCCATGGGTCACACATCCATGTCGACGTTGCCCTTGAACTGGGCTCCGTCGGCGATGGTCACGCGCGCGGCCTTCACGTTGCCGATGACGCGCGCGCCCTGCTGGAGGTCCACACGCTCGTTCGCCACGACGTTGCCCGTCAGCGATCCGGCGATGACGAGCGAGCCGCCCGTGACGTCCGCCTCCACCGTGGCGCCGTGCTCGATGGTGACCGCTTCCTTCGCGGACAGCTTGCCGCGGACCGTACCCGACACCACGACGTCCTCGTCCGTCGTGATCTCGCCCTCCACCGTGATGCCTGCGCCGATGACCGTGCTCGCCATGGTGCCTCCGTACTGGGGATTCAGCGCCGTGCAGCCGGGCGCCCACGTGATTCACCGCGCGACGAGCCGCCCAGCTCCGGCGGCAGCTCGAACTCGCACTCGAGGCGGCCCGAATAGCGCGCCCCTTCGTCGATCGACACGGTGCTGCCGCGCAGGTTGCCCCGGACGCGCGCACCACCGACGACGCGCACCGGACCGGTCGCCGCGACGTCGCCCTCGAAGGCTCCGGCGATGATCACCGTCTGCGCCTCGACCGCCTTGGCGGTGAGGGTCGCGCCCTCGGCGACAGTGAGCTCGCCGCGGATCGCGACGTCTCCCTCGACCTGCCCCTCGACGACGAGGTCGCCCTCGCCGTGGATTCGGCCGCGAACGCGCGCGCCGCCCCCGATGCGCGCCTGCCCCCCTTCGCCGCGGTGCGTGGCTGTGCGTGCCTGCGCCATGATCGGCGCGCGAAGCTAGTACATGCGCCGCGTCGTGTCACCACCCGCGGGGTATGCTCGGCGCCCCTCCTCATAATGGGCGACGAGAACCAAGAGAAACGAGGCCGCAACCCGCGGTGGTGGCACATCCTGCTCCTCGTGCCCTTCGTGGGCACGCTGTGGGTGCCCTTCTACAACTCGGTGGAACCGCGCCTCGGGGGCGTCCCGTACTTCTACTGGTACCAGTTCCTCTGGATCGCCATCGGGGCCGCCATCACGGCCCTCGTGTACTTCGCGACGCGAGAGAGGGAGCCATGATCCCGCAGCGGCTCGACGCGTCGGCGCTGGCGGTCTTCGTCTTCCTCTTCGCGCTGGTGACCGTGGTGGGGTTCGTCGCGTCGCGCTGGCGGCGCGCGGACCTCGATCAGCTCCACGAGTGGGGCCTCGGCGGGCGCCGCTTCGGCACGCTGGTGACCTGGTTCCTCCTCGGGGGGGACCTCTACACGGCCTACACGTTCGTCGCCGTCCCGGCGCTCGTGTACGGAGCCGGGGCGCTCGGGTTCTTCGCGCTGCCGTACACGGTCATCACCTACCCGTTCGTGTTCGTCGTGATGCCGCGCCTCTGGAGCGTGTCGCACAAGCACGGGTACATCACCGCTGCGGACTTCGTGCGCGGTCGGTTCGACAGCGGGGCGCTGGCGCTCGCGGTGGCGGTCACCGGGATCCTGGCGACGATGCCGTACATCGCGCTGCAGCTCGTGGGGATCCAGGTGGTGCTCGGCGCGATGGGCATCCAGGGCGACCTGCCGCTCATCATCGCGTTCGTGATCCTCGCCGCGTACACCTACCAGAGCGGCTTGCGCGCGCCGGCGCTCATCGCCGTCGTGAAGGACGCGATCATCTACGTCACGGTGATCGCGGCCGTCGTCGTCGTCCCCATGAAGCTCGGAGGCTACGGCCGGATCTTCGACGCCGTGCCGGCGCCGAAGCCGATCCTCGCTCCGCAGCAGCAGACGGCGTACGCGACGCTGGCGCTGGGATCGGCCCTCGCGCTCTTCCTCTACCCGCACTCGATGACGGGCGTGCTGAGCTCGAGTGGACGCTCGGTCATCCGGCGAAACACCGCGATGCTGCCGGCATACTCGTTCCTGCTCGGGCTCATCGCGCTGCTCGGGTACATGGCGATCGCCGCAGGCGTCGACAAGTCGGACGCCTACAAGGCCGGCTTCGCGCAATACGGGACGAACTTCGCGGTTCCGGCGCTCTTCCTGTCGGCGTTCCCCGCGTGGTTCGTCGGCTTCGCGTTCGCGTCGATCGCCATCGGGGCGCTCGTGCCGGCCGCCATCATGTCCATCGCGGCGGCGAACCTCTTCACGCGCAACATCTACCGGGAGTTTCTCAGGCCGAAATGCTCCGCCAAGGAGGAGTCGACCGTGGCGAAGCTCGCCTCCCTGGTCGTCAAGTTCGGGGCGCTCGCGTTCATCGTGCTCGCGCCGCAGAAGTACGCCATCCAGCTGCAGCTCCTCGGGGGCGTGTGGATCCTGCAGACCTTCCCGGCCATCGTGGTGGGGCTCTACTCGCGATGGCTGCACCGCTGGGGCCTGCTGGCCGGGTGGTTTGTGGGAATGGCGCTGGGCACGTGGATGGCGGCGACGCTCGGGTTCAAGGGCAGCGTCTACCCACTGCACCTCGGCGGCACGACGATCCCGGGCTACGCGGCCCTCTGGGCGCTCCTCGTGAATCTGGGCGTCGCCGCGATCGTGACGTCGGTGCTCCGCGCGTTCGACGCACCCGCCGGCGCGGACCACACGGCCTGCGAGGATTACGGCGAGTAGGCGACGCTCGACGGCGGCGGCGGTCGCGCGCTCTCGATCGACGCGAGCGCGAAGCGGGCCCTGACCGCCGCGTGCTCCTCGGATGCGCAGAACCCGACGAGGTCGCGCCGCTTCGCATCGGGCGAGAGCCCTGCGATCTCCCGCGACTCGTTGGACACGATCGCCATCGCCGTCCCGAGATCGCCGCACAGGAGCAAGCCTGCGCGCGCGGCCATGAGCTCCACGTTGCGCGTCCACGCGCTCAGGCTGAACTTGCCCCCGCGGCCTTCGAGCTCGCGGACTGCGGCCGTCAGGTCGTCGAGCTCCGGCTCGCTGATGTGGTTCTCCAGGCGCGCGGCGAGGGCGGTGACCGCCCGGCTCCCCTCACCCGAGGGCGTGATGCCGGGCTTCGTGAGCTGCACGGCCGCGAGCAAGAGACGCGTCAGCTCCTCGCGCGTCGGGAAGTACACGAGCACCTGGTGTTCGCGCCGGTAGTACGTGAGGTGCCGCCCCGCGAGGAAAGCCAGGTCCTTGGCGGAGCGCCCGCTGACGATCGACGGGCCGACGGCGGTCGAGTGCTCGTGCGCGCGCACCGCGGCGATCTCGCCCGGCACCTCGGGCACGACGTACAGGTCGGGGCACGGAACGCCCAGCACGCGCGCCGACCACTGGAAGCTGCGCACCACGGACGCGGTGCTCGCGTCGTCGAGCCGCGCGGTGGGGTCGAGCGCGACCAGCCGGCCACGCGCCACCAGTTGCTCGACACGCGCAAGGGCTCCCGCGCGAGCGACCGCGGCGAAGAGCGCCGTGAGCACGTCGTCCATCCCGTAAGGGACGATCTGCGACCAACCCTGGGCGTCCAGGGTCCCGCGAGCACGCACGGGCGCCACCGAGCGATGCTGTTCGATGACCGCCGCGTGCTGTCCGTCGAGCGCACCGAGCTCCTCCAGCGCGAGCGCCGAGAGGAACGCGGCATCCATGCGACCTGCGGCCACCCGCTCGGCAAACGCGAAGCGATGGGTCTCGGGATCCATCTCGTCGGTCGGTCGCTCGCCGCTCTCGAGCGCGGGACGCGGACCCGTGACGTCGACCTCCACTTCCTCGTCGGGCACGGGCATCGGCTCCGGAGGCGTGAGGGACGAACGCAGCCGCGTGAGCAGCGCGCGCGCCTCGGCGTGCAATGGATCGTCCTCCACCGCTTGCTCGAGCCATCCCACCGCGCGCTCCTCGTCCTGCAGGTGGTCGAGCGTCATGCGCGCCTGCGCGTAGCGAAGGGCCGCGCGATCCACGGGCATCGGAGCCATGTCGGCCAGGGCGCCGGTCACCTCGATGGCGCTCGCCCATCGACCGAGCATCTCGTAGCCACGTCGCAGCGCTTGGAGAACCGGAGCACGGCGCGGCTCGATCGCGCGGGCTTCCTCCAGCGCGCCGATGGCACCCTCGGCGTCGCCGAGCTCCTGCTGGAGCACGCGTGCGATGGCCACGAGCTCCTTGCCCTTCTGTCGCGGTGAAGCATGCGACGCCAGGCGCTGGCGCCGGAGCTCCACGACCCGAGCCCACTCCTGTGCCTCCATCGCCGCGCCCACCAGCGCGTCGAGCTCCGCGGGCGGAGGAGGATGCGCGGCCAGCTCCAGCTCGGCGCGTCCACGCACCAGCGTGAAGCTCTGCGCGGTCGACATGCTCTCCGGCATCGCCGTGACGCGCGCATAGAGCGTCGACAGCAGCGCTTCCTCACGACTCGACGCGGCGGCGACGTCGAAGAAGAACCTCGTGAACGGCACGCCCTCGACTCCCGTCGTCGCCGGCCGCACTGCCGCGACCATCCCGTAGCCGCGCTCGCGCGCCCCGATGGCCGACACGATGGATGCGACGTGGTCCGCAGCGACGAGCGCGTCGTCCGCGTCGTCCTCGTGCACGAGCTCGGCGAACACCGACACGTCGGCGACCGAGAGGCCCGCGAGCGCTTCACCCACGGAGCGCAGCGGCAACCACCGGCCGCCTGCGACGCGCAGGACTCCCCGTCGCGCGAGGTGCCCGCTCACATGGAGGAGCACGGAGTCGTCCTGCGAGAGGCCCTCGAGAGCGCGAACGAGGTCCGCCTGCAGGTCCTCGACGCCGTCCACGACGGCGACTCGGAACCCCATCTTGCCCAGCGACGCGCCGAGCCACGCGACGGCATCCGACCACGTGCCGGCGTCCGAGGCGTCCTGATCCCAGGGGGAGACGACGACCGCAACCCGCATCCGACGGCGTAACTGTAGATCGCGCAAGGCGGCGTTCGACCCGAACGAGCCTCGCCACGTCGCTTTTCGCCCGGGCAGCGCAAAATTGCAGACAGCATGGGTGTATTCGGACAGGGCCATGCGATGCCGGGAGGCTGTGATAAGAAGCGCCGCACATGGCCGCGGTTGCCCCGCTTCGCGATGACCCCCTGAGCCCCTCGGAGTACCGGGCCGGGCTGGCGCTTGCGGAGGCGATCATTCCGGGCTCTCGTCGCGTGCCTGCTGCCGACGAGGCGACCTTCGAGCGCGCCATGGCGGTGCTCCGGGAATTTCACCCAATGTTCGTGCCGGGCTTCGGCGCGACGTTCCGCGCGATGGATGCCGCGGCCATCGCCTACGCGGGCAAGCCGTTCTCTGCCCTCGGGGCAGCCAAGCAGGAGGAGCTGCTCGTGCGCTGGCAACGCGACCCGGTCCTCAAGGCGCCGCTCGCGGTCGTCTCGCTCCTCTACAAGTTCGTGCACTTCGATCGGCGCGAGGTCTACTCCTCGATGGGCGGCTCGCTCAACGTCGTGCGCGACCTCGAGCAGCCCCGCTGGCTCTCGCAGGTCCACAGGGCCGACACCGTGGAAGACGCCGACCTCGAGTGCGACGTCGTGGTCGTCGGCACCGGTGCGGGAGGCGGCGTGGTCGGGCGCGAGCTCGCCGAACGCGGACACGCCGTCGTCTTCGTCGAGGAGGGTGAGCTGCACCGGCGCGACGCGTTCGACGGGCGCTCGGTGGAAGCCCACCGGCGTTTCTACCGCGGCGCCTTCACGCTCGGGAACTCGCCGATGCCCATCTTCATGGGGCGCCTCGTCGGGGGCTCGACGGCCATCAACGGCGGCACGTGCTTCCGCCCGCCCTCGTGGACGCTGGACCGCTGGGCCGACGAGATCGGATGCGACGACTTCTCGCCCGCGGCCATGGAGCCCTACTTCGCGCGCGTCGAGCGCTTCCTCGAGGTCGAGCCGTCTCCGCGGTCGGTCATCGGGCCGATCTCCGACTTCGTCGCGCGCGGCTGCGACGCGATGGGCTGGAAGCACTTCGCCGTCCCGCGCAACGCACCGGGGTGCGACGGCAAGGGCTTCTGCGACTTCGGCTGTCGGACCGACGCTCGCCGAGGCACGAACCTTTCTTACGTGCCGGCAGCGCTGGGTCGAGGCGCGATGCTCCTCACCGGGGCGCGCGTCGAGCGGGTCCTCGTCGAGCAAGGGCGGGCGACGGGCGTCGAAGCGGTGTCTCCGCTGGGGCGACGCGTGCAGGTGCGCGCGAAGGCCGTGATCCTCGCCGGCGGCGCGCTGCCTACGCCGCTGATGCTCCTCGCCCAGGGCATCGGCAACTCCAGCGGGCAGGTGGGTCGCAACCTGAGTCTGCACCCGAGCACCGGGTACGCAGCGGCGGCCGACGAGCCCATTCGCGGTGCCTCGCACATCCCGCAAGGCTACGGGTGCGACCAGTTCCTGCGCGAGGGCATCCTCATCCTCGCTGCGCAGCCCGATTACAACGTATCGGGCGTCATCTTTCCGTTCTCGGGACAGCGCCTGATGGAGGCGGTCGATCGCATCGATCACCTCGCTTGCTTCGGGCTGCTCGTGCGCGACGAGCGGGCCAGCGGACGCGTATGGCGCGACGTCAGCGGCCTGCCGGCGGTGACGTACAACCTGCACCCCGAGGACGTGCGGCGCATGCACGAAGCAATGATCCACAGCAGCGAGATGGCGCTCGCGGCCGGCGCCAAGCGTCTCTACCCCTTCGTCGTCGGTCACCCCCCGGTCGACGGCCAGCGCGGGCTCGACGCCTTCCGCAAGGAGAAGCTCGGACCCGCCGACTTCGTGTGGACGAGCTACCACCCGCTCGGCACGTGCCGCATGGGCCGCGATCCCAGGACGAACGTCGTCGACACCGACCACGCGGTGCACGACGTCCCGGGGCTCTTCATCGTGGACGGCAGCACGGTACGCGGCCCCATCGGGGTCAATCCGCAGCTGACGATCATGGCGATGGCGACGCGCGCGGCCGAGCGCATCGCGACGCGGATCAGCTGAAGAAGCTTCGAAGCACGCGCAGTCGCTTGCGGATGAGCAGCGGGATCTTCCAGGCGCGCTCGATGTGCATGAGCTGCGCGTCGGCCAGGATGTTTCCGAGCTCCAGGAGCGCGTCGTCGTAGGGCATCCAGTAGAGCTCCGGCGACTTCGCGCGATCGACGACGACCGCGCGCGGCCGGACGAAGATCGACAGCGCGTGCGCGCTGTTGGCCACGCCGAACCCCGTGTCGCGCGTGCCGCTCCAGGGCAGCGCGGGGATGGCGCCCGACAGGGCGTGGTTGTTCACGTTCACAACGCCGACCTCGAGGCGATCGGCCATGCGCTCGGCGCGAGCGACGTCGGCGGTCCACATGGACACGCCGAGCCCGTATCGGCCTTCGTTCACGCGGCGGACGGCGTCGGCCATTCCCGACACGCGCACGACGGCGAGCACCGGGCCGAAGGTCTCGTCGCTCACGATCCTCATCCGGTCGTCGCAGCGGTCGAGCACCGTGGGCTCGTACGCGAGCGGCGCGTCTCCCACGCGACCGCCACACACGACGACGGCGCCCTTCGCGCGGGCGTCCTCGACATGGGCCGAGACGATCTCCAGCTGCTCGCGGCTCGCGAGCGGTGCCACGTCGATCCCGACGCGCAGCCGTGTCCACGCACGCTGGAGCCGTTCGACGAAGCGATCGGCGATGCGCTCGTCGACGTACACGATCTCGATCGCCCCGCACGCCTGCCCCGCGTTGCTCAGCGCCCAGTGCGTAACGCCGGCGACGGTTCGCTCGAGGTCGCAGTCGGCCAGGACGATCGCCGCGTCCTTGCCGCCCATCTCCACGCTGCTCGGGATGCCGCGCTCGGCGCACCGGATGCGCACGAGGCGCCCTACCTCCGGCGAGCCGGTGAAGACGCACGCGTCGATGCCCGCGTCGATCACCGCGGCGCCGGCGCGTCCGTCGCCCTGCACCACCTGCACGAGCCCCTCCGGCAGCGCCTCAGCGAGGCGATCGGCGTACCAAGCGCTCGTTCGCGGCGTGTGCTCCGAAGGCTTGAGCACCAGGCCGTTGCCCGTCATGAGCGCCGGAATGGTCGACCGATAGAGGCCGGCGACCGGGTAGTTCCACGGCGCGATGACTCCGACGACCCCGCGTGGGACCAGGTCCACGTACGCCCGCTTCCGGGGAAATCCGATGGGGTTCAGGCGCACGGCCTCGCGTTCCGTGGCGCGCTCGACGATGGCCGCCCACCCTTTCACAGTGTCGAGCGGGCCGAGCGCCTCGTTGAACAGCCCCTCGGCCGCGACCTTCCCCATCTCTTCGCGAGCGAGGGCGATTGCCTCGGCGCGATGACGCAGCATCTGCTTGGCGGCGTTCGTGAGCGCGCCGACGCGCTCCGCCAAGGGCGCGAGCCTCCACCGAGCCTGAGCCGCGCGCGCCCTCTCGACCACCACGCGCGCCTGCGTCTCGGCGAGCGAGTCCACGTGCGAATCGGCGTGCGCACCGTTCAGGCGAACCTGTTCCACCACGCGCACCGGATAGCTCGACTCAGCCCACCCGGGCAAGCCGTGTAGGCTTGGTACTGTGCAAACCCTCGTCGTCACGTGTGCGGTCGCCCTCGCGGGCTGCCGAGGCAACTTGCCGGGCACCGCGGACCTGCGCGGCCGGGGCACCGCGGAAGCCCACTTCCAGTCCACCGGCGCGCCCGTATTCCTGTGGGCCGACACCGACGGCAAGTGGACAGGCGGCTCGCAGTCCCACTTCGCGGCGCGCTACGAGATCGACGTCGTCGCGGGCGGCGCACCTTCCGGCCACGTGTCGTGGGACACGAAGGACACCACCGAGTCGGTCTGTGGGACCAAAGTGTCCGCCGGTAACTCGCACAGCGGCGATTGCGAGCTGAAGCTGCACTGCCAGCTCCCCGCACTGGCCGCTGCCCGGTGACGCTGAAGGTGACCGCCACCGTCGGACCCGGCACGAGCGACGTGAAGAAGATGTCGCTCAACGTACGGGACAAATGAGGAGACACGATGGCCCAGGTTCCCGCGCTCCTCCTGACGGTACTGATCTTCGGCGGCTTCTTCGCCCTCATCATATGGCTGCGCCGAAGGGAGGCCATGGGGCTGTGCAACGCCTTCGTGGCCGCCGGCTCGTCGGACGCCCGCGTGAAGGGGGACGACACCGTGATCGGCACGGTGCAGGGCGTCCGCATGACGTGCACCATCTACCAGGGCGGCAAGCACTCGCATCCGCACACCGTCCTCGAAGCGCCGACGCCCGCGGGCATGCCCGCATGCGAGATCCACCTCTTCCCGCAGGACTCGGGCGACCAGCGCCGCGTCGAGCGCGGGGTCGAGATCGACGTCGAGATCGGCGATCCTCGCTTCGACGCCGCCGTGGTCGTCGAGGCCGCGCCGGCCGGCGTCGTGCGCGCAGTGCTCGACGATCACCTGCGCGCGTGCGTGCTGCAGATGATGCCTTGCCAAATCGACGTCACGGCCGGCAACCTGCACATCCGCAAACGTGGCAGGATCACCAACGCGTACGACGTCAGGACGCTGACCGAGTCGGTGGCGTACCTCAGTGCGCGCCTCGGTCAGGTTGGCGCCGAGCTCGGGGCCGAGCGGATGGCGGCGATGGCCCAGCAGGGCGTCGGCGGTTACCGGGGCGTCGGCGCTTCGGCCGCGGACGCCGCGTTCGGGCCGCCAGGCGCGGCCGACGAGCTCGCGCACCTGCAGGCGGTCCGTGCGCGGCGCACACGCAACAGCCAGGCCCTCTTCTGGGCCGTCGCCGGAGGCATCATCCTCGTCTGGGTTTTCGTCGCCAAGTCGACCGCGACGAAGAACGCCTCTTCGGCGCCGCCGGTCACCACGAAGCCCGCGACAGACGCGACCAAGCCGGCGCCGACCCCCGCGGCGACCGCCCACTCCGGGACCTTCCGCGACACCGAGGGCCGCAGCTTCTACGAGCGGGGCGGCAGCGGCGCGGTGGCCTACGTCGATCCCGCGAAAGCCGGCGTCGTCCCGCTCGCGTCAGCGAACCCGGCGTACGGCACGCCCGCGTTCGGCCTCTGGTTCGACACGCACTTCGCGCGCGTGTGCGACGGCTACCGGGACGGAACGGGCCTTCGCGCCGTGTACGAGGGGTGCCGGCCGGTGACGTGCAACGCCGATTCGGACTGCCCGACGCCCCGCGGGGAGACCACGATGATCGAGTGCATTCACGGCTGGTGTGGCGTGCGCGCGGCGCCGATGGACGTGAACGACGTCGTCGCCGCGTGCATGGCCGGCACGGGGCCCGACTGGCGGAGCGCGTCGCAGCGCGCGCTCGTGCAGAAGGCTCGCGCGTGCAAGCACAGCCCGTGCACCCCGCCTCCCGAGTGCAAGGTGCCCTGAGCCCGACGTCGTGGGCTCAATCCGGTCCGACGCGCTCGTCGAGGTGGGCGAGCACGTGCGGCCAGGCTTTCTCGTGACGGTCCCGCGAAGACTCGTCGGCGAACCCCGCGTGCGTCAGCAAGAGCCGCGTGCCCTCGCCTTCGGCGTCGAGCTCCACGGTCACTATCGTCTCGGTCCCGCCCGTCGCAGCCGTGACCCACGTCATCTCGACGAGAGCGGGGGCCTCGAGCCGGAGGAACCGCCCATAGTGAGGATGGCGGCCGTCCTCGAAGCGTGTCTCGAAGAAATAGGGCGCATCGGGCTCGGCGCGCATCAACACGGTGCCCGGAGCGGCGAACCAGGCGTCCATCCGCTCGGTCCACGCGCGGTAGAGGACGCGAGGCGGCGCACGCATCGTGCGCTCGACGGTCAGCCGAAGGGGCCGTGCCGAGACATCCGGCGGCGGGAGCATCGACGAGGGCACGGGGTCGACAGTATCCTACCGCGCGGGATCGGCGCAGCAGCGGAAACCGGTGGAGTAGTCGTGGTACGTCGGCTCGTGGGCGCTCGTGACGTAGGTGCACCCGGGGCCGTTGTTCTCGGCGTCGCCGTACCACCCGCCGCGGAAGCGCCCGTGGCCGTGCGACTCCTCGTCAACCCACTCGTCGAGGTTGCCGACCATGTCGTAGAGCCCGTCGGGTGACACACACCTGGGATACGCGCCGGTCTTCGCCAGGCCGTTCGGCATCTGATCGAGCTTCGGATCGTTGAAGTTCTCGTACGTGATCTTCCGGAAGTCCATGCCGAACGCGAGGGCGACGAAGCTGCCTTTGCCCTCGTTGCACCACCCTGCCTTCCGCTGCATGCCGCCGTACGGATACAGGTCGTTCTTGTTCGGGCCGCGGCAGGCCCGCATGTACTCGTCCGCCTTGCAGAGGCGCTTGCCGGCGCTCTCGCAGGCGTCCCTCGCCTGCACCTGCGATATGTACCCCTGCGGCACGACGTCGGGCGCCACGCGCGCGACCACGAGCTTGCCGCCCACCATCTCGTACGGCGAATGAGGGTGCTCTTCGCCGCGCTCGTCGATCTCCACGAGATAGTCCTCGTACTTGTCGACGCAGACGCGCTCGTCGACGAGCACCTGGTTCTCGAAGCAAGGCGAACCTGGTGGGCGTTCCGGTACGTGGTATCTCGTGACCGGCCGCTGCATCGGCGCGGGATGCGCGCACGCGCCGAGGACCAAGACGGTCACGGCGGGTGCAATACGACGCACCCTTGCAGGCTACAGCATCACTCCACGACGAGGCCAGGCCACACCGCGATGCGGCCGCCGAGCGTCGAGGTGATCATGAAGGCGTGGCCGTTGCCGACGATCGACCCCTGCGTGACGTTGATGGTGAGGTGCAGCTTCTCGCCGTTCACGCCGGACGTGCGGTCCCACGAGAACGTGAGCGTCTGCGGGAGTCCGTAGCTGCCGTAGTACTTGTAGAGGACGTCGTCGGCCTGCACCGTCCACGGGCCACCGGTGTCGCCATCGCTGAAGAGATCGACCTCGATGGTCTTGCTCTGTCCGATGGGAATCGTGACGCCCTTGCTGGTGATGGACGACGTGAGGAGGGGCGACGTGAAGGTCACGGTCTCGTTCAGGACCGGCGCGCTGTCGAAGAAGGCCGCAAGCGGATCGGGGACGCACGGGTCGTGACTGCCCATGGCCGCCAGGTTGGACCACGTCCGCTGCACGGCGTTGCCGATGTCCGGCGGGGTGAAGTACGCGCCGGCCCCCTCGGGCTCGCACAGGTCGCCCGCCTCGCCTCCGCCGAGCACGGCCCAGACGAAGTGATCCTGGTCCACGTCGAAGTACGCCGAGCTCGGGCCTCCGCTCAGCGTGAAGGTGCCGTTCGCCGTGACCTGCGGGTCCGTGGACGCCTCGATCCACTCGTGGCTGAGTACCGCGGTGAGAGCGTCGACCGACGTCGTGCAGGTCGGGATGACCGCGTACGCGTAGTTGGCCGTCGCACCGCCGCCGTCGGGCGTGACCTGCGCGTCGTCGTGATAGCCGCCGAAGGCGACGCAGCTCTGCACGGTGCCGAGCAGCGAGCTGACGGGGTTGGGCTGCGTGATGGTCGTCCCCTGCGGATAGACGATGGTGTAGATGGCCTGCGGATCCGGCGTGCCGAACGCGCCGCTGGCGATCTCGCTCTCGACCCACGACTGGATGTCGGTGCTCGAGATCGTCTGCGGCGGGGTCTGTCCCGTGAGATCGATCGTGCCGGCGTAATTGATCGCACCGACGCCATATTCCTTGGTCGTCGTCGTCCAGTACGTGGAGACAGTCAGCTTCGGTGCGAAGGCCTGGAGGGCCGCTTCGTACGGGTAGCTCGGGTAGAAGACGAAGTAGATCTTCGGCGACGTCAGCACCGGCCCGTTGTTCGCGTTGGTGAGCTGTGGCAGCGGCGGGTGGGGCGCGGGGTAGTTCGTCGAGGGAGCGCCGTTGTCTACGTCGGCTCCAGCATCCGCGGAGGAGTCTCCCGAGCTCGACCCATCCTTCGCGTCGGCGGAGCCGGCTTCCAGCGGCTCCACGTGCCCGTCGGTCGAGGCGTCGTTGCCGAGCGGCTGCGATCCGTTGGACGTCGAGCTCCCGCCGCAGGCGAGCGCGAGACAAGGTGAAGTCGCCAGCAGGGCGATCAAGAGGAGGTGCTGCCACGTCATGCGGCCAGTGAACGGCCTGCGCGGCTGGAACACAAGCCTCGGCACGCGCGATGCACTGGGCGGAAGCAGGCGGCGTAATGGGAGCCCTCAGAGAAGACCTGCTGCGCCCGAGTGCCTTTCCGGGGCCCCCGCGGGGAGACGTGCGGCTCGCCGAGACGCACGCGTCCTGGGTCTTTCTCGTCGGGGACGACGTCTACAAGGTGAAGAAGCCGGTGGACCTCGGCTTCCTGGACTTCAGGACCCGCGAGCAGCGGAAAGCGGCCTGCGACGCGGAGGTGCAGCTCAACGCACGTCTTGCGCCTCGCGTTTACCTCGGCGTCTGCCCGGTCCGCCTCGGGCCGGACGGCGTGCACACGATCGGTGGCGACGGAGACACCGTCGACTGGGCGGTCCACATGAGGCGGCTCGACGACCTAACACGCGCCGACGAGCTGCTTGCGCGCGGCCAGCTGCGTGGAGAGAGCATCGACGCCATCGCCCGGCAGCTCGCGACCTTCCACGCGTCGGCGCGATGCGACGCCGAGACGTCTCGTTTCGGAATCCCCGAGGCGGTCGAGGCGAACGTCGTCGAGAACTTCGCCCAAACGCGCCGCGACGTCACGCGGCACGTGCGCCCGGCGCAGGCGCGCGAGATCGAGGTTCAGCAGACCACCTTCATCCGCGAGCACGGCGACCTCTTGCGGGCGCGCATCGATGCGCGGCGCATTTGCGACGGGCATGGCGACCTGCGACTCGAGCACGTCTACTTGGACGGCGAGCACGCGACGATCATCGACTGCATCGAGTTCAACGACCGCTTCCGGTTCGCCGACGTCTGCGCCGACCTCGCGTTCCTTTCGATGGATCTGGCATGGCACGGGCACGTCGATCTCGCCGAGCGTCTGCTCGCCCGCTACGCGCGCGAGAGCAACGACTTCGACCTTTACGCCGTCGTCGACTTCTACGAAAGCTACCGGGCCTACGTGCGCGCGAAGGTCTCGATGCTCCTCGCGGCGGACGAGGGCGCCGATGACGCGCTGCGGGCGCGCGCCGACACCGAGGCCCGACGCTACCTGCTCCTCGCCCTCTCCGCGGGCCGCCGCTCTCTCCTGCAGCCGATGCTCGTGTGCGTGGGAGGGATCGTCGCCTCGGGCAAGAGCACCATCGCCGACCACATCAGCATGGAGCTCGGTGCGCCCGTGGTCGAGGCGGACCGGACGCGCAAGCACATGCTCGGCGTCGGCCCCACGGTCCACCTGCAACCAGGCTCCTGGAGCGGTGCGTACGACCCGGCGTTCACCGACCGCGTGTACGGCGAGCTCCTTCGGCGCGCGGGCGTGGTGCTCGCGTCGGGGCGTCCGGTCGTCGTCGACGCGTCGTTCCGGACTCGAGAGATGCGTCGGCTGGCGCGCGCTCTCGCCGACAGTCGGCGAGTGCCCTTCCGGTTCGTCGAGTGCCGCGCGAGCACCGAGGTGACCCGCGAGCGACTGGTGCGCCGCGAGATCGAGGCGGGCGTCTCCGACGCGAGACTCTCGCTGCTCGAGGACTTCCGGGCCCACTTCGAGCCGCCCGACGAGATCTGCCCGGACGAGCACGTCGTGCTCGACACGGCGCGGCCGGTGGCGGAAAGCTTGGCGCAGCTCCGGAGCGCCATGCAGACGTGGCCGCCGGGCTTGGTTGCCTGACGTTCCTCCTGGCTACAATCCGTGCGTGTCGAGGCGACGCTGGACGCTCGCGGTCGGGGCGCTCGTGGCCATCCTGGTCACGGTCGTCGCATGGCGGTCTTCCGAGCCCACGCCGACCACGCCGAAGCGCGCACAGGGCGCCAGCATTTCCTCTGCGCCGGGCGTGTCCCGCGAAGAACCGACTGCACCGGCCCCGCCTCCCACCATTCGCGGACGCATCCTCGACTCCGAAGGAACACCCGTCGATGGTGCCGCGGTCAGGCTCCTCTCGACGGCTCCGCCCTACGGAGTCGTCGCCGAGGCCGCGGCGGATGAGTCGGGTGGCTTCACCTTCCGCGACACGCCTACCTTCGCCTCGCGCGTACGCATCGTGGCCGACCACGACCCGCAGGGCGTCGTCACCAGCGCCGAGCTGCGACTGACGGATGGAGCGACGATCGACGTCACGCTGGTGCTGTCGCCGGCAGCGGTGCGCGGCACCGTCGTCGACGAGAAGGACCATCCCGTCGCCGGAGTCTCGCTCTCTGTGGATGGTGTCCCGTGGAAGACGCACGGCGCCCTCAGTGACGAAGCGGGAGCGTTCCGACTGCCCGTCGTGCCGTACGAGGCGACGACGCTCGTCGCCGTGGCCGCCGGCTACCGGACGGCGCGCGTGGACCTCGGCCAGCGCCAGGACCGGCCGGAGGTCGTCGTCCAGGTGCGGCTCGAGGCAGGGCCACCGATCGAGGGGCGCGTGATCGATCCGGACGGCAATGCGGCCCGAGCCCGAGTCGTCGCATGCGAGGGCACCGCATCGGAGGCGAAGACGACGAGCGGAGAAGACGGCAGCTTCACGCTTCCCGCCTCGACCACCGGCTGCGAGGTGAAAGCCGAAGCCGACGACTTCGCTCCCAGCGATCCCGCGATGGTGCCGACGGCAGGTCGGCTCACCCTGCGCCTGAGAGCCGGAGGCGCCATCTCGGGCACGGTCGTGGACGATCGCGGCCGAGGGATCCAGAGCTTCAGCCTCGGAATCGAGTCGTACTCGGGCCACCGGAGCGGACGCGGCGCACAGGAGTTCGAGGACGCACGAGGGGCCTTCTCGCTCGACCATCTTCCTCCCGGAAGCTACGTGCTCACTGCGACCGCACAGGGGAAGCCCGCGACGCGGTCCGACTCGATCGAGGTCCGCGGCGGGGCCACCACGACGGGTGTGCGCATCGTGCTCCTCCAGGGCGGATCGATCGTCGGACACGTGCGCGACGATCACGGGGCGCCGCTGCAGGGAGCCGAGCTGCACTTCGACCTCGTGAGCGCGGTGCTCGAGGACAGAGCGAGCGCGACGAGCGACGAACGCGGCGCATACCGGCTGGACGGCGCCCCTTCGGGACCCTTCACGCTGCGCGTCCAGAAGCAGGGCTACAGAACGAGGCTCGTGCCGGGGTTGCGCGTCGACTCAGGGCAGACGCTCACCCAGGACGTCACCATCAGCGCCGCGAACGGCGGCGCCGGGCTCGAGCTGGCCGGTATCGGAGCCGGATTGGGGCAGAACGCGGACGGCATCTTCGTCGCGTCGCTCTTCGGCGGCGATCCCGCCGATCGCGCGGGACTGCGCCAAGGTGATCGCATCGTCGCCGTCGATGGCGAGGACGCGTCAGGCATGT
>DATJYG010000321.1:0-5796 GCA_035499695.1 Polyangiaceae bacterium
AGCGGCTTCGAGGGAGCTTCGGTGCGCGCCGGCACGAAGCGCAACCCCATCGAGCGCATCGGAGGGGGAGGCCTGACGGCTCGCATCTTCCTCGGCCTCAACGTCGGCGACAAGCCCACGTACACGATCGAGGAGGTCGTCCGCGACACGGTCAAGATCCGCAAGGAGCAGGGGACCTTGCCCGACGCGTCGTTCCTCGCGCAGCGCGGGGTCTACACGCAGAGCGCCGACGGCAAGGTGATCCAGGAGAACTCGGTCCAGATCATCATCATCGACGTCGAGGGCAAGACGAAGGGCGACTTCACGAACGAAGTGAACAGCCTCGGCGCCGCGCTCCGCGAGCACTTCAAGCAGGAGAGCGTCATCGTCGAGATCCAGGAGCGCGGCATCGTCCAGGACGTCTACTCGATCACGGCGTAGGAAGGCGAAGCCGATGGCTCAAGAGAAGAAAGAAGGCTGGGTGACTCGTCCGGAGATCGACGCTGCCGTGATGGCACGGCTTCGTGCGCCCTTCAGCTGCGAGTTCGTTCCGCCGACGAAGTCTTCACCTTCTGGCCGGTGGCGCATCCACGACGCGAACGATGACGCCATCGCGTCCGTCTCGGGCCTAGAGGAAGGCTACGCGCGGCTCATCGTCCTCGCGCTCAACGAGCACTTCGCCCGGATCGGCCGATGAACCTGGAGCGCATGAAGAAGCCGTGGCTCGATCTCTTCGTGGTCGCGGTGAAGTGCGCCGTGGCCGTGACGGTCCTCGGCGCGATGCTCACGGAGGCATGTCGATGACACCTGAAGAACAGCAGCAACGGCAGCAACGACGGGAAGACGTCCACAAGGAGATGGCGGCGCGCCTCGACCGTCAGCGCATCCCGTGGGTTCCTTGCGCCACGTGCAAGAGGCCTACGGCATTCACCGACACCGAGCGGTGCGATGGGTGCTGGGAGGTCGAGTGCCGCCTCGTGGACTACCTGCGCGACGGCGGCGCGAACGCTCGCGCATTCGTGGAAGACGCGATGCGAAGGACGGCTTGAGGCATCACCATGGGCTCGAACAACATCTCCAAGATCGAACGCGTACAGGCCCCTCAGGGCGGCTCTCTCGGCGCAGACCTCTACCTCAACAAGGAGGAAGGCTTCTTCTTCGCCGACGTCGGCAACGAGCGTGTCCTAGCCGACACGAAGGCCGAGGCCATCGAGAAGACCCGCGAGGCCCTCACGCGGGTCGCGCAGACGGCCTGGCGCGAGGTCATCGTCATCCAAGCGCCCAAGCAGCGAAGAGACGAGAGCGATCTGTTCTCGTGGCACAACAACATGCCGGTCTTCGGTGCGTCGTGCTCCTTCCACTACTTCCGGCGTGAGCGCGCTCAGGACCCGCTCAAGTCGAGGCAGACCATCGAGCGCGAGCACTCCGCCGACTTCGAGGTGCGAATCAAAGCCGCTCGCCGCGACGTTCACGGCTGGACCCCCGAGGAGAAGCGCAAGCGCGCCGACGACAAAGAGAAGCAGATGCGCGAGACGCGCGCACGGCTGGGCGACGTCCACAAGGTCTACGTCAGCGACAACGACGTCGAGTACGAGATGCCTTACTCGGACGAAGCGTGGGCAGGCATCGAGCGGATCGCCAAGACCATCCGCGAGACGCAAGAGCGCCTCGATGCGTTCTCGAAGCAAGCCACGCCGAAGCTCCTGGCGCGCATCGCGTCCCTCGATGTCTTCACGGCCCTGCCGCCAGCGCCCTCCAAGGAGAAAAAGTGATGATGGGCGAATGGCAGTGGCAACCGGCCGTGATCATACCGGGGCGCGATGGGCTCTTCAGGAAGCGTCAGGCCGTCATCGTTCCCGGGTGGGACTGCATCGCCCACCCGTGCGGGCAGTATGGGTGCGGCAAAGACCCCGGCTCATCACATGGGCGTCACAACGACGAGTGGATATTCGCCGTCACGAACGAGACGGAGGACGTCGTCCTCACCTTGACGATCAACAGCGGCGTGACCCCGTGCTGTGCACCTGAGCCGCCGGATGCGTCCGATCTCTCGTGCCACATAGCGTGGCCCACGAGCCGCGAGCAGATCAAGATCAATGCGCCGCCGCAGCACTGCTCGTTCGTCCGCGGTGGGTGCTACGTGTACGTCACGACGTGCCTCGGCGCGAGGAAGTTCGGAGAGAAGTACTTCGTCCACGAGCTGAAGACCGAACAGCCCGAGGCTTTCTGGGCGGCGCTCGAAGCGCGCGCCATCGAGCTGGAGAAGTCCGCGCGTAGCGAGCGCGCCGACACGAAGTGGGCTCGATGCCCGCATTGCGACGCGACGGGCACTGTCGCGAGAAAGGCCACCTGACATGTACCGCGAGATGGAGATCCCTTCGCTGCGCCCGACGTGGCGCGAGAGACTCGTCAGGTACCAGCTCGCAGTCCTCGCGACCATGATCGTCGTCGCATGCTGGAGCTTCTTCCGGTTCGGCGTCTACGTGGGCCTGCGCGATGCGCAGTACGATCGCGCCGCCGTGCTCGACGAAGCCATCGTCGTCGCTCGGGCGACGACCGAGAGGGCCATCCACGAGGAGCGCGAGAGACGATGCGCGTCTCGGCTGAAGGGGTCGTGGTCCGTCGAGCCGCCGCAGTGCTTCATCGGACCGCTCCACCTCGAAGGCGTCGACGTCGAGATGCGCCCCGAGGGCACTTGGATCTCACCGAGCGGAGCCCGCCCGTGAAGGGCTACACGTCCAAGCCGCCGCCGACCTTCGCGCACGCCGTGGCGCGGCTCTGTCGTCGCCAGAAGTCGCTCGCGATGGGCGCCTACGTGACGCGTCTCTTCTTGCGCGCCGAGCGCAAGGCGACGCTGCAAGACGTCGCCGAGTGGCTCCGTCGGGAGTCCAAAGTGCGCTACACGAACGAGTCCGCGGAAGCCCTCAGGGCAGCGGCAGACCTGCTCGAAAAGGACGAGGTCTTCTGGGACAACATCCACCTGGCCGATCGCATGAAGATCTACGACGACATAGCCCGCGAGGAAGAGAAGTGACCGTCGCATCCATCGCTCCCATCGATCAGGCGCTGCTCGTCAGCGAATGGGCTGGCCGGTACCGAACATGCCCGTCCTGCGACGGCTACGACCCCGCGAGCGGTCACTCGATGGCCAAGTACGCCCCGGGTCATCGACCCGGATGCGCGCATGACGAGGCACTCTCCGAGCGCGGCTACCCCGACCAAGCGGCGCGCAACGCAGCCAGGTCTCTCATCGCACGCGCCGCAGACACGACGTTGCCGCCTCCACCTCCGGATGACGGCTGAAGGGAGAACCCGCGATGTTCGACGAGCTGGCCCGCATGATCCTCCAGAGCGCCACGCGATGCACGTGGATGGCGCTCCAAGCCGAAGATCCCATCGACCGCGCGCTCTGGCAGCTCTCGGCATGGCGGTGGATGGATCTGCTTCGTGAAGCGTGTGAAGGAGAACCTCAATGACCACCCAAGTGTACCGCTACGGCATCGCCACGCCTCACGAGAGGCTCGACGTCGTCCTCGACCAGATGCGCCTCGCCCACGAGTACGCGCGCAATCTCGTCCTCATCGAGCGCGGACGACGCTGGGCCGAGCGCGAGATCCGGCGAGCATCGAGCGAAGCCCTCCGTCAGCTCGAAGACGCCTTGGCCGTCTCGGACGCTCGTGTCGAGGCGCTGGTCGCAGGGATGCGCGCAGCCCGCGCGAAAGCCCGCAAGAGGGTGGAGACCCCCGAGCAGCGCGCGACGCTCAAGGCGGCACGCGAGGAGACCAAGCGTCGCCGCGATGCGCTCTACGAGATGAGGCGCAACCTCCAGGCCCAGTGCGCCGACTGCCGGAAGGCCAAGAGCGAAGCGGTGCCCTGCTCCCACGCGAGCCCCGAGGCGGTCGCGCTTCGCAACAAGCTCGACCTCCTCGATGCTGAAGCCAGGGAGCTGCAGAAGAACGCACGCAATCACTCGGGGCTCTTCTGGGGCACCTACCTCATCGTGGACCGCGCAGCTCGCGCGTCCTTCGCGGCTCCGCTCTACGAGCCCGACGGGTTCACTCCTCACGATCCGCCGCTGCCTCCCCCGAGGTGGGCCGGCGAGGGCGCCGTCGCCGTCCAGATCCAGAGCACCCGGCCGCTCACGGTCAAGGGCTTGCTCACCGGCAAGGACAGCCGCGTGGGCATGACGTCGCCCCCGTGGCCCGAGGAGTGGCTCGCGGTTCAACCGCCCATCGCGCCGCCGGGGTCTGCCAAGATGCCGACGGTCGGCTACAAGCCGGACGGCGTGACGCGCGCGCCCATCATGCGCGCCGACGGGACCCCCGCCAGGTGGGTGCGCGATCGAGCTGCACGGCACGGTGAGCTTCGCATGCGTGTCGGGGTGAACGACGAGACGACCACGTGCCGAGTCGATTACCACCGCCCCCTGCCGGCGAACGCGACCATCTCGTGGGTCGCCATCTACCGGCGGATGCGTGGGCCGCACCCCGAGTGGTCCGTGTGCGTGACGCTCGAAAACGAGCAGACCGTCGCCACTTCTCCCCGCAGCGGGATCGTGGCGCTCGACGTCGGATGGCGCCTGATGCCGGACGGATCGCTACGCGTGGCGGCGTGGTCGGACGACGTCGGTCAGCGCGGGGAGCTTCGGCTGTCGCCGGCCGACATCCGAGCGCTCCGCCAGCACGAGGAGATCCAGAGCGCGCGCGACCTCGCGTTCGACGCGGTCCGCGCTCGCTTCAAGCACTGGGCATCGACGGCCACGGACATCCCCGAGTGGCTCGCCGAAGCCGGCCGCTTCGTGCACGCGTGGCGAAACCCCGCGAGGATGGTGTCGCTCCTCCACCGCTGGATGAAGGAGCGCCCCGAGGTCAGCGCCGAGGAGTCCAAGGCGCGAGACGCCGTGGCCGCGTGGGCCGATCGTGACCGACACGAATGGGCGACCGTCGAATCGCGCCGCATGTGGGGACTTCGACGGCGCAAGGACAAGTACCGCTGCTTCGCCAAGCAGATGGCGAAGACCTACGGGACGATCGTCCTGGAGAACTTCGATCTGCGCAAGATGGCCGAGCACAAGCCCGTGGGCGAAGACTCGACGGAGAACGAGACCGCACGCAGCAACCGACACATGGCCGCCGTGGGCTACCTCCGTGAGTACATCAAGGTCACGGCCGCGCGCGAGGGCGCCAAGATGGTCCTCGTGTCGGCGGTCGACTCGACGCGCATCTGCCCGAGCTGTGGGCTCGTTGCCGATCGAGACGCTGCCGCGCAGGTGCGGCTCACGTGCGAGTGCGGCCACACCTGGGACCAGGACGTCGACGGCGCCGCGCCCATCCTGCTCAACCGCTACCGCGAGCGGCCGAACGATGCGAAGATCGTGGTGGGCGCTCGCAACGAAGACAACGCCGCAGGAGCCAAGGAGAAAGGAGCAGACCGATGGGCTCGGGCTCGACGAATGGGCGCCGCGAAGAAGGCCCGCATCGCCGCCGCTCGCGAAGCATCGGACAGCTCCGCGGAATGACGCAGGAACGGCGCGGCCTACGCCAAGAGCTTCGAGACTTCTCCCGGATCTCGACGCCGCGGCCGACCGAATCCAGCTCGTCGAGGCCGTCGAACGCCAAGAGCATCGAGACTTCTTCCGGATCTCGACATCAGGCCACGCCGTCGAGTCGGACGGCCCCTATTTCACGCCAAGAGCATCGAGACCTTTCCTGGATCTCGACATCGAAGAGTTCACGACCGCGCGCGGGACCACGGAGCCGCCAAGAGCATCGAGACCTTTCCTGGATCTCGACGGGCCTCGCCGCGATGGTCGCGCTC
>DATJYG010000322.1:0-12072 GCA_035499695.1 Polyangiaceae bacterium
GCTCGAGCCGGGGGAGGCCCGCTACCGCGCCGAGATCGCGCTTCGCGCTCACGCGGGCTCCTCGCGCGACGCCGAGGCGCACGACGACGAGAAGTACCTCGTGGCCTCGCAGGTGATTCTCGCGCGCCGCCAGGGCGTGGCTCCCGCAAAGCTCGAGACGGGGAAGAACGAAGGGGCCGTGGCCTCCGATCCGGCCGCGAAAGCGGCGCCGCCGAGCGCGAACGGCGCCGCGGGCACCGCGGCGACCGACGCGCCCGACGTGGCCGACCGCGAGCTCCACTCCCTGCGCGCTTTCGTGATGCACGCGGATCGCCGCGTCTCGGAGCTCGTGCACTACGCGCGCGAGATCGTGATCCCGCCACGCACCGAGGAGGAGCTCTACGAGAACGTGCCGGTCGACGGCGAGCTCACCGAGATCCTGCGTGCGCGCGTGCACCGCAAGGACGGAACCGAGGCGTTCCCCGTCGAGGAGGCGACCGAGAACGCGCAGCCGCGCATCCGGTGGCCCGAGCTCGCTGCGGGCGACGTGGTGGAGGTCGCGTTCCGCACGTGGACCGACGGTCCGGTCGGCGGTCGCGGCGACCCGCCGTTCTATCGGCTGGACTACGCGGGATCGCTGACGACGCACCCCCTCCTCTACAACGAGGACGTCGTCGACTCGCCGGCCGACCGGCCGATCTACGCGACGGTGGTCAACGGCAAGGCCGACCGCGTCGAGAACAAGACCGAGGGCGGCCGCCATGTCGCGCGCTTCGTGTGGGACACGCCGGTCAACGTGCCCGACGAGCCGCTCATGCCCCCGCTCACCGAGGCCGTCACGATGTTCGTCGTCTCCACGTTCAAGGACTGGAACGACTTCCGGGCCTGGTACGGCGAGGCGGTGCAGGGGTTCACCGATCCGGACGCGCAGGTGCGCGAGCTCGCCGCGAAGCTGACGAAGGGCAAGACGACGCGCGAGGAGAAGCTGCGCGCCCTCTTCGACTTCGTGGCCGACGACATCCGCTACGTCAACTACGTGAGCGGCGAGTGGTGGCTGCCCAACCGCCCGCAGCAGCTGCTCGCGCGACGCGAGGGAGACTGCGACGACAAGGCGCTCCTCCTCATCACGTTGCTCAAGGCCGCCGGCATCGACGCGCAGGAGGTCATGGTGCAGACGCGCATGACCAACGAACCGTCGCTGGTGCGCGCGCGCGGCGCGGCGATCCCGCTGTTCGATCACGGCATCGCGTTCCTCCCGGGCCCCGGCGGCGGGCAGTACCTGGACGCGACCAGCCCGCAATCGCGACTCGGGCCGCTGCCGTCGATGGACGCGCGCGCCGTCGCGCTGCGCATGGACGGGCCGGCGGACATCGTGCAGCTCCCGAGCAGCTCCCCTGACGACCACGGGGTCGACGCCACGTGGACCGTGTCGCTCGCCGCCGACGGCACCGCGAACCTCGAGGGAGACGAGCGCGCCACCGGGGACGACGCGTTCTGGATGCGCACGTATCTCACCGAGCCGGGGGCTCGCGCGCAGTGGGTGGAGGACCGGCTGGTGGGCCCCTGGTTCCCGACGGTCGAGGTGGACAAGAAGGTGGGCTTCCGCGGCGATCTGCCGCGCGGCGGTGCCGACGTGACGTGGCGCGCACGCTCCGACGGGCTCGCGCGGCGCGAGGGCAACGAGCTCGTCGTGCCGCTGTCGCCGGCGCAGCCGCTCGCGTCGCAGCTCGCGCCGCTGGTGAAGCGCACGCAGCCCGTGTGGCTCCCTCCTTACATGGCGCCGCGCAAGGAGTCGCGGACGATCCGCGTCGTGGCGCCGGCGGGGTGGCGCTTCGAGGCGCTGCCTCAAGGTGGCGACGAGAACGGCGGGCCGTTCGGACGCGCGCATCTCGACGTGTCGCGCGACCCGCACGGGGAAGCGATCCTCGTGCACCGCACGACGGTGTTCGACCAGAGCAGCATCCCGGTGGACGACTATCCGAAGTGGCGCGCGTGGGTGCAGCGCGTGGACGCGCTGATGCACAAGGCCGTGCGGCTCGAGCCCACTCCGGCGGCGGGGGCACGATGAGGCGCGCGGCGATCCTTGCAGCCCTCTGCGTGACGGCGGCGTGCGGAGGACCGGGGGCGAGGGCTCCGGCTCCTTCGCGCGTGAACCTGGCGCACGCGTACGCAGCGGCGTTCCGGCTCGATGCCACGGGGGACGCGCAGCAGGCGGCTCGCGCTTACCTCGACGTCGCGAGCGCCGCGGCGCCGGCCGACGGCGACGCGTGGCAGGCCGCGGCGCTCGAGGCGTCGCTCGATGCGCTCGTGACGCGCACGATGCCGGCGATGGGCGATGCTTCCGTCGACGCGGCTCTCGCGCGACGCACGACGCTGCCCATCGCGACGGAGCTCCAGCGCGTCGAGGCCGATGCGCACGGTCCGTTCGCGCGCGGGCTCGTCGCGCGCGCGCTCACGGTGCTCGAGCAGCGGGCGGGAGACGCCCGGCAGGCCGCGGCGCGGCGTGCCGAGTCCGGGTGCGTGCAGGAGGCGGTCGTGCTCGGGCCGACCAGCTGGACCCCCATCACGGGAGTCGACGCTCCTGGTCCGCTCGACAAGGCCGACGCTCGGCTCGAGGCTACGTACGCGACCGAGGATCGCTTCGGCACGCAGGCGCACCCGGTCGTGGTGCGCGGGCGCGGGTGCGCCATCGATCTGTCCGCCGAGAGCGCGCGCGCCGGCGTGCGCGACGTGGTCGTCGACGTGCGCGTCGACAAGGCGGAGCCCATCGGCGTCGCCCTGCGGGCGCACGGCGCGGCGACGCTGCGGGCGGGCGGGTCTCTCGTCCTGAGGCGCGGGTTCGACCTGGGTGACGGCGAGGCGGTGCAGCTCGCGCGCGTCACGGCGACGCCTGGGACGCTGCGCCTCGTGGCGCGCGTCGGCACGGCGAAGGAGGACGACAGCGTCGAGATCGACGTGTGGGACGCGGACGGCAAGCCGCTGCCGACGTCTGCGCCCAAGGTGGGCTCGACGGCGAGCTCGCGGACGCTCGGTGTGTCGAGGCTCGATCCCTGCGCGTGCCACGGCAGTGACGAGGCCCTTCTGCGCGCAGCGGCGGATCTCGCCACGGGCAACCAGCGCTCGGCGGAGCGCAGCCTGTGGGGAATCGCGACGCGAGCCGACGCGGCGCCCGAGCTGGCGCTCGTGTACGGCCGGGCGGTCGGCACGGCGCGCGACCTCTCGCCTGCCACGCGGGCCGAGCGAGCCCGGAGCGCCTACGAGCGTGTGCTCGAGGTGTGGCCCACGAGCTGGGAAGCGGCCATCGAGCACGCCGTGCTCTCGGGGGTGCGCCGAGGGCGCGACGAGGCGGGGATCGAGACGCTTCGCGACCTCGACGAGCTTCGCGGCAAGGCGCAGAGCGGCGCGCAGGCGCCGATCCTCGATGCGTTCGACGCGATAGCCAGCGCACGCGAGGGGCTCTTCGATCGCGCACGCGCGGCGGTCGACCGAGCGCGGACTCCCCTGGCGGGTGCCGCCATCCTCGCCGACGCCGTGCGGGACGCGACGCCCCTGGTGGGACGCGATGCCGCCGCGCGCGCATGCGATCCCGCGAGGGCGGAGCTGCTCGACACGCTGCGCTGCTTCGACTCGCTGCGCGCGGTCGGCGACCGCCCGGGAGCCAAGCTCGAGCTCACTCGCTTGCGTGGCGTGCTCGGGGCGCCGCAGCGATTCCTGCCGACGGAGCTCCGCGAGGCTCTCGCCGCCGGGGACGACGCCACCGCCCGCGCGACCTTCGCGGCGATGCTTCCCGCGGAGCGGACCCTGGCCGCCCTCGCCGTGCTCGACGGCTCCCCGGAGGTGCGCGCACGTCTCCTCGCGGCAGCCACGGCGTCGCGCGATGCGCCGTCCGCCATCGCCCCGCTCCTCCGGGTGCTCGGCGACGATCCGGCCGCCGCCTACGACGGCCTCGCCGAGAGCATCGCCGCCAAGGATCGCGAGAACCCCATCCTCCCCAGCGCCGCGACGGCCGTGCTCGTGCACCGCGAGCGCTACGAGCTGGCGCCCTCCGGGCTGCTCCACTGGACGCTGTTCGACGTGCGCCGCGTGAGCGGGACGACCGACGTCGAGGAGAACGCGCAGGCCTCGGCGCCCGAGGTGTGGGGCCGCGGCGCCTCGCGCTCGCTGCGCCGCCGCATCCTCAAGCACGACGGACGCATCCTCGAGCCGGACCAGACGCCGCACGCGTCGCAGTCGTACGCGGACCTGTCGCAGCTCGAGCAGGGCGACGTCGTCGAGGCCATCTACGAAGGGTGGGCGCTGCCGGACGACACCTGGAACACGGGCGTCGACACTCCCGACCTGCTGCCGCCCCGCGTCGCCGTGCACGACGCCGACATCGAGCTTCGCCTCCCGCGCGGGATCCGCACCTCGCTATGGAGCCACCCGCTGCTCGGCAAGCCCGAGGACCGCACCGACGGCGGCGTGCGCGTGCTCTCGTGGAAGATCGCCGACCGGCAGGCCCGGCGGGTCGAGGACGGCGTGCCCAAGATGGACCGCGCCGCCGACGTGAGCTTCTCGACCGCCGAGTGGGGCGACGTGGCGCGCGCCATGCGCGAGACGATCGCGGCGATGGACGAGCACGACCCCGAGATCGCCGCCTGGGCGCACGACGCCGTGGGAACCGACGGCGAGAAGTCGCCGCGGGGTGCGCTATCCGCAATCGAGGCGCTCGTGACCGCAGCCGGCAAGGCGCTGCGCGAGTCGGACCCCGGCACGCTCAGCGACTACGGCGGCGGCATCACCCCGGTGCAGCAGCAGACGGCGCGCACCTTCATCACGGCGCACGACGGCAGCCGCACGTGGCTCGTGCTGCGCGGCCTTCGCGAGCTCGGCATCCCCTGCGACCTGCGCGTCGCCGAGGCCGACCCCTTCAGCGCCGACCCTGCGTTCCCTCCGCACTTCGGGCGCTTCGTCCACCCGCTGCTCGTCGCTCACGTGGACCCCAGGGGCGGCGAAGCCGACCCCGTCAAGGCAAGTCGGGACGTGTGGATCGACGCCGACGTGGCCGGCCCTCCCCTGCCCGCCGGTCGCGTCTCGCCCGAGCTCCGGGGCCGCTTCGCCCTCGCCACCGATGGCAACGTCTCGCAGCTCCCGTCCGCCGGCGGCGGAGACGACGAGCGCAACGAGGTCGACGTGCGCCTCGCCCTCGACCCGCACGGAGACGCGCGCGGCACCTTCGCCGTCGTGCTCCGCGGGCGCGACGCGCAGGAGCTGGCCGAGGCGCTCTTCCGCATCGTCGGCGCCGAGCGCCAGCGCGCGCTACGCGACGTGGTGCTCGCCTGGCTCCCCTGGGCAAACGTGGACGAGGTGCAGCTCTCCTCGAGCGAGGGCAGCTGGCAGGTGAGCATGCGCGCCGACGTGAGCGTCTCCGGCTACGCGCAGCTCGAGTCGGGCAAGACCTGGCTGCTCCCCGGCCTCGACACACTGCACTGGTCGTGGCCGCACGCCCGCGTCTCGAGCCTCGGCGCCACCTTCGCCACGCGCGCCGGCCGCGAGAGCGCCCTCGCCGTGAGCACGGCCGTGCAGTACCACGTGCACCGCCGCATCGAGCTGCCCAAGGGGGCCATCGTCGCGCGCATGCCGGGCCCGCTGGAGCTCCAGGCCAGGCTGGTCGAGGCCAGCCGGCGCATCGCCGTCGCCGGCGACGGCAACGGCAACGAGATAGAGGACGACTTCGTGCTGGGCGTCGCCACGGGCACGATCCCCCCCGGTGGCTACGAGCAGTTCGTCACGGCCGCCCACGCGGCCGACGACGGCTTCCTCGCCGCCACGCGCGTCACGATGCCCTGAGCCCGAGCTCCTCTACATCAACGTGGCGACCACGTCGTCGTAGCGCATCGTCCACGGTCCCGACGTGTCGCTCGCGTAGGTGAACCCTATCTCGACGTCGAGCGTCGTCGTCGACGGGGGCCAGCTCGGGTCGAGGGCCGTCGTGGCGAGCACCGTCGCACCGTCGAACTTCACCTGCACCGTCTGGTCCGCGAGCGACACGACGATCTCGACGTGCGTCCACTTGCCGACCTGCAGCGCGGTGGAGCAGTCGTGGTGGGGAAACACCCAGCCGCCGTCGCCCTGCTCGAAGGCCTCCTCGATCGCGGCGCTCGTGGAGAAGACGAGCTCGACGTCGTGCTCGGTCGGCTGCCCCTGGTCGAGCCCGATCTCCGCGACGACGGCGTCCCCGGCAGACACCGTGTCCACCGGCCGCAGGTCGAAGGCGAGGTCCACCCCCTGGGCGGTCGTCATGAAGTCCTTCTGCAGGTACGCCCACGTGTCCGAGATGCCCGTGCCCGATGGGATGGTGGCGAAGAACGAGTTCGGCGCGGATACCGAGTAGGTCGCATCGGCGCCGATCTCGGGCGGCGTGAAGGTGCTCTCGGACGAGAACCCCATGTCGAACGCCGCCCCGTCGAAGTCGGCGCAGAAGGACGGCTGCGGCGACAGCGTGGCGCAGAAGGGGCCCGGTGCCGCATCCGCGTCCGGCAGCGTCACCACGTCCCCCGAGGCCATCTCGGACGCAGCGTCCGACCCGCCCGCGGTATCGGGCATGTTCGCCTCGGACGCGACGTCACCTCCGCCCCCCTCCACGGCGACGTCGCCGAGAGCCTCCGGCGCTGCATCGCTGCTGGCACCCTGCCGTTCCAGGCCGTTCAGGGGCAGGAGGACGGTACAGCCCGCGCAGGGCACGAGGAGCGCCGCCATGGCACGTGCCGCCGCCCCGAGCAGCCGCATGGGCCCATGATAGCCCCGTGTGCTAGGTTCTGCGCCCCCATGAGCGGCCATTCCAAGTGGGCAACAATCAAGCACAAGAAGGGTGCGCTCGACGCCAAGCGCGGCAAGCTCTTCACGAAGCTCATCAAGGAGATCACCGTCGCGGCCCGCATGGGCGGCGGTGACCCCAACGGCAACGCGCGCCTCCGCAAGGCCATCGCCGACGCGAAGGGCCAGTCGATGCCGGGCGACACCATCCAGCGCGCGGTCAAGCGCGGCACCGGTGAGCTCGAGGGCGTCAACTACGAGGACATCACGTACGAGGGCACGGGCCCCGGCGGCACCCTCTTCCTCGTCGAGTCGCTCACCGACAACCGCAACCGCACCGTCGCCGAGATCCGCAAGATTTTCGAGAAGCACAACGGCAACCTCGGCGCCGCCGGCACCGCCGCGTGGGCCTTCGAGCGCAAGGGCCAGATCACGCTCGACAAGGCCGCGGCCAACGAGGACCAGATCATGGAGGTCGGCGTCGGCGCCGGCGCCGAGGACTACACGGACCTCGGCGACGAGTGGCTGCTCACCACCCCGCCCGACACCGTCAACGCGATCGCCGAGGCGCTGGAGAAGGCCGGCATCAAGGCGAAGACCAACAGCATCGCGTCGGTGCCGAAGAACAAGAAGCCCGTCAGCGGGCGCGACGCGCAGGTCGCCCTGAACCTCGTCGAGGCGCTCGACGACCACGATGACGTGCAGAACGTCTACGCCGACTTCGACATCTCGGACGAAGAGCTGGCGGCGCTCGAGAACGCCGGCTGAGAGAGGCGCCGCCGATGGTCGCCCGCACGCCCGAGCGGAGCGAGGGAGCGGGCGCAAACGCGAACGTCGTGCTGGGCCTCGATCCCGGCACGCGCCACTTCGGGTGGGGCGTCGTCGAGCGACGCGGCACGCGCTTGGTGCACATCGCGCACGGCGTCGTGCACTCGGACGAGAAGCTGCCGATCGCCCAGCGCCTCGTGGGCATCGAGCGCGAGCTCGTGGCCGTCGTGAAGCTGCACGCGCCGGCCATCGCCAGCGTCGAGGCCATCTTCTTCTCGAAGGACGCGACCGCCGCCGCGAAGCTGGGTCACGCCCGCGGCGTGGCGCTCCTCGTGTGTGCGCGCGCGGGCCTGAGCGTACACGAGTATCCACCGGCGCTCGTGAAGCGCGCGGTCACCGGGAGCGGCCGTGCGGAGAAGGGGCAAGTCGCCCGCATGATCCGCGTGCTGCTGGGTCTGTCCGCCCTACCCCCGTCCGACGCGGCCGACGCCCTCGCGCTCGCTGTCACCCATTTGCAGCACATCCCTCGCCCGCCGGCCGGGGCCGTGCAATAAGGGACCTGTCTCGAACGTCCAAAGGGCATAGGTTTTCTGCAGAGCTACGACCCCATGAAGCGCCTACTGCTCCTCGTCCTCGCAGCCCTCGTCGTCGGCCTCGGCGCCGCCTTCGCCCCCGTTCCCGCCCAGGCGCAAGCCGCGTGCATTCCCGCGCAGGGCGCCACGGCCGATCAGGTCGTCGGGTGCGTGCAGGCCGTCTACGACCAGTCTCAGACGTACACGAGCCACTTCAGCCAGCACTTCTGGGTCAAGGCGTACAACCAGGAGAAGGCGTCGACCGGCCACGTGACGTTCCTGAAGCCCGGCAAGATGAGCTGGACGTACGAGGACGACCAGTCCAAGGGCAACCGCATCGTCTCCGACGGGGCGACGGTGAAGGTCTACGAGGCGAACAACAAGCAGATGTACGAGCAGGGGCTCGACAAGTCGCAGTACCCGGCGGCGCTCTCGTTCCTCACCGGCACCGGCAAGCTGGCGGACGCGTTCGACTTCCAGCTCTTCCCCGGCGACCAGATGAAGTTCCCGGGCGGCATGGTGCTCGCGGGCACGCCGAAGACGCCGACGGCGGCGTACAGCAAGGTCCTCTTCTACGTGGACGCGTCGACGGCGCAGGTGCGTCGCGTGATGATCATCGACGGCCAGGGCAACCGGAACCGCTTCGACTTCGACGACGCGAAGATCAACCTGCCGGTGCCGCCCGAGTCGTTCAAGTACACGCCGCCGCCGGGCACGTCGATCATCCACCCGTGAGCCCCTGCCCGCACTGCGGTGCAGTGTCGCGCGCGGAGAAGAGCGCGCTGCTCGTGTGGCGCTGCGGCGTGTGCGGCGGACCCGTCGTGCCGGTCGAGGGCCTGACGAAGCGCGACGGAGGGGAGCTCGCGAGCCTCGTGGGAGCGCAGCGGGCGCGCGCCGTCGGCCTCGGGTGGCTCGGGGCGACGCTGGTGCTCGGCTCCATCGCGTCGATGGCCGTGGGGCTCGCGCTGCTCGTGGGGCTCGGGGCGCCGACGACGCCGGCGGTGGTGCTCGGGGCGCTCGCGCTCGCGGGGGTCGTGCTCGCCGTGCTGAGCGGACGTCGGGCCGCGCGGGCCAACGCCGAGGCGCGCGCGAAGCTGGAGGACGCGTGGGCGCACGTGGCCGAAGAGGTGATGCGCGCGCGCGTGGGCGAGCTCACGGCGAAGGACCTGGCGAAGGCGATGCAGACGGACGAGACGCGGGCCGAGAAGCTGCTCGCGCGCCTCTCTGCCGCCGGCCGGGCGCGGGTCGAGGTGCGCGACGACGCGGACCTGGCCTATCGTCCCGAGTCGGAGCGGCCGGATTCCGCGGCGGCGGCCAAGAGGGCGCAGTGACGGTGGTGAAGCGCAGGCGATCGCTCAGCCACGTCGGCGGCGAGGTGGAGCGATGGGGCGACCGCGAGCCCGCGGCGGCGCTGGCGCAGGCGCTCGACGTGGAGCCGGCCAGCGAGCCTTCGGGCCGCGGAGAGGGCGACGCGCGGGAGGACGATCCGGACCGCGTCCACGTGCACGGCTTCCACACGTACCCGGCGCGCATGCACCCGGCGACGGCGGCGCGGCTGGTGCGCGCGTTCTCGGACGAGGGCGCGACCGTGCTCGATCCCTTCTGCGGCTCCGGCACGGTGCTCGTCGAGGCGATGATCGCGGGGCGGCGCGCCGTGGGCACCGACCTCAATCCGCTGGCGGTACGCCTGGCGGCGCTCAAGACGACCCCGCGCGACGCGCACGCACGCGAAGCGCTGGTGGCGGCGGCGCGAACCGTCGCCAAGGTCGCCGACGAGCGTCGTGCCCGGCGTGCCGGCGCGACGCGACGCTATCCGCCCGAGGACGTGGCGACGTTCGACCCGCACGTGCTCCTCGAGCTCGACTCGCTGCGCGCCGCCGTCGCCGATCTGCCGGACCGCGCGACGTCCGAGGCGCTCGGCGTCGTGCTCAGCGCGATCCTCGTGAAGGTGAGCCGCCGCACCTCGGACACGACGAGCCACGCGGCGCCGCGCCGCATCGCCGCGGGCTACACGGCGAAGCTCTTCGTGCGCAAGACCGAGGAGCTCGCGCGCCGTCTCGCGGCGTTCGAGGCCCTCCTTCCTCCGGGTGCGCATCCGGCGCGCGTCGCCGTGGACGACGCGACGCGCCTGCGCACGGTGCAGGCGAGCACCGTCGACGCGGTGGTCACGTCGCCGCCCTACGCGGGCACCTACGACTACGTCGCGCACCACGCGCTGCGCATGCGGTGGCTGGGGCTCGATGCGCAGCCGCTCGCCGCCGGCGAGCTGGGGTCGCGCCGCCGCTACGCGAGGCTCGGAGGCGCCGCCGAGGCGCGGGCGTCGTGGGAGCGGGAGCTCGCGTCGGCGCTGCGCGCGATGGCGCGCGTGTGCCGCACGGGGGCGCGCATCGTGCTGCTCGTCGCCGACTCCGCGGTGCACGGCGAGGCGCTGCGCGCCGATGCCGCCGTCGCGACGGTCGCGCCCCGCGTGGGGCTCGAGCCCGTGGCGCGAGCGTCCCAGAGGCGGCCCCACTTCCACGCGCCGACGCAGCGGGCGTTCGAGAGGACCCCCCGCGCGGAGCACGCGATCTTGCTCACGAAGCGCCCCGGCTCGACTGCCCACGGCTGAGCCGGTCCACGGCGGCGCGTGCTAAATGCCGGGGTGCCGATGCCGCGCGTGTCGTTCGAAGCTCCCGAGACCGGCGCGCTGGTCGTCGACGCCCCCGCGGGAGCGCGTCTGATCGACCTTTGTGACGAGAACGCGGCGCCCGTCCCCTTTTCGTGTCGGAGCGCGAGCTGCGGCACCTGCCGCGTCGACGTCCTCGAGGGGGCGGAACTGCTGGAACCCCCGCGCGACGAGGAGCTGGACGTGCTCGACATCTTCGGGGACGACCCCTCGCAACGACGCCTTGCGTGTCAGGCCCGTTTCAGGGCCGGTGACGGCCTGTTGCGACTGAAGCCCGCCGACGACTAGTCCGCCCGGACGAGAAAAATCGAGCGCGATAAGTCGCACGCACCTCGCTGAGCGCGATGGTAAGAGCACCCCGTTCGTCACGGACGGGCCCTCTTGGGGAGGACCGTGGGGCGCAGAGAACTACGAAAGGTGTCGGCAGCGATGAACATCAAGAGTGTGGCTTTGGTCTTCGGCGCGACGATGGCGCTCGTCGCCGGCGGCATGGGCGCCGTGGCCTGCAGCAGCAGCTCCAACAGCGGCGGCAGCAGCAGCGGCAGCGGAAGCAGCGGTGGCAGCAGCGGCAGCAGCAGCGGCAGCACCGGTGACGACGGCGGCGACGGTGGAACGGGCACGACCTGCGACAGCTCGATCCCGTCGCTCCACGCGAACAACCCGGGCGACGTGTACTGCGGGTATACGTCGGACGACTCCGGCACCCCGCTCGACTGCGTCGTCGACGCCGGCCAGGGCTTCTGCTGCCTCGGCGGCGGGATCGGCGGCAACCAGTTCGCTCCGCAGATGTGCGCCGCCAACGCGGCGGGCTGCACCAACGGCGGCAGCGTGGACGCCGGCGGAAGCGCCGCGATTCCCATCCAGTGCAACCAGATCAGCGACTGCCCGCTCAACGGGTCGACGGGCGCGACGGCGTGCTGCATCCAGAATGCCTCGGCGCCAGCGGCGGTTCCGGGCTGCGGGTACTCGAAGGCGAAGGGCGGATCTGCCGTCGTCTGCGAGGGCTCCGGCGGCGGCGCGGCCACCGCGTGTCAGGCCGGCGAGGTCCAGATTTGCTCGTCACAAACCGACTGCCCTTCGGGCACGACGTGCCAGGCCGGCAAGTGGAAGATCTACCAGATCGGCTTCTGCCTCCCGTAGCCCACCACACGTAACAGAGCACCACGAGCCCGCGCGTGCCTTCGGGCGCCCGCGGGCTCGTGCCATTTCAGCGCGCCTGCCGTCGTGTCATCTTGCCGGCTCGCAATGTCCGACACCGGCAACACGACGTCGCCCGCCGATCCGTCGGAGCGG
>DATJYG010000323.1:0-5149 GCA_035499695.1 Polyangiaceae bacterium
CCGAGCACCATGACGAGCGCCACTCCGCGCTCGCGCCGTCGTCGCGGTCGCCGCGCCCGACCGCGCGCCTCGTCCGGCGTCGGTTGACCGGGAGGGGGGAGCGGGCTCACTGGGGAATCCCGAACGACAAGGGCTGCTGGATGGGGATGAAGACCTTGGTCGTGTAGCGGTAGGGCGCCGCGTCGGTGCCGACGCCCTTGATCTCGAGGGTGATCTCGACCTCGAGCGGCATGCGGTTGGGCTGCCCGGTGACCTGCATCGAGTCCCAGGTCGTGACCCACTGGCCGGTGGCCGGGTCCATGTACCGGAGCTTGAACTCGTCGACGTTCTCGGCGACGACGTTGACGATCCCGCCGCGCAGCGGGTCGTAGTCGATGGGTGTCTGCTCGCGCCGGACGAGGTCCATCTTGTCGTCGACGTCCGGGTCCTTCACGACGAAGTAGCCGACCTCCGCCTGGTCCGACTCGTGGGAGTCGCGCTCGGTGCGCTGGTGGGCGAACGCGGTGAAGTCGATGCGGTCGAAGCTCGTCGAGCTGCGGCCGACGAAGGCGGTGCGCTCGGTCTGCAGCGCCTGGATGGGCGGCACGTGCATCGACAGGTACGCCGCCGAGAGATCGCGCACGATGCGCTGCATCGCCTCGCGTCCCTGGTGGACGCGCTCGGCGCGCATCCCCTCGCCCTTCTTGCCGTTGGAGAGCGAGGACATGACGCCGTGAATGAGCACGGCGATGCCGGCCATGATCGCGACGGCGACCATGACCTCGATCAGCGTCATGCCTCGCGAGCGAGCGCGGCTCATCGCGGCATCCCCGCGCCGGGCTGGATGAGAGGAGGAGGTGCGAAGCCGCCGGCCGGAGTTCCACCGGCACCGCCCGCTCCCGACCCGCCCACGTTGGTCAGCAGACCGCCTTCGCCGCCGACCCCCGCCTCGGCGAGGCCCGCGAGGAGGCCGGAGCGCGACGGGTTGGTGATGTACTGCTGCAGCAACATGTCGCGTGCCTGCGATCCCTCCTGCCAGTGGACCGTCACGGTGACGCGCCGGATGCCCGCCTCGAGCATCGGCTTGAGGGACGGGTAGACGAGGCTGAAGACGAGCGACAGCAGGCCCGACATGCCGGCGCCACCGACGCCGAAGCCCTGCCCGAGCTGCTGCCCGATGTTCTGCAGGCCCCCCTCGAAGTCGAGCGCGGCGCCGCCCGCCGGATTGAGGAGCGTCGTGCCCATGGGGCCTGCTATCGACGTGGGCAGCGACGTCGGCAGCCCCGCCCCCGGCGACCCGAGGTTGCCGAGGCCGGCGTCGCCGAGAGCGCTGTTGAAGATGGAGTTCAGGCCGCCTTCGCCGGCGAGCCCCATGGGCTGCGGCAGGAGCACGCGCTCGACCTGCCAGTCGCACGAGAAGCCTGCGACCTCCCTGTCGTTGCAGCAGATGGTGCTCTGGTCCTTCTCCTCGATCTCCGGGAAGCCGAGCCGCAGCTGCTTCTCCTCGATCTCGCTCATCCTGCAGCGGGCGATCTCGATCGCCTGGCTCATGTTGGTCGCCGTGCGGTCGCTCGCCACCAGGCCCGCCTGCGCCGAGAGAATGATGGTCACGACCGCGCCGAAGAGGGCGACCGCCATCATGACCTCGAGCAGCGAGAAGCCGCGGCGACGCTTGCGCATGGCTAGAAGATGCTCTCCTCCCGGTCGGACTTCTGCTTGTCGTCCGTCGGGATCTCGAGGTTCACCGGGCCCGGCTTGATCTTCACCGTGCCCGTCAGGGGAGAGACTTCGAGCGAGAGCGTCTGGTAGTCCTCCTCCGAGTCGCCGATGCGGATCTGGATCGAGGCGAGTTCGGTGCGCCCACCTCGCCAGAAATAGAGGTACGCGCGCCCCTCGGTGCGCGGCTTGTCGTCGTGCGTGGTCTGCACCGAGCGGAAGGTGATCCCGCGCTGCAGGGGCTTCTTGCCCTTGATGACCATCGAGTCGCCGAAGCCGGTAGCGTCGATGGGGCTGAAGCGCGGCTTCTGGATCGGCACGCCCTTCACGATGCGCTCGCCTTCGGCGATGGCTTGCTGCTCCTTCGTCGTCATCGGGTCGGCGCCGCCCGTCGCCTCCCTGTCCTTGCCCTGCACGAGCATGGGCACGTCGCTCTGCTCGAGCCAGATCGCCTGCTGGTCGAAGTCCATCACCAGGCGAATGTCCCGCGAGGTCGCCGTCGCGCGCGTGTAGGCGACCTTCACGGCGCTCGCGATCATCGTCGCCGAGCTCTTGAGCCGAGCAGTCGGAAGCTGCATCGTCCCGCCGATCACCACTCCCGAGATCAGCGCCATGATCGCGAGGACCACGAGGATCTCGATGAGGGTGAGCCCGCGACTGGCGACTCGGTGCCGCACGCTCGAGCGAAGCGAGAGAGCGGACCGAGACGAAGACGCGGTGCGATGCATGGCGGACTAGCTCACTTGTTGGCGGATCCCGTGTCGGCAGGCGGCTGGCGGATGTCGTCCTCGGTGCCTTCCTTCCGGTCGGGTCCGGCGGTCGTGCAGACGATGTCGTCGGTGTCGCACGCCAGCTTGAAGGCGTTGCCCCACGGGTCCTTCGCGCTGAAGCTCTTCTCGAGCTGCCCCTCCTGCTTGAGCTGCTCGATGGTGGGGCAGTCGTCACCCGGGTGGCCGGTCTTCCAGATGATCGTGGCCTGGCGTGCCGTGTTGCACGCGGTGTTCGTCGTGCCGACGTCGGCCTTCTTCTTGGCCGACATGACGCCGATCGAGATGGCTGCCGTGAGCACGCCGATGATCGTGATGACGATGACGAGCTCGACGAGGGTCAAGCCGCGCGAGGCGGCGCGTCGTAAGGCCTTGAGTGTCTCGGGTCGCATCTTCCTCTCCTTGCTCATTCCACTCGGTCGGTCCCCCCCGGCTCGCCGTCGGGGCCGTCGCTCGAGACGTCGAACCCCTGCGGATCTTTCCGACCCGGGCACGTGACGCGCAGGGGACGACCCCAGGCGTCACGCGGGACATGATGCAGGTAGCCGGCGGTCACCAGGTCCGCCAGCGAAGCTGGACACGTGTGATCGTGGTCGGCTCGCCAGGCGGCGATGGCGCGGCTCGCGTCGCCGATCTCTGCGCGGGTCGCGCGCACCTCGGCGGCCCGCCGCTCGCGCGCGCGCAGCACGAAGAAGAGCGCGACGGCCGCGCCCAGGAGGAGCACCTGGCGGGCACGGGCGCGCCCGAAGAGCGAGCGCAGGCCGCCACGCCTCTCCCAGGGGAAGAAGACGCGTCCCTCGCCACCCTTGCCGACTGCCATCTCGCGCACCTCTTCTCTTCTCCTTCTTCCTTATTGCTGGATGAAGTCGTTCATCTGGATGAGCGGCATGAGGATCGCGAAGGCGATGAACCCGACGCCGCCGCCCATGAACACGATCATGAGGGGCTCGAGCAGGCTGGTGAGCGCCTGGACGCGCGTCTCGACCTGCGAGTCGTAGGCGCGGGCGACGTTCTCGAGCATCTGCTCGAGCTGGCCGCTGCGCTCTCCCACCGCGATCATGTGCGTGACGATAGGCGGGAAGTCGCCGCTGCGCTTGAGCGGACCCGCGATCGACTCGCCCTCGCGGATGCTGCCCGCGGCGGTCTCGATGACCTTCTCGAGCTTCCCGTTGTCGAGCACGTTCTTGACGATGTCCATCGCCTTGAGGAGCGGCACGCCGCTCCGGAGCAGCGTCGCCAGCGTCCGCGAGAAGCGCGAAACGGCGAGCATGCGAACGAGGGCCCCGATCACCGGGAGCTTGAGGAGGAAGCCGTCCTTCGCCTCGCGCCCGGCGGGCGTCGCGACCCACGCGATGACCCAGGCCAGCGCCAGGCCCGCGACCAGCCCCACCACGACGCCGATCGCGTAGAGGCCGAGCGATTCGACCATGAAGGCACACAGGACGAGCAGCGCTCCGGCGCAGACCGCGAGGATCACGAACGTCAGCTGCTTGGTGCGCTCGCTCTCCTTGTAGTCGCGCAGCGCCGAGCGCGTGAACGTGAAGGTCACCATCGAGACGACGAACCCCAGCATCTGGTTCGAGGAGATGAGGTGCGAGGTCCCGATGAGCGCCTCGGTGTACCAGGGCAGAGCGCGGTCGAGGCTCTCGAAGATCGCGGTCACCTTGGGGACGACGACGACCATCATGACCGTGATGAGCGCCGACCCGATGACGACCATGAGCGCCGGGTACGCGAGCGCCGCTCCCACCTTGCCGCGCAGCTTGCTCTGCGACTCGAGGAAGTCCGCCAGTCGCTCGAGGACGCCCTCGAGGGTGCCCGACGCCTCCCCGGCGGCGACCATGCTCACGTAGAGGTTCGAGAAGACGCGCGGGTGGGCCTCGAGCGCCTTGGCGAGGGAGCTGCCCTCGTTGAGCCGGTCGACCACCTGCGTGAGGACGCGCTTGAGCGGCAGCTTCTCGACCTGCTCGATGAGGGCACCGACGCCCTCGACGAGCGGGATGCCGGCGGTGACCAGCGTCGCCAGCTGGCGCGTCATCATCGCGACGTCGTCGACGCTGACGCGGTTGAAGAGAGAGATGCCGGCGTCGCCGCCGCCCGCCTTGCGGGCTCCGGCGCGCGCCTTGACCTCCTCGTGCGCGCTCGTCAGGAGGACTCCCTCGCGCTTGAGGGCCGCGCGCAGCGACTTGGCGTTGTCGGCGTCGCGCACGCCGTGCACGTTCTTGCCGCTGCCGGCGACGATGCCGCGATACTCGAAGACGGCCATGGGTTACTCCGCCCCCGTGGTCGTCGCGCTGCGCATCCCCGCGCTCGCAGGCATGCCCGGCGCCCCCTCGACCTCGACGTCCTCCTGCGTCGCGGCGAGCACCTCCTCCACCGTGGTGAGGCCGGCGAGCACCTTGCGCGCCCCGTCGTCGCGCAGGGTATCCATCCCCATGTCCTGCGCCGTGCGCTTGATCGCCTGCGAGTCGGCCTTCTTGAGGATGAGCGGGCCGACGGCGTCGTCGACGAGCAGCAGCTCGTAGATGCCGCGGCGCCCCGTGAAGCCCGTGTTCGTGCAGTTGTTGCAGCCCTTGGCCTTGTAGAAGGTGGGCCGGCGCGTGACGTCGAACTCCTCGAAGAGATCGCCCCCGGCCACGTTGCGCGGGAAGTAGCGCGAGTTCGGGTTCTCGCGGCGCGCCGCGCGA
>DATJYG010000324.1:0-3047 GCA_035499695.1 Polyangiaceae bacterium
TCGCGTGAAGCTTCCCCTTGCGCGCGTCGAGCACAGCGAACGTTCGAGGAGTTGCGGGATCCGCGAGCGCTTGGTCCATCAGGCGAGAAGGTGTTCCTTGGTGTCTGCGGCGAGCAAGCGGCGGTGCGAGTCACATAACGATCGAACTGCGCGTTAGCGGCGTCCGTTCATGCTGGAATGCCCACCATCTGGCAAGGCGCCGCGGATGTCACGTAGTCCCCGAACTGCGCCCCAAAACGTCGTGGTGATGCTGGAATCACCGACCTAAATGGTGCTCTTTCGCTTCAGGACGCTCACGAAGAAGGGCACGAGCGACTGGAGCAACCCGATCGTGTACCTCGTCGACTGATTGCTTACGGACGCTCGGTGACACAACGGGGTTTGCGTGCGCTCTCGATCTCACTTGGGTGTGACCTTCTGCACCGCCGCGCACGCCGCCGGTCTGCTGGAGCATGGCACCACCGTCGTCCAGTACACGCTCGTGTCGTCCACGACGAGGTCGGAGCCGACGCCCGATCCACTGCTCACGAGCGTGGCCGGGCTTCCGCCGCCGATCGGCGCCTTGGCGATCCCGTTCCCGGTGGTCCAGTACACGCTCGTCGCGTCGATGGCGATGGCGCCTGCCACCCCGTCGGGGTCCAACGCGAGCAGGACGGTCGGGCCTCCGTCGAGCGCGACGCTGCGGACGCTCCCGTTGTCCGTCCAGTAAACACCGGACGGGCCCACGGCCATGGCCACGGGCAGCGAGGTCTTCGCGAGCGTCACGGGTGGGCCCCCGGCGAGGGGCTGTTTCATGACCGAGCCCGATGGGACGTTGTTCATCGAGAACTCGTGCGTCGCCCAGTAGACGGCGTCGGCGGATGCGGCGATGCAATCCAGGTTCTGCCCGACCGGCAGGACCGCGAGCGGCACCGCCGTTCCGCCGTCGACCGGCATCGTCATGATCGTCACGCCGGAGCCCGACGTGTTTGCGGCCCAGTAGAGGTGGTTGGCGGCCAGCGCCAGGCCCGAGAGGTTGCTGTCGCCGCTTCCTGCGATCAGCGATCCCTCGAACAGAATCGTCGTCGCCCCGCCGGCGCGCGGCGTTCGCTGGATCCGTCCGCCGGGCGTGGCGGAGCCCGCGTCGTCCAGGACGTCGAGCGTCGTCCAGTAGACGTTCGTCGCGTCGGCGACGACAGCGTCCGGCAGGTACCCTGCGCCCAGGATGCGCACGCCCCCCCCGTCGGTGGATACGGTTTGCAGGTAGCCGTACCCCGAGCCGTGAGGTGCGGCGTCGGAGTCCCATGCGACGCTCGCCCAGTACAAGGCCGATCCCTGCAGCGCCAGCCCGTTCGGCTCGTTGCCCTCCAGCCCCAGCGTCAGCGTCTCGACGATGGGGTTCTCGTTCGCTGCGTGGCCGCCACCACCGCCGCAGCCGCCGCCGACGACGGCGGTTGCGACAGCCGCGGCCGCGACAACCCCCACGCACAGCACCGTCCCCCCGCACCTCGCATCGACTCTCCGCATGGCCCTCGCCCATCGTACGCGAGGATGTCGCATCGGCGAGTAGGACGACCTAGCGCTTTCCGCCCGCCAAGAGGGTTCAGCGGAGGGATCGCCGTAACGTGCCGAGGGGTTTGTTACAAGCCGTGGGCCTGATTGAGCCTTTGGAAGGCACACGGCCGCCGCGCGGCGCACAAGGGGCTCGGGCGCGCGCCCTCTGCGCGATGCGCCCCGCGACGGGCAACCGGACGGTCAGCTCTGGCTCCGTCCTTCGGCGTGTAGGGCCACCTCAGGCTACGCAAGGTCGAGCGTGAGCTGCGCGGCATTGTCGTCGTCGAGGTTGTCCTCGCTCGGGTCGCGCGCGCGTGCAATTGGCGGCGCCTCGGTCGGCAGTCCGAGATGCGCGAGGATGCGGCGCGCGGCGTCCCGCTCGGTGATGACGGCCATCACGCGCAGGCGGCCGTGGCACTTGGGGCACTCGAGAACGTCTGTCTGGAAACTCAAGTTGGTCGGTTACCGCCTGAGGATGACTCCACGAAGGAGCGATCTGTAACGTCGCCGCCGGCTTGCCTTGCTCGCGCGAACCCTTTTGAACGCCCTGCTCGCCTGGATCTCGGTCCTCATGCAGAGCGGCGTCGGCGGCGATCGCCTCGTGCGCGAGCTGCCCTTCCTCGGCGTGCTGCTGAAGAAGGAGCAGGACGTCGAGCTGCTCAGGGCCGTACGTACCGCGGTCGGCGGCCGACGCTGAGTAGGGCACCCTCGGCCCCTGGCGTGCGTGGATGCTACCTTCAACGCATGGCCTCAGCCCGCCGCCGAGTCAGTGGCGAACGCGTCCGCCGCCAGCCCCCGATGCGGTTCATCCTCCGGCAAGAGGGCCGGTTGTGGTGGGCCACCGTCACGACCTTCCCGGGTGCCTACGGCCAGGGGCGCACGCGAGCCGCCGCGCTCCGAAACCTCATCTCGGCCGTCACTGACTTGATCGAGACGTACGCTGCACTCGAAGCGGCGCGCCAGCGTCGCACGACGCCGCACGCTGCACGCCGCGCCTCGCGCCGCCGCACGTCGGTTCGGCGCACGGCGGTGCGTCGCACCTTGGCGGCATGAAGCGAGCGGACGTCATCCGCACCATCGAAGCGGCGGGCGCGGTGTTCGTCCGCGAAGGGCACGGGCACACGATCTACCTCAACCCTCGCACCAAACGCCTGATCGCGGTGCCGAGGCATCGCGAGCTAGCTGAGGGGCTATCGCGCGCCATCATCCGCGACGCACGCCGCTGACCCGGCGGGCGCGACGCTCCCTGCTCGCTGTTGCTGCGCTCGTGTGCGCACGTGGGAGCGCGCACTCGGCCGGCATCGTCGCCCCCGATGCGTCTTCGACGGCCATGCCGACCGTCAACGCCTTGCACGAGGTCAAGTTGGTCGGTTACCGCCTGAGGAGCGGCGATGGGCGCGGCGATGACGACGTGGACGGCGATCCGGGGCCGAGGGTGATGCGCGCGAAACGCAAAGGTGATCGCCCGGCCCCTAGTAGGGACCGGGGCGCTCGAACTGGCGAGAAGGTGTTCC
>DATJYG010000325.1:0-2971 GCA_035499695.1 Polyangiaceae bacterium
CCAAGCCCCGCATTGCGGGATGCGTGGCGCACGTGTGCCGTCAACGCGACAATGCGATCAGATCGAGCGGGTGACCCGATCAGGCGTCAGCGCGACGCGCGTGAGCGGGTGGCTGCGGTGCAAGGGCAGCAGCACCTTGTCCACGAGGTCGTGCACGTACCGCGCGATCTTCCGGTTCGAGTAGACCCACTCGCCGTTCACGCGCGTGTTCGTCCCGCAGGAGATGGGGCCCGAGCCGAACACCAGCGCGCCGCTCTCTCGCCCCTGAAAGAGCGCCGATACCTTCTCGATGGAAGCGTCGGCGTCGACGAGCCCCAGCAGCCCGAGCATCGTGTTCTGATCCGGCGGCGGGCGGGCCGAGGAGAACCTCAGCTCGACGAGCAGGTTGCACTCCGAGTCGGGCTCCACCGAGAGCGCCTCGAAGTATCCGTCGATCGCGAACGGAAGCGAAGACAGCCACGCCCTCTCGGTTTCGGGCTCTCCCAGCGCCTCGCGCAGGTAGTGCTCGGCCTTCTTCTGCTGAGCGTCGGCTCGACGTTCCGCCTCCGCGTGGATCCGTTGCTGCCCGTCGGCCGCGAGCCGCGCGAGCTCCGCATCCGCTTGGGAAACGCCAGGCGGCGGCCGGTAGGGAGGGTCGGGCATCGCGTTCCTCGGGAAGAGCTTACGCACTTTCCTGTCGAGCGACGGGCCTGCCATCGAGCAGGCCTGCTTTCAGGGCGGGCAGGAAGGCAAGGCGCTCTCCGTGTAGTACGGCGTCTGCCATTGCGCGCAGGAGAGAGGGCCCGGATACCCGGGATTGCCCGGATTGGATGCAACGGTGTCGAGCCCCTGTTGCGAGATGCACGCGCACGCTGCGCTGGGAGGACTGCCTGGGTTTTTGCAATTGCCTTCGATGCAGGCGCAGCATGGAGTCGAACATGGAGTGACGCGCGAATCCGTCAACCCGGGGAACTGCGAGCAGTCGGTTCCCGGATCTTTCGGGTAGCACTGGCATCCGTTGGCGCCGTGCTGGCAGCACCACACGAGGCCACCGCCGTCTCCACCGCTCGCCGCGTCGGATCCCGAGTCCTCACCGCCCGCAGCGAGCGTGCCGTCGTTCTTGCCGCGACAGCTCGTGAAGTCGTTGCACTCGGTCGTCCCCGAGTTGATGTCGATCAGCCCCTGACAGCAGAAGGCAATCGTCGAGCAATTCGGGCCGCCGCTACCGCTGCCACCGTCGCCAGGAAAGTCGTAGAACGAAGCGCCGCAACCAGAAACTACTCCGTCGGCGGGCATAGTAGGATTCGGCAACGGCGAGTTGCCGGCGTCGACCCCGAGGAGCTTCACGAAGGCCGTCGCGGCGCCGGGCGTGCCTGCGTAGTCCTTGCCGTTCCGGTTCTGCATCAAGCGCATCGCCTCGGGATAGTCGGCCAGCCACGACGGGTAGCTCGCAGCGGAAAGTCCGCCGGCCAACACATGAACCGTAGCGGTCAGGTGTGGAGCTCTCACCGCCATGGGAACCGTGCCTGCAGCTCGGAGAGCCTTCACGGCTTTCTGTAGCGTGGGGTCCGTCAGCGCGGCCGAACCGTCATCGCTCGGCCACTGGGCGTACGAGAGATACGCCCAGTCCTCGGCCGTCAGCGCAGCGGCGAGCACCACCATCCCAGCCTGAATGGTGGCGTCGGGATCCCCGGCGAGCGCTTCCTGGAGCTCCTGCAGGCCCTCCGAGGATCCACTTGATTGGGGCCCCGCCGAGCCACCGCTGTAGGGCCAGCCCGTGGAGCATGATGCACCTATGGTCGCGGCCACCAGCACGCCCGCGACGCTGCCAGCCCGAATCGCACGCCTCATCAGAATGCCCCCAGTACGGCCGCGCCGCCGAGCCGCGGAGCGACGGTCCAACTAACCGTGGTGCGCCCATGTCGCTGCGGAATGGCCAGCGACAGCACCGTCGTCAGGAGTGCCGCGGACTGCAGCACCCCGTCGCCGATCATCAGGCCCTCGTAGCTCGCGGCCGTCTGCGGCTCGCTCATCAGGGTGAAGGGGCCGGCGATGGGGATGAACGACTTGCTCTGGTCGGCGCAACCGACCCACGGAGTCGGTTGACTGCACGCGCCGTAGGTCACGGCCGGCGCTAGCGCGTAGCTCACGACGAAAAAGGTCAGGCCGAGCACGAGCAGTGTCGTGTGCGGCGGGTGAGCGCTCGTATCCGCCTCGGGCCTGCCATCGGTCGGCTGCCACGCCGGCGCAGGTGCAGGCTCTTCCCGGGGCGCTGGAGGGGGAGGCGTCGTCGCCACCGGGGCCGGAGGCGGAGGCGTCACCACGGGCGCGGGCGGGGGTGCTTGCGTCGCCGCGGCGGCGCAATCGAGCGTCCCTTCCATCTTCTTCAGGTTCGCCGCGTCGGCACGGAGGGCGGCTGCCAGACCGTCGAACGGCTCCTTGCACGCGTCGCAGAAGCCCGAGAAGAGACTCGGCTTCGATCCGCGGTCCGTGCAAGTGGGTGCCGCGCCGTCCGCCCAGGACGCGTCACGACTCCACTGCTCCGCGGACTCTTTCCAGCTGCCGCAGATTGCGTCGAGCTGCGCGGTCAGTCGACGTGTGGCGCCATCCCAGAACACGTCTGCGTCACATCCGAGCTTGTTGGCCGTGAGGAAGTCCGCGAAGCTCGCGGCGCTCTCGAGGCGCTTTGCTTCGGCCCGGAGCGAGTCGGCGTCGACGGGGGCCTGCGCGACCTTCGGCCCATCCGCGAGCAAAGGGCGCGCGATCGCCACGAGAGCCAGTGCCACGCAGATCACCCACCCGCGCATCACCCGAAGAGACCTCCCGCTCGCATGGCCCCTCCATGTCTTTGCAGGAAGCGTCCGGGGGTCACAATGGCAAATTCGACGAGGCCATGGTCTCCTCGCAGAAATCGTGGGGGTGACTGCATGGCGCGAGAAGACGCGATAGCCATCGTCGAGGCAACGTACTCGCTCGAGGGGAGCGATCAGGA
>DATJYG010000326.1:0-10269 GCA_035499695.1 Polyangiaceae bacterium
GCCGCGGGCCGCGCGCACCTGGCGGCGCTGCCGCGAGGGGAAGCGTGGTTGCTCGCGGACGCGCCGGGGCGCGCGCGCGCGTCGAGCCGGCTCGTCGTGGAGGCGGGGACGCGCGCGGTGACGATGGAGCTCGTGCCGGAGCACGTCGTGCTCGCCCTCGTGCACGACGAGGCGGGGGCGGTGCTCGCGGGCGCGGACGTCGAGGTCCTCGAGCCGGGGGACCCGCTGCCGGTGGGGGCGCGCACGGGGAGCGACGGCAGCGCGCGCGTCGGGCGGCTCGCGGCGGGGCCGTGGCGCGTGATCGCGCGTGCGCCGGGATACGAGGAAGAGAGCGCGCGCGTGGAGCACGACGGGGAGACGGCGCGGCTCGTGCTGCGCAAGCTCGGGGCGATCTCCGTGCACGTCGTCGACGAGGGCGGGGCGCCGGTCGCCGGTGCGCGCGTCGAGGCGGCGGGGGCGACGCTCTGGCCGGCGCGATCGGCGACGGCGGACGCGAAGGGCGACGTGCGCATCGGCGCGCTGGCGGCGGGGAGCTACGCGCTGCGCGCGACGGCGGGCGATCGCGTGTCGCCGATAGAGCTCGGGGTGCTGCTGGCGCGCGGCGAGGAGAAGAGCGTCGTGCTCCGCGTGGAGCCGGGGCGCTTCGTGGCGGTGCGCGTGACCGACGGCGACGGCGACGACGCGGACCCGGTGCGCTCGGCGAGCGTGACGCTGGCCGAGGGCGGGCTCTCGCCGTTCCCGCTCGAGGCGACGACCGACGCGAAGGGGCACGCGCGGCTCGGGCCCATCGCGCCGGGGAGCGCGACGCTCGGCGTGCGCGCCGAGGGCTTCGTCACGCGCGGGGGCATCGCCGTCGCCGATCCGCCGCCGGCCGAGATGCGCGTGGTGCTCGTGCGCGCCGGGACGCTCACGGGGCACGTGGTGGACGCGCGCGGCTACCCCGTGGACGGGGCGACGATCGAGATCGTCGGCACCGATCCGAGCGGGGCGCCCATCGTCGACGATCCGCGACGCGCCGGGTTCCAGGCGGCGCACTTCGAGGCGATGCTCTCCGGGCCTGCGCCGCTGCTGCCGATGGGGCAGCTCGGGGTCGTGCCGGGGCCGGTGCCGCCGATCCCGCACGAGGGCGCCGTCGTGGAGGCGCCGCTCGCGGGGGCGGCGGCCGCCGTGCGCGCGACGCCGGTCGAGCCGTGGGTGACCGACGCTGGCGGGGAGTTCCGCGCGAGCCCCGCGTCGCCGGGGCGCATCCGCGCCATCGTGCATCACCCGCAGTACGTCGAGGCGCAGAGCGACGTCGTGACGCTCGCGCCCGGGGGCGAGGCGCACGTGGAGGTCGTGATGCACGCGGGCGGCGCGCTCGAGGGCACCGTCGTCGACGCGCGCGACCGGCCGGTCGAGGGGGCGCGTGTGACGGTGAGCGCGACGCGCGGATCGCTCGAGCGAACGACGCGCACGGCGACCGACGGGACCTTCGCGTTCGCGGCGCTCCCGGAGGAGGTGAGCCTCACGGCGGGCGTCGACGGCGACGACACGCAGCCGGACGTGCACATGACGGTCGCGGTGCCCGAGGGCGGCAAGAAAGAGGTGAAGGTGACGCTGCCGGAGGCGCGCGATCCGCTGCCGGTCACGGTGGTCGACGAGCGCGACTACCCGCTCGACGCGGCGCAGGTGAGCGCGAGCTCCCTGACGGCCGACGTGCCGCTGCGCACGACGGCGTTCACCGGTCATGACGGCGCGACGGCGCTCAAGCGCGCGCGCGGGCTTCCTCTGCGCATCGAGGTGAGCGCCCCGGGACGCGCGCCGAAAGTGGTGACGACGGACGGAAGCGAGGAGTCGCTGCGGGTGGCGCTGTCGCCGGCCGAGAGCGCGACCGGCGAGGTCGTCATGGCGCGCGGGCGCGACGCGGTCGCAGACGCCGAGGTCACCCTCTACACGGACCTCGGCGTGCGGCGCGCGCGCACCGATGCATCGGGCGCCTTCTCGCTCGGTGGGCTCGCGCCGGGCGACGCGAAGCTGCAGGTGCGCGCCGCGGGGTACGCGCCGGTCGCGCGCACCCTGGCGATCCCGGACAGCCAGGGGCGGCGGGCCTTCGAGATCCCGCGCGTCGAGCTCGGAGAGGAGGGCGCCGTCGAGGGCGACGTGGTCGACGCGAAGGGGGACCCGGTGCCGGGCGCGCGCGTGGCGCAGGGGCACGTGCCGACGTGGCTCGCGGTGGGGTCGACCCCGGCCGGCGTCGCCGTGGCCGACTCGCACGGGCACTTCGCGCTCCGCGAGCTGCCCGAGGGCACGCTGACGCTGGAGGCGTACGCGCCCGACGTCGGCCGCGCGCACGTGCGCGACGTGAAGGTGGTCTCGGGGCGCACGACGGACCGCGTGCACATCGTGCTCTCGCGCGACGAGGGCGACGAGGCGACGTCGAAGGAGCCGGGGGCGAGCGGCAACGTGGCCGTCACCCTGGGCGAGACCGACGCGCCCGTGGAGGTCGTCGTCGTCCACGTGGTCGAGGGCAGCGAGGCCGAGCGCGCGGGGCTCGCGCCGGGGGACGTGATCCTCACGGTGGACGGCGCGCACGTCGCGTCGATGAACGAGGCGCGCGCGAAGCTGCAGGGGCCCGTGGCCGACGACGTGCTGCTCGGCGTGCGCCGGGCCGATCAGACGCTCACGCTGCGCGTGACGCGCGAGTCGGTGCGTCGCTGAGGGCGACCGCGAGACGCTCGTCGACGAGGAGGAGGCGGCGCTTCTTGCCTCCGTAGCGCGCGCCCCACTCCGATGCGGGCGTGTCGTCGATCACCTGGAAGCCGGCCTCCGCCAGCTCCGTGTGCATGTCCGCCGTCGCCATGAGCCCGATGATCGCCTCGCCCATCACGCGGAACGCGACGTTGGCGACGCGCACCGCCGCCGGGCCGAGGGGCGTCGCCTCGGGCGTCGCGTACGTCACGGCCATCCGGCTGCGCGCCGCCGACCGGTCCGCCACCACCGTGAGCGTCGCCCGCACCGCCTCGCGCGGCAGGTACATGGTGACGCCCTCCCATATCCAGAACGTGGGCGCGGCCGGGTCGTGGCCGGCGCCGGCGAGCGCGTCCCCGAGGTCGTCGCGCGCGAAGTCCACGGCGACGAAGTGCACGTCGCGCGCCGTCGGCCGCCGCCCGCCCACGCGCGCCTGCTTGAACGCCTGCGTCGACGGGTGGTCCACCTCGAACACGTGCACGTTGCACAGGTCCGCCATGCGCCAGGCGCGCGCGTCGAGCCCCGCCCCGAGGATCACGAGCTGCGTCGCGCCGCCGGCGACGCCCTCGCGCACCGCCGCGTCGATCGCGCGCGTGCGCATCTCGATGTGGTCCAGCAGACCGAGCGTCGCCAGGTTCAGTGCCGCCGCCGGCACCCTTCCCGAGCGGCCCAGGCGCACGAGCCACGCGAGCGTCCCGTCGACGAGCCCCTGCGCCACGGGGTCCACGCCGGCGACGGCGCGCGCCGCCGCGACCCCCGCCGCCGTGAAGCTAGGTCTCCCCTCGCGCATCGGTCACTGCTTGCCGAAGACGATTAGCTCACCGTCCATGACCAGCCACTTGACCGTCTTGTCGTCGACGAACGTGAAGGTCTGCGGTTCCTTGGGGCCGTCCTTGTCCGTCGTCAGCACCAGCGTCGACTTGTCCTCGCGCACCACCTTGTAGCGGCCCGCCTGCTTGTCGTGCGGGGTCGTCACCGTGATGGAGTCGCCGGAGACCTCGAGGGTCATCCCCGTGGCGAACGAGTTCGCCGAGGCCTGCGACGCGACGGCGACGCCCTCGGCGCGCAGGCCGTGCCACTTCCCCTGAAGTCGCTTGGACCCCCCGCCGCCGCACGCGAGCAACCCCAGCGCGAGCGCCGCCAGGAGGGACGCTCGGGGGAAGCGGACCGGGCCCATGGGGGCGCAGTCTACCGTCATGGCCGCGTCGCGATCCAACTCGCGACCCTAGGAGGCCTCGGGCCGCGCGAGCACCGCGAGCCACTCGGGGCTCATGCGGCGCAGGGCGCCCTTGTCGTCGACGCAGGCGAGCAGCGTGTGGCCCTCGGCCAGGAGGGCGCCGTCCGGATGGCGCGTCACGCGGTACTCGAAGCGCATGCTGGCGGCGCCCACGTGGGCCAGCGTCGTCTCCACGTCGAGCTCGTCGTCGAACCGGGCCGGAGCGCGGAAACGCACGTGCAGCTCGGCCACCGCCAGGTGGTTGCCGCGGCCGGCCCACTCGGCGTAGTGGACCCCGCGGCGCCTGAGCCACTCGACGCGCGCCTGCTCGAGGTACAGGGCGTAGCTCCCGTGGTGGACGATGCCCATCAGGTCCGTCTCGGCGAAGCGCACGCGCATGCGCACCACGCTGCGGGCGCCTGCGGGGTCGATCCGGGGGTGCATGAGCTAGTCTCGTTTGGAGGTGCGACAGTACAACATGGGCGCTCGCTCCGCGCGCAAGCGCGCTCCGCTCGCGCAGACACTTGGCAACGGATGCTCTCCGGGGGAGCGCGGCCGCTCCCCCGGTCCCCCACCCAAGCGGCCGGCCGGAGCGGCCCATCCGAGGAATCGGGCACATGGGTGGGGGGTTTGGGGGGAGCGGCCGCGCTCCACCCAAATGCGCAGTGAGAACCTGGTCTGCGTGAGCGGAGCCCGCTATGCGGGCGGAGCGAGCGCCCATGTTGCAAGGTCGTCCCCATGACTAAGAGGCACCTGCCGGTGCTCAAGACGCCGGGCGAGGAGGGGGCGGACGAACCGCCGCGCCCGCCGTGGCAGTGGGTCGGCTTCGGGGCGGTCGCCATCTTCGTCGTGTGGACACCGCTCGCGTACCTGGCGGGGCTCGCGGCGATGCGCCTCGACCTGCTCGAGCGGGCGCCGGTCGCGCGGGCGCTGGTCTTCGCGCCGAGCCTCCTGCTCTCGGCGATGGCCGGGGGATATCTCGTCGGGCGCTGGGGGGCGCAGGGCGTGGGGGTGCGCGAGGCGGCGCTCGCGGGGCTGTCGGCGGCGCTCATCGCGACGGTCCTCGCGTGGGGGGCGGCGGGCTTCTCGCTCGGGCCGCTCGTGACGGTGCTGCTCGCGGTGCCGGCCGCGGCGCTGGGCGGGCGCCTGGGGCTGAAGAGCCGCGCGGGCGCATGATAAGGAGGGGCCGTGCTCTGCCTCGAGGTGCCGACGGACGCAGCGTGGGTCGAAGCCGCCATGGGCGACGTCGACGCGGTGCTCGTCGACCACGCGCACTGCGAGATGAAGGCGGCGTCGAACGCGCTGTCGCTCGCGACGCGGCACCCGGGGGACGTGGAGCTCGTGCGCGCGCTGACGGACCTGGCGCGCGAGGAGATAGAGCACTTCCAGCGCGTGCTGCGGCTGCTCGAGGAGCGCGGGGTGACGCTCGGGGCGCCGCCGGTGGACGCGTACGCGGCGGACCTGCGGCGGGCGGCGAGCGCGCTGCCGCGTGATCCGGGGCCGGCGGCGTCGCTCGTCGACCGGCTGCTCGTGGGGGCGCTCATCGAGGCGCGGTCGTGCGAGCGGTTCAAGCTGCTGGCAGACGCGACGGCGCACGCGCCCGGGAAGGAAGCGATGCACGCGCTCTGGAGCGAGCTGCTCGCGGCGGAGGCGCGGCACTACCGGATCTTCGTGGACCTGGCGACGCGCGCCGCGCAGGGTGACCGAGTGCGCGTCGGCGCGAGGCTCGAGGCCATCGCGCGCGCCGAGGGCGCCATCGTCGCCGGGCTCGCGCGGGACGGCGGCGCAGCATCGCGCGCGACGATCCATGGCTGACGCGCCCGTCGAGGACCTGCTCGCCGTCGACCGCGAGGTGGCGCGCGGGGTGGAGCGCCTGGCGAAGTGGCGCGAGGCCCTGCGGCGGGAGCCGGAGGCGCACGCCGAGGAGGAGCCGCTCGAGGTGGTGCGGCGCGTGTCGGGCAAGACGACGTGGGAGGCGCTGGGCGCGCTGTCGCCGGTGCTCCTCGACGTGCCGCTGCGCGACCGGCTGCAGGCGTGGGTCGCGGCGCTCGTCGCGGCGCGCGTGGAGCAGCCCGAGGTGGTCGCGTGGGCGCGGGGCGCGAGCGAGGCGCGGGCGCGGTTCGCCGGGGAGCCGCCGCGCACGGTGAGCTGGCGCGAGGCGTGGCGCGGCGTCGTGCGCGCGCGGTCGGCGGGGGAGGCGCGCCTCTGGCTCGACGCGGCGGCAGAGGCGGGGCCGGTGCTCGCCGGGATCGCGCGGACGCGGGCGGGCAAGCGGCTCGAGGTCGCGCGGCGCCTCGGCAAGGAGCACCCGTGGGAGCTCGTGCCCGGCGTGAAGGCGAGCGAGCTGCGCGCGGCGGCGGCGCGCGTGCTCGACCGGACCGAGGAGCTCTCGCGCGAAGTGTGGAAACCGGTGGTGCGCGAGGCCGCGGTGCCCGCGATGGCGCCGGCGCTCGTGATGCACGCGGCGGTGGCGCGCGAGGCGGGGGAAGGGTGGCCCGCGCGGCTTACGGGAGCGTGGCTGCAGGAGCAGTTCGGTGCGCGGCTCGAGGGGCTCAAGGTGGCGGCGGGCGCGCTGCCCGAGGCGATCGGCGCGTCGAGCTTCGCGCGGGCGCTCTACGCCTTCGGGTTCGCGCTGCGCGTGGCTTCGGCGCCGAAGGTGGTGCCCTTCGCCCTGGCGCACGAGCCGGGGGCGCGATGGGCGCACCGCATGGGCGCGACCTTCGCGTCGCTCGCGGCGGATCCCGAGTGGCAGACGCGGGCGCTCGGGGTCGGCAAGCGCACGGCGCTCGCGCAGTCGCGGGTGCTCGCGCGCACGCTGCTGCTCGAGCTGCGCCTGCAGGCGGCGCGGGTGCTCCTCGGGGACGCGGCGGACTTCGCGCCGCGCGATCGCTTCGCCGAGCTGGGGCCGCGGCTCTTCGGCGCCGAGCTCGAAGCGGGCCTGCGCGGCGCGTGGCCCGAGGCGCGCGAGGACGACGGGTCGCGGCTGCTCGGCGCGATCGAGGCGCCCGGCTTCGTCCGCGAGCTGCGCGAGCAGTTCGACGCCGACTGGTTCCGCAATCCGCGCGCCTGGATGCACCTGCGCGCCGTGTCGGCCCTCGCGCCGCGCGAGCTGCCGGCGGCGGACGCGACGCTCGCCGCGGTCGACGCGCTCGCGCGCTCGCTCGAAGGGGTGCTCGGGTGAAGGCGGCGCTCGTGGCGCTCTCGGCGGCCCTGCCGGTCTTCGCGGCGTCGCGCGCGAAGACGCCGCCGGCGCACACGCCTCCGCACGCGCCGATTCACTTCGCCCCGCCGCTGCCGATGCTGCCGAGCGTCGCGCGCGTGCGCATCGAGGTCGCGCACGACCGCACCGTGGTCGTCGAGGACGTGAGCCTCCCGCGCGGCGACTGGACCGCGGGCTCGCTGGACCTCTACGCGGCGTTCGGCTCGCCGGGAACGCCCATCGCGGTGGACGCGCGGCTCTACGCGCTGCCCGAGGGCCAGGCCGAGCCGCGCGCCGACGACCCGGGGGAAGCGGTCGGCGTCGAGCCGGCCGTGCGGCACTCGGCGTCGTCGCAGCTCCTGCTGGGGCGCCCGAACATGGCGGGCGTCGTGCTGCACGTCGGCAGCGACGTGCTGCGGCGCGCGTACGGCGGCGCCGACGTCGCAGTGCTCCGCATCCGGAGCCTGCTGTCGCCGGCCTCGCGCGACGAGACGGGAGCCCAGAGCGTCGTCGTGCGACTCGGCATCGCGAGCGGTCTGGCGCTCACGCTGGGCAAGGTGCAGGTCGTCTCGGTCGAGCCGAAGAGCGGGGTCCAGCGCGCGGAGGCGACCCTCTGCGGCCCGGACGCCGACACGCGCCCGCTGACCGTCTCGGTGATCCCGCGCCTGCCGGACGCACCGTGGTGGTTCCCGGCGACCATCGCGCCGGCGATGGCCACGCGCCACCCGAGCGACGACCTGTGCGTCCGGTGGTGGTCGGGCAACTGAGGGCGGTCGCAGCCGCCGCTGCGATGAGCTCTCCGGGGCACGGCAGTGAGACGAGTGAGGGGAGTCGTGGCGCGGCGGTAGGACGAGTGGAGAGGGAAGAAGATCAGAAGATCAAAAGATCAAGAAGGGGGTTGGGCAAGAACCACCGAAACCTTCTTCTGATCTTTTGATCTTCCGATCTTCTTTCCCTCTCCTCTCGTCTCACTCTGGCGGTCAGGGTCCCCACCAGAGCATCTCGTGCGTCTGGGGGGCGCCCGATTGGCTCGTGAGGGCGACGATTCGGTCGTGCTCGAGGCGCACCACCGGGTCCGGGAACGAGTCGCAGGGGAAGAGCGCGGCCTTCTCGAAGCCGCCGGCGCCCATCCAGAAGAGGTGGAGGCCCGAGGGCGACGCTCCCGCGAGGAGCACCATGCGGCCGCCGCCGACGAGGTGTCCCTCGATCCAGCGGAACGCGTAGGCGTCGAATCGCTCGGGCGACGGGAAGTCGGCGCCGAGGTCCGCGAGCTCCGGCAGGTGCGCGCGCAGCCACTGGTGCAGCGAGGCGTAGCGCGGGTTCTTCAGGCGCGGCGGCGTGCGCGGCGGCGCGACGAGCACCGGCAGCTCCTCGGGCTTCGCGCACGGCACCTCGACGTGGGCGCGGTAGCGGTCGGCGAGTGTCGTCCCCTGTTCCCCGTCGGCGAGCGATTTGAGCCACCAGTGGAACACCGCGAGGTCCGCCTCGCCCGCGCGCGAGCGCAGGTGCACGAGGCTCTCCCAGAGCGGACGGCGCACGCGCCACGCGCCGCCGTGCCGCGCGACGATGCACGCGCCCACGTACGCCGACCCGTGCACCACCGCGTTGAACAGCAGGTTCTCGGGGCTGCCCGGCGGCCCCGCCGCGGCCCATGCGTCCCGGCGCTCGCGCGTCAGGGCAGCGCTCAGCCGGTGCACGCTCGCGTCGCTCCCGTCGAGCCCCAGGTCCGCCCCGAAGAGCACCGGCGCGTTGGCGACGAACCGCGCTCCCGCCTCGTCCAGGTGTCCGACGAACGCCGGATTGCCCCCGGGGTTCGCGTCCGCCGCCCGCGCCCGCGCCAGATTCTCGCGCGCATCCGGCGGGTACAGCGGCAAGAACCACCGGACGAACAGCTCCTCGGCGTCCACGGACGGGGCTCGTAGCACGCGCTTGCTATGCTGGCGCCTCGCTTGCTCACGCTCGACGTTCGCTTCGAGGGCTTCACCGCGGAGGACTGGATCCGCTTCCTCCGGCTCTGGCAGCCGCGGGCGACGCCCGACCGCGAGCCCACGCGCCCGCGCGGCGGCGTGGTCGTGGTGCACGAGGACGGGCAGGTGCTCAAGGTGCTGCACACGCGCCGCGGCCGGCTCGACCCGAAGGCCGCGATGCCCGCCGAGGGCGACCCGGGGACGCGCGCGCTCGCGCTGCGCGCCGGGCAGCCGTCGGCCCTGGGCGAGCTGGCGCGCACGCACGGAGCGAGCTGGGCGCTCGCGCTGCGCCTCGGGGCGCTCGACGAGGTGATGGAGCGCTTCGGTGCGCGCGCCCGTCGCGGCGACGACATCACGGCGCAGTCGCTGCAGCTCGTGGGCATCGTGCGCGAGATGATCGGCGAGGGCGCCATCGCCTCGTGGCCGCAGCGTCTGCGCGGGCTGCCGGTGCCGACGACGAACGTGGTGCACCGCACGATGGACGCCCTCTGCGGCGACGGCCGCGCCATCTGCCTCGGCATGTTCGACGAGGCGGGGCTCTGGACGTCCTTCGTCGCGCGCCGGCGGGGCGGCGCCTTCGACGTCATCGCGGGCCCCGACGAGCTGCGGCCGGCGCTCGGCCTGCTCTCGGGCGACTGGCGGCGCGACTACCGCCACCTCGTGCGCGCCGTGGAGGACCACTACGCGCCGCTCGGCCTCGGGTGCTTCGCCGAGGTGAGCCGCTTCCGCGCGCTGCAGACGGACCGGTCGCCGGGAGCCTGGGGCCGGGCCGTCGCCGTGCGCGACGTCATCCTCGCGCCGATGCCCCTGGCCGTCGGGGTGGGCCTCGGCATCGACGGCGTGCGCTACGCGATGCAGGGCCTTCGTGTCCTCACCGGCCGCATCGCTCCCATCGCCGCCCTCGGCCCCATGGTGGACGCCGCCCGCACCCGCATCGCGAAGGTCACCGGCAAAGACGTCGGCGCTCTCCTGGGCTTCGACCCGATCGCTGCCCTCCGCGCGCTCCTCGAGCGCTGAAGAGGACTCGAGATCAGAAGGAGAATTGAACAGGAAGACGGGAAGGCGGGAAGTTTTGCTGGTTTCCAAACCCCAAAACCTTCCCGTCTTCCCGTTTTCCTGTCTTCTCCTCTCGCCCTCGTGGGCCCGTCGTCACTCGCCGG
>DATJYG010000327.1:0-2525 GCA_035499695.1 Polyangiaceae bacterium
ATACGACGCAGCGGTGATCGACCAGGAGAACGGCAAGCCGAAGATCGTGAAGCGGGTGGACCGCCCGCGCATCAGCGTCCTCCCCGAGCTGGTCGGGGGCGGCGCATTGCCGCGCGGCGAGCTCCGCGACGCGGCAAAGGAGCTCGAGCCCAGCGAGGCGGCGCTGATCGTCATCGGCGAGCCGACGCTCGCGAAGGGATTCGACAAGGCCGTGACGCGAGCGAACAAGGTGGCGAAGGAGTCCTTCGACATCGCCGCCGACGACCTCGCCTATGCGCTGACCGAGGCGGCGAAGAGCTAGCTCGACCGCGACAAGCCGGCGGGCGTGCAACCACCCGCCCCACACGGACGACGAAGGAGGATGCTTTGAGCGTATCGGAGAAGACGCGTGTCTCTGAGGGTCTCGCGAGGCTGTCAGACCGAGCCCAGGAGGCCGAAGATCGCGTGGCAGCTGTCTGGAGTCAAGAGCGGGAGGCGGTTGAGCGTTCTGCGAACGAAGCGAGGGCGGCGGCAAAGGCGCACGCCGACAAGCTGAGTGAGACCGTCGGCGCGGACCGCGCCCACGTCTCCGAGTCGTGGAACGAGCTGCAACAGTCGTGGAGCGCCCACCTCGCGAGCATGCAGGAGAATCTGCGTTCCGCAAAGAGCGCCATCGACGTCAACGAGGCAGAGAACCGCGCCGAGGACGCCGCGGGCGACGCCGTGACCGCGATCGACTACGCGTACGGGGCGATCGAGGAAGCAGAGGCGGCGGTGCTCGACGCCATCTCGGCGAGGAAGGCCGTAGACGAGCTCACTCAGAAGCAGTGAGAGGCGAACGCCGACGCCGGGGTTGCCTGTCCGGCGTCGGCATCGCCTGCTTCCGTCCTAATGTTCGCGGGCAACAACCCGACCGGCGGGCTGAACGCGGTGGCCGCTCGACCTTCCCAGCGCGTCCGAGTGCTCCTAGCGCTTTAAGCGGTCTGGGCCGAGCGAGGACAGGTCGGCCGTAGCTCGGGGCCCGCGGGACCTCTCCTTTACCCCTTGCACACTTGATTGTCCTCTTGGTGGGGCAACTTTGGGGCAACAAGAGATGCCGAGACTGGCCGAGATCGCGCCGTCGCCACCAGGCGGGAAGCCCCAGAATCATGCGGAGAAACTCAGATCCGGCGAGACAGACCGAGGCGGATGGAAGGACTTAAAATCGGGTGGCCCTCGGGCCGTGCGGGTTCAAGTCCCGCCCCCGGCATCGCATAGCTGAGCGGAAAACGCGCTCGGTCGCCTTGCCCGGTGGGGGTGATGGGCCACCGATGGGGCCACACGAGCCAGGCGAGGGCCGAAAACGGAGCCGTCGCGCTAGGGTCTCGCCCGTTTCATGAGACGGACGCGCGTCGGGGGGATCCCACGGAGGCGCGCCTGGTTGCGGAGAGGTGGGCATGGCGCATCAAGCGGGCGCGGCGCCGACGATCGAGTCGTAGTTCTGAGGGTAGATACGTCCCGCGTTGACCAGGAGCTTCGCGACGAGCGCCCCGAAGGCGAAGCCGCCGACGTGGGCGAAGAAGGCGACGCCGCCCCCGTTCGCGCTCGACGCGAACAGCCCGAAGTTCGCTTCGACCAGCTGGTACAGGAACCAGAAGCCGAGAAACAAGTAGGCGGGGAGTCGCACCGGCCAGAAGACGATGAGGCCGAGCACGCGCGAGGACGGATAGAGGATGAAGTAGGCGCCCAGCACGGCAGCGATCGCGCCGCTCGCGCCGAGATTCGGAATGCGAGCGTCGGCCGCGTTGCCCGCCAGGAGCGTAACCGCGGTCTGGGTCATCATCGCCACGAAGCCGCCTGCGAAGTAGAAGGCCAGATAGCGCAGCGGCCCGAATGCGTCCTCGACGTTCTTGCCGAAGATCGCGAGAAAGAGCATGTTGCCGAGGATGTGGTCCCAGCTCCCGTGCAGGAACATCGCTGTGATCCAGCTGACGCCCCAGGGCTCCGGAGCGTGGCAGGAGCCGTTGACCGCACAGGGGTAGAAGGAGGCGTGGAAGACGGACGAGTTCAGGTGCGGCAGCTCGTAGAAGATCCAGACCGCGAAGTTCGCGACGATGAGCGAGATGTTGACGAACGGAAAGTTGCGCGCCCTGAGACCGTCTGAGAGCGGAAGCATGGCGGGAGTATGCGCCGGAGCTCACGAGCGTGCAGCGGCGGGGCTGTGCACTGGATGAAGGCCGCGAAGCCAGCGAGATCGAAGCTCGTCTCGGTCACGAAGTCGACTCTCCCGCCTGCGCGAATGTGGCGAGGCACCTGCCGCCCAGCCCCGATTGCCTGCTGTGGCGCCGGCTCAGCCTGACGAGCTCGTCCGCGTCGGGCGGAGCCTTCGCGGGGGCGGCGTTGGCGGCGGATCGTGCCCGAAGACGAGCACGTCGATCAGCGTCTCGGCGGCGGAGGCGGCCGGGATGGCGAGGATCACCGCGAGGGCACCGAAGAGAAGGCCGACGACGGAGACGGTGACGAGGGTGACGAGCGGGGAGAGGCCGACGGAGCGGCCCATGACACGC
>DATJYG010000328.1:0-13618 GCA_035499695.1 Polyangiaceae bacterium
CGGGGCGAGTCCCACGCCGAGCAGGAAGATCCAAAGCCTCAAAGGTGATCGAGAGGATTGTACCGCGGACCTGCCGAGGTGGCGGCCGGAGGCGGCGGGGCGTTACCGCCTTTGCCTGCGCCGCGCGGTCTGCGCCCGTGCGACGCGGGAGGCGTTGCTGACGCCGTCGGCATCGAGTCGGTCGTCGCTGCAGCGGCCGTGGGGGGCGGCTCGATCGTCGCAGCGTCTCCCTCCGCCGATGGAAGCGAGGTCGCGGCGACGGTCGTCGCCGGCTGCGCAGGGGAGTCGGCGCCATGGGAACGGCTCACGAGAAGCGCGCCAACCCCGATCGCCGTGAGGAGGAGCACTCCACCGCCGGCGACGGCGAGGGTCACACGCGGCCTGCGGCGCACCAGGCGCGTCATCACCGTGCCCCCCACGGTGCCGAACTCCGGGCTCGCCGGCTCGGTCAGAGGGTCGACCCTCACGGTGGTGACCGCGTCGGCCGTCGTGTCGCCGCCGAGCAGCGTCGCGACGCGATCGGCCAGGTGACGGGAGCGCTCCGGCGCGAATCGCGAGAGCGCCGCCGCGACGGTGGCCACGCTCGGGCAGCGCCGCTCCACGTCTTTCCGGAGACAGCTGGCGACGAGCTGCACGAACTCCGGAGGCAGATCGCTCCGGATCCCCTCCAGCGGCGGCGGCTCCTCGGTGAGCACCTTCGCCATGAGCTGCCCCAGCGACTCGGCGCGGAACGGCACCTGTCCGGACGCGAGCTGGTACAGGATGACCCCGAGCGACCACACGTCTGCACGCGCATCCACGTCGCGCGCCGACTTGAGCTGCTCGGGCGACATGTAGTGCGGCGACCCGAGCAACGCCGTCGCGCTCGTGGCCAGGGACGTCGCCTCTTCGAGCGCGTTGGCCTTCGAGATGCCGAAGTCGAGCACCTTGACGCACGGCAGGCCCTCGGGCCTGCGCGTGACGAACAGGTTCGCCGGCTTCAGATCGCGGTGCACGATGCCGAGCGCGTGCGCTTCGGCCACGGCCTCGCACGCCTGCAGCACGTACTCGGCCGCCTCCTCCACGAGAAACGGCCCGCGCCGCTCGGCGATGAGCGCCCCGAGATCGCGCCCCTCGAGAAGCTCCATGACCATGTAGGGCGTGCCGTCTTCGAGCGAGCCGACGTCGTGCACCTTGGCCACGTGCTCGCTCTTGAGCTTCGCGGCGGCGCGCGCTTCCCGGAGGAAGCGCCCGGCCGCCTCGGGCGTCGTCGCCGTGGTCTCGGGGAGCATCACCTTGAGCGCCACCTTCGTGTCGAGCTGCAAATGCGTGGCGGCAAGCACCTTGCCCATGGCTCCCGATCCGAGCACGTGGTCGATCCTGTACTTGCCCGCCAGCACGTGACCCGTGCGGAGGGCATCGGCGGCCAGCGCGGGTGCCACCGCAGCCGGCGCAGCCCGTGCCGCCGATGCCGACGCTCTCTCGACTTCAGCCACCAGCGCCGCCTGCGCCGCGAGCTCCTGCGCCGCGATGCGCTCGACCCAAGCGGCCACCATCGGAACGATGGCCACGGCCACCGCCGATTCGATCGCATCGGCCATCTCGGCCGCCGTCGCGAAGCGGTCCGCCGGCTCGCGCGAGAGACCCCGCATCACGATGGCATCGAGCTCCGGCGGGATCCCGGGCACGACGGCGCTCGGCGGGTCGATCCGCGCCGTCAGCACGAGCCGCATGATGCCCGCCTCGTTCGCATCGTGAAAAAGACGCCGACCGGCCAGAAGCTCCCAGAGCACCACCGATGCCGCGTACACGTCGCTGCTGCGCGTGACCTCGCCGCCCGTGAGCTGCTCGGGCGCCATGTACCCGAACTTGCCCTTGAGTTCTCCCTTCCGCGTGGTGTGCAGTCGGCCCACCGCCTTGGCGATCCCGAAGTCGAGCACGCGGGCCACCCCGTCCGCGTCGACCATCACGTTCTGCGGCGACACGTCGCGGTGCACGATGTCGAGCGGCCGTCCGCGCTCGTCGCGCGCCTCGTGCGCGGCGTGCAGACCGCGCATCACCCCGGACATCACCGCGCCGGCCACCGGCGGCGGCACGTGCTCGCCCGCGAGCTTCGTGTTGCGCATCAGGCGCGCCAGCGTCGCGCCGTGCACGTACTCCATGACGAGGAACAGCTCCCCGTCGCTCGCGACGATGTCGAGCGTGGGCACCACGTTGGGGTGCCGCAGCCGCGCGGCGATGCGCGCCTCGTCGAGGAACATCGAGACGAACTCGGGCTCCCCGGCGAACTGCGGATGCAGCCGCTTGATGGCCACCGTGCGCGCGAACCCCGCTGCGCCCAGCTGTCGGCCCAGGTGGACGGCCGCGATTCCTCCGGCGGCGATCTGGCCGTGGATCGCGTAGCGGCCCACTGTGCGAGGGGGGCCCGGCATCCGGAGTGGATGATACAACGCGACGGCCCCTCCACCGTCCTACCCGGCGACCGTCATCGCGCCAAGGCGCGTGCGCCTCCGCGCGAGGAGTATCCTGCGCGTCACCCGGGAGTCGGCGCCTGAGCCCGAGGTGTCGAGCGCCTCGCCCCCGGGAGCGAAGGGCGCCAGCACCGGGAGGACAGCGCACGGGACCCTGGAGCGATCGGCTCGGTCGATGGGAGCGAAGCCCTCGAGCCCTTGGTGCACACGGCTCCGCACCGCGTGCAACGTGCTCCATACGAGGAGTCGTTCACTCGGGACCCAGGAGGAGCGTGCATCACATCCAGGACCAACGCGTGTCGCACCCGGGTGCGGTGCTGCACACACCTGGGTGGAGACGCCTTCGCACCCGGGTGCAAGCACGCAGCGACGAAGAGCATCGAGGGTTCCTCCCGGGGCCCGACGCGATCACCCCTGGGAGCAGCGTGCTTCGCACCCGGTCGTGGCGCGTGACACTCCCGAGCTCCTGGTCGATCAGGCCTGGATCACGGCTGGGCGACCCATGCGAGCGCGTCGGCGAGCGTGCCGTCTATCCCCGGGGGCACCGGGAGCTCGTGGCCGACGTCGCCGAGGCTCATGAAGCGCGCAGGAAGGCCGGCAGCCGAGAGGCGCTCCGCCTGCGAGCGCATGCTGTCGCGGGCGCCGTCCTTGTTCCCTGCGGCGAGAACGACGCGACGGATACCGGCCGCACGGAGGCGGTCGGCGTCGAGGTCCAGGCGCATCGACAGGAGCACCAGACCGGTCCAGCGCCCCGGCTCGTGCATCGCGATCTCTGCCGCGAAGTATGCGCCGTTCGAGTAGCCCACCAGCGTGCCCGCCGCTTGCCGATCGAGCGCGCCAGGTGAGAGCGCCGACGCCGTGGCGAGGGCGGAATGCACCGAGGGCGCGACCGTCGCGTACGTGCCGGTCCACATGCGGCCTTCGGGGGACGACGGCGAATTGCCGCGAGGGCACACGAGGAAGCCGCGCGCCGTCGCGGCGTGCGCGAGCAGAGGGCACGAGTCCTCGGGAGTCGCCCACATGCCGTGCAGGTAGACGATCGGAGCGCGCGGCGCGCTGGTGTCGGCCGGCGGGTAGGCGACGCCCCACGAGCCGGTGAGGCGCGTGGATCCGAGCAGCAGGATCGGGGCGAGCAGCAATGGGCGCACGGGGACTACATCAGGTCGAAGCCGAACGTCTTCTTGGCATCTTCCCCCGGGGAAAGGTCCACGTCGAATCCCACGAGGCGCGTTCCCAGGCGCGCACCGAAGCGCACCTTCACGGGGGCTTCTGCACCGTGCAGGTCGACGAGCGAGATCTCGACGAGGTAGTGGCCCTTCGGCGGGTCGGCCCCGTCGAAGTACACGTTCTCCTCGTTCTGCCCGTTGCAGCCGTCCTCGGCGGGGCAGTCGTGGTCCAGGTGAAAGCCGGGCGCGGCCGACTTGTCTCGGCTGGGCACGCGCTCGTGCGCGGGCGTGGTGACCGCGAGGTTCACGTCGGCCGTCGTGGCGGACCACGCGATGGTGAACTGCAGAAGGCCGGTCTGTTCACCACATCCCTCGTCGATGACACCGTTGCAGTTGTCGTCGACGGCGTTGAAGCAAAGCTCGGGCCCCGTCGGCGTACACGCTTGCACGAGCGTGACGCCCGGCGGTCCTGCGACGTTCGCGACGTTCAGCTTCGCTTCGGGAGTGCGCGCGGGCGCAGACGGCCCGCACGCCACGAGGAGAGCGGCGATGCCGCAGAGACGGGAAGAGACCCCGCGGATCAATGCGGGATGGGGACCACGCCCGACCCACCGAAGCCCGCCGGGGCCGCGCCGGCGTTCTGTGCCTTGGGCGACTCGGGCACGGCGCCCACGTCGGCCTTCGGGTACATGACCTCGAAGAACGCCTGGCGCGCCATCGGGCCGAGCGGCGCCGGCTCGTCCTTGAGCGCCATGAGCACGCCCTTCTCCTTCGTGAACTTGAGGATCTCGATGGCCTGGTCACGCTTGACCGCGTTCTGGCCCTTGGCGTCCTGCATCAGCTTGTAGCGGAGCACGACGCGCGTCATCGAGTGCGGCCCGTTGTCGATCTCGACGGACTCGACGAGGTTGCGCCCCAGGATGATGCGCGGCCAGTCCTGCAGCTGGTCGTGCACCTTCACGTGCGCGATCGCCTCGGCGTTCTCGACCCAGCGCGCGATGTCGCCCGTGTCGTAGTTGCGGTCGCTCCAGTAGCCGAACGTCTTGTTGTAGATGTCCTTCAGCTCCTCGATCGCCTCGGCCGGCTGGCTCGGGTCGTTGTACGTCGCGATGGCGCGCGCCGCCGTGTCGGAGTCGGCCCCGAGGATGAGCGAGAGCGCCGCGTCGGCCTTGAGCGACACGTCGCCGAGCTTCTGGAAGATCGGGTCGACCATGTTGCGCGTGATGCCGCCCATGCCGATCGCTCGCGCGACCTGGTTGCGCACCTCGAGGTCCGGCTGCGACGGCGACATCATGTCGATGAGCCCCGCGGTCGCGTCGGGCACCGGCCGGTGGATGACCGTCTCGAGGTAGCAGGTGCGCATGAAGTTGCCCTGCTTGTCGGTCTTCGTGTTGTCGTGGATCTTCTTCGCGATGTCCTTCATCTGGGCATCGGTCGCGAGCCACGAGAGAGCGAAGCACGCCTCCATGCGCGCCTGCTCGTTCTCCATCACGTCCTCGGCGTACTTCCACATGTCGTCGTAAGCCCTGGGATCGCCCCACTGCGCGAACCCGTCGGCCGAGCCGACGCCGATCGCGCGCAGGGTCATGCCGAGGATCGTGAGCCCGCCCTGCATCAGCGAGTCCCACGAGACGTCGAGCTTCTTGCTGCGCCGGTGGAGCTGCTTCTCGAGGATCTGCCAGCCGCGCCCCGGGTCCTTCGTCCACCCGAGGTAGCGGAGCGCGCTCTGCGCGGTCGCCCACGTCTCGGGGAACGGCGGCTGGGCGCCCTCCTTGGGCAGAGGATCCTTCGGGTCGGACCACTTCTCGAGCATCGGGATGGCCTTGGCCGATCCGAGCGCTGCCTCGAAGCGCATGCCGTTGGCGTGCGGCTGCGGCTTGTTGTCGGGATCGAGCCAGTAGAGGACACCCGGCTCGGCCACCTTGGCGAGGTAGTCCTTCTTCTCGGGGTGGAGCACCGCGAGGTCCGCCAGCATGCGAGCGGCGTAGACGCGCTCGTTGTCGTCGCGCCGCAGCTCGGGCCAGTCGACGTCGTTGTAGAGCTTGAGCGGGTCCTGCTGCATGCGCCAGCCGAGCACCTCGGCGGCGCGCACGTCGCCGATCTCGGCGAGGCGCATCGCCGCCTCGTACTTCCAGTGCGCGGGCGGGTTGGTCTGGATGTACGCGTAGAGCGCGTCGCCCCCGCGCGGATCCTCGAGCTCGCGGAGCATGTCGAAGATCTGCTTCGTCTGGAACTTCTCGGTCTCGGGCGTCGTCTTCTGCACCGTCTTGAGCGCGAGCACGAGGCCCTTGGCGCCGATGCCGTCGCGGAGCGCCTGCAGGAACTTCTCGCGCGACGCCTTGTCGGCCCGGCCGAGCGCGTCGACCAGCGGCTGCGTCGCGTCGGGGCTGCCGATCTTGCCGAGGCCGACCGCGGACTCGCGCGCCACCTCGACGACCTTGTCCTGCACGAGCTTGATGAGCGTCGGCGTCCACTTGGGCGACGCGTCGGCCGACAGCGTCGTGGCGACGAGCTGGCGAACGCTGTCGCTCTCGTCGCCGGCCATGCTGGCCCACTTGTCGAGCGGCACGAGCGCGGCGAGCGCCGCCGTGTCGAATGCGGGATACCCGTCGAGCCGCTGGAGCGTGGCCAGGTGGCCGAGGCGGTACTCGCCCATGATCGTGTCGAACTGCGACGCGTCCTTCAGGACGACGAGGGCCCAGCAGATCTGGGGCTTGTCGCCGCTGCCCGCCTCGCCCACGGCCTTCTCGAGCGCCGGCTTCGCGCCATCAGCCGCAGGCGACCCGAAGCCCGCCAGGGCCATCGCCGCCGTGCCGCGCACCGCGTGGTCGACCGCCCCGAGCCCCTTGGTGATCGAGGGGATGCTCTGCGTGTCCTTGTACCAGGCGAGGCGCACGAACGCCTCCTGCTGCAGGCGCGGCTCGGTCTCCGTGTCCGCCCACTTGCGCCAGCGCGGGAGCTGGTCGGCCTTCGGAAGGAGCTGGATGTCGGCCATCTCCTTGTTGACCTGCTCCTTCGTCAGTGTCTGCGCCTCGCCGTGGATGGAGAGAGCGGCGAAGACCACCGCCCCCACCACGATGAGCAGACCTACGACGATGGCGATCGGCTTGAATGCACCGCGCTTGAAGTTGCCGTCGTCGCTGGGAAACGCCTGATTCATGGGACCCTCGTTCGAGTTCGAGTCCGAACTCTCGCCTCGCTTCGCTCGGCTCGAGCCTGCGGACTCGCGCGCGGGGGACGATACCGCAGGGGGCCTGCCGGGAGGGCCGAAAAAGCGGCTAGAATCGTGCAGTGCGACGCGGGACGTCATGGCCCAAGGCAGCCGCGGTCGCGCTCGTCGCGGGGGGGTGCGCATCGTCCTCGGGTGGCGCCCACCCGCCGCCCACCGACGCAGGGAGCGACGCCACGACCGACGCGGGGGCACCGGCATGCACGGCGCAAGGTCCCTGCGCAGTCACGGCGGGCACCGGGACCGAGTGCGTGAGCACGGTGAGCGCGAAGCTCACGATGAGCACGGGCGGGCCGGCGGCATCGGTGCCCGTGTTCGTCTGCGGGACCAACGTGTGCAGCGCCGCGGCGAGCACCGCGGCGGACGGGACGGTCCTGCTCCCCGTCTGCCTGGACGTGGCCAAGCCGGCCATCAAGATCTTCGACGACCCGACGTGGGTACCCTTCGCGTCGCTCCTCCTGGGCGCGGGTCCGTCGTTCGACGTGTCGCTCGTGGTCACGCCGCTGCCGGCGGGCGGGAGCATCCTCGCTCCGGGGACGAACCGGTTCGGCGGGGTCACGCTCGTGGTGAGCGGGTCGGTCACCTTCGATCTCGAGCACACCGACCCCGCCGCCCAGAACTTCAAGGCGGCACCGTTCCCGCTCGGCTCGTTCGCAGGCTCCGGGCTCGATCCGACCACCACGGGCGTGGCGAACGCCTGGGGCCTCGCGCCGCTCAACACGAAGCTCGCACCGCCGGCGCAGCTCACGCTGCCCAACAGCGCGTCGTGGAGCGCGGGGGCTGCCGTCGACGTGCTCCTCGACGGCACCGACACGACGACCGCCACGCCTCCCGCCCCGTGGGGTACCTGGGGCGTGATCGGCTCCGCGCACGTGAGCAGCGATGGCTCGACGATCACCACCGACGTCGGATCGGGTTTGCCCGAGGTCGCCCCCGTGGCATTCCGTCTCCACTGAGTGATGCGCACCATCGTCGTCGCCGCCGCCGTGATCATCGAGGAAGGACGTGTCCTGCTCACGCAGCGCAAGTCCGGCACGCACCTCGCGGGCGCCTGGGAGTTTCCCGGCGGAAAGGTCGAAGCCGGGGAGGACCCGCGCGAGGCGCTCGTTCGGGAGCTCCGCGAAGAGCTGGGTATCGAGACCACGGCGGGGGGGGTGGTGGACGTGACGTTCCACCGGTACGAGGAGGCGGAGAAGGCAGTGCTCCTGCTTTTCTTCGAGGCCAATAGAACCGCGGGGTCACCCCAGCCGCGGGCGCTCGATGTCGCAGCGTTCAAATGGGCGACGCGAGCGGATCTCGATCCGGCACGCTTTCCTCCGGCGGACGTCGCGGTACTCGGCAAGGTGCACGCGAGACTTCCTCGGGTAGAGTAGACGCATGCGGGCGCTCCCCGCCCTCGTCACGGTGGCTGCGATCGTCGCGCCGCTCGCGAGCGGCGGCTGCTACACCGTGCCCGACGTCAACCCATCGCGTGATGGGGGAACGTCGACCGCCGATGGTCCCTCCGGGGGCGGCGATGGCGATCACGATGGCTCCGGATCCGGCAGCGGCTCCGGTGGCTCCAGCGGCAGCAGCAGCGGTAGCGCGGGCGATGGCTCGGTGACTCCCGATGCGTCCTGCAACGGCGGCGTGCTCTGTCCGTGCGCCAACTCGCAGGACTGCACGAGCCGCGTGTGCGCGCAGTCGGTGGACGTCGGCCCCACGCTCTTCGGCAAGGCGGGGAGCAACCAGTTCTGTACGCAGGCCTGCTGCACGTCGCTCGATTGCCCCGCAGCGACCGTGTGCTTCGCGTCGGGTGAGGGCGGGCAGTACTGCGTCGATCCCGCGTGGATCGGTCGAGCGACACCGTCGTCGAGCGCGATGCAGGTGCTCGGCGGCAGCGCTTGCTCGACGAATGCCGACTGTCGCTCGGGGTTGTGCGCCGGCAGCGCGTGCGCCGACACCTGCTGCTCCCTCGCGTCGTCCGGCTCCGAGTGCAAGAGCCCCGCGCAGTGCGTGTTCGGCAACTTCCCGGGAATGCAGGGGATCGACACGCACTTCGCCCCGCACTGCGGAGCGACCGGTCCTCAGCCATACGGCACCTACTGCACCTCCAACACCGACTGCCAGGGAGGGCTCTGCTTCCAGAGCGGCGGCAGCGGCAACTGCACGAACCCGTGCCGCAGCCAGGCCGAGTGCGGGAGCGACGCCGTGTGCAATTTCTACGAGCAGGGCGGCGACGTCTACGCCGCGTGCTTCCCGTTCGCGATGGGCCAGGGCACCGGCAATCTCGGCGCGGCGTGCTCGATGGACATCCAGTGCCTCGGCTACTACTGCAACACCGGCTCGCAGGGCGGCCAGTGCACGGGTCCCTGTTTCACCGACGCCGACTGCGCAGCGGTGTCGGGCTGGCGGTGCACGCCGCAGCTTCTCATCGGAAACCTTCCGACCGGGAACTACAACGCGCTCGGCTGCGGTCCCTGAGGCCGGGTGGTAGCATTTCCGGGGCCCCGTCGTGTCAGGCACGTCCTCCCGTCCGGCGCCGAGTTTTCCCGAGCGCATCGGGCGATACGATCTGCTGCTCCCCATCGCGAGCGGCGGGATGGCGACGGTGTATCTGGCGTGCGTGCGCGGCCCCATGGGCTTCGAGGCGGAGGTCGCCCTCAAGCTCACGCACCCGCACCTGCGCGAGAGCGCCGAGTTCGCAGCGGACCTCCTCGAGGAGGCGAAGCTCGCCGTGCGCATCCGGCACCGCAACGTCGCGGCGGTCATCGACGCCGGGGTCGACCCACTCGGCGTGTACCTCGTCATGGAGTACGTCGAGGGCGACACGCTGTCGGGGCTGACCAAGGCGAGCAAGCCGCTGCCGAAGAAGATGGCGATGCGGGTGCTCGTCGACGCGCTCGCGGGGCTCCACGCCGCGCACGAGCTGCTCGACGAAGACGGCAAGCTGCTCGGTGTCGTGCACCGCGACTTCACGCCGCACAACATCCTGGTGGGCACCGACGGCGTGGCGCGCCTGACCGACTTCGGCATCGCGAAGGCTGCCACGCGCCTGAGTCACACGCGCACGGGGTTCGTCAAAGGCAAGATCGGTTACATGGCGCCCGAGCAAGCGCGCGGCTCGCTCGTCGATCGCCGCTGCGACGTGTGGGCGGCCGGTGTCATCGCGTGGGAGGTGCTCTCGGGCAAGAGGCTCCATCCCGTCGAGGACGACGTCGCCGTGCTGCTCAAGGTGGCGACCGAGACGCCGCCGCGCCTCCGGACCGTCGACCCGTCGATGCCTGCGGAGATCGAGGAGGCAGTGGCGTCGGCGCTCGACCGGAACATGGAGACGCGATGTCCGAGCGCCCTCGCGCTCTCCCGCCGGCTGGGGACCGCGTGCAAGCAGCACGGATTGCTGGCGGAGGCCGAGGAAGTCGCCGAGTGGATCCGCCTCATGGCCGGGGCCAAGCTCGCCGCGAGGCGCGAGGATCTCGCTCGCGCCAAGGAGCGTCGCGCGAGCGAGCGGCCGCCCCCGTCCACTCCCGCGGAGCAGCACCCCAAGACGTCCGTCGCGGTCGGAGCGGCCACGGTGCGGGAGATCCCGGCGGCGCCTCGGAAGCCGATCGAGCCGACTCTCGTGCTGGAGCACGATCACCCCCTGCATCTCCTGAAGCCGATCGACGAGCCGACCCGGACGGACACCGCGTCGGTCGTCTCGCACGCCCCTCCGAGAATGGCACCCTCGAGGTCGAGAGCGCTCGGCATGGGAGCGGCCGTGGCGGCTCTGGTGCTCGTGGCTCTCATCATCGGCCGCAAGACGGCGGATGCGCCGCCCTCGCCGGCGGCTTCGGCGAGCACGGCGGCGTCGGTCGTTGCGACGGCAGCACCGGCACCGACCACGATCCCGACGCCTGCACCCACATCCAGCACCGGCGGCGCCGACTGGACGCCGGTGGCGGTGCCCGTCGAGGCACTGCCAGAGACGCCCGTCGCATCCGTCGCAGTGCCTCCGCCGGCGCCCACGCGTCCGCATCCCGGCTCGCGTCCGCACCCGCATCCGGTGCACACTCGTCCGGTGGCCCCCTCGACGCCCGACGGTCCGGCGCCGCTCGCTCCGAGCCCCTACCCCTGAGATGCGGACGGCAACGATTGCCGCGACGCTGTGTCTCGCCACGGCCGCATCCGGGTCCGCTCGCGCCGACGAGTCCACCGAGCAAGCGGCTCGGCTCTTTCGGGCCGGGACGGAGTCGTATGCCCATCACGCCTTCCGGGAGGCGGCGCGCCAGTTCGAGAGCGCGTACCGCATCGCTCCTCGAGGAGCCGCGATCTACGACGCGGGCCTCGCCTGGGAGCAGGCGGGCGAGACGGCACGCGCCGCCGACGATTTCGCGACGGCCATCGGCAACGGCGACACGAGCTCGCAGCAGCGCAGCGACGCGACCGCGCGACTCAAGGCGCTCGAGGCGCGGCTGGCGCGCCTCGTCGTCACCGGGCCCGCGGACGCGCACGTCACGGTGGATGATGGCGCCGAGTCCAGCCTGCCTCTGGGGGTTCACCTCGCTCCAGGTACGCACGCGCTCTTCGTCACGTACGCGGGGGGACGCACCGAGTCGCGCGACATCGACGCTCGCGCCGGCGCCGAGGTCGTCGTGCGCCTTGCCGGCGTAGGGTCGGGTCAGGACCCCGAGGTTCCCGCGCCGCGAGAGACGCCCCCACCTCGGTCCGAGGAGAGCGGTACATCGACGCGTCGCACGATCGCGTGGATCTCCCTCGTCGGGGCCGGGGTCACTGCGTTGACTGGCGTGTACTTCTACGCGCAGGGCGACAATGCGCTAAACCGGTTCGAAGACGGCGGGAGCATCGACAAGGGGCTGCACGACCAGGCAATCACGGATCGCACGGTGACCCAGGTGCTCGCGGGCGTGACCGGCGCGCTGGTCGCGACCTCGGTCGTTCTGTTCCTCACGTCCTCCGGATCCCCTTCGCCAACGTCCCTGCGACTGGGGCCGACGGGTGCTTGCCTCCGCGTGACGTTCTGAGTTCCGGGCGCGACAGGGCCCGGCCGACGGCTGAGCTGCGCCTTCGGCTGTAAGACTTTCGCCCGCCCATCGACTGTACGGGTAGAGGCGGTGATGCTGGCGGCAGGGACCCTGTTGGAACGACTCGCGGACGCGGCCGAGGACGTGGACGCGCGCTTTCGGGCGATCGCCGCGGAGTACGCCGCGACCCTGGTCCGCGTGGCGCGCGGATACGAAGCCGACGAGCAGCGGCAGCAGGACCTGGTGCAGGACATGCTCTTCGCCATCTGGTCTGCCCTCCCGCGATTCGAGGGCCGGGCCAGCGTGCGTACATGGGTCTACCGCATCGCGCACAACGTGGCCGTGAGCCACGTGCTCAAGCAGCGGCGCGATGCCTTGTCGCGCGCCGTGCCCATCGAGGACGCGAAGATCGGGGCGCTCGTCCGCGACGCCGCGCGCGAAGCGGAGGGACGCGAGGCCGTGCAGAAGCTCGCGGCGCTCGTGCGTGCGCTCCGGCCCGCCGATGCTCAGATCGTGCTCCTGTACCTCGAGGGGCTCGAGCACGACGACATCGCCGAGATCACCGGGCTCTCCCGCGAGAACGTCGCGGTGAAGATCCACCGCATCAAGGGCGCGCTCACGCGCGCCATGCAGGAAGGAGAAGTTCGATGAGCCGCGATCGCCTGGATGACCTTGGCGCTCTCTGGCGCGGTCAGCCGACCGAAGGTCTGGCCGTCGACGCCACACCGGAGGCGCTGCGCGCGCGCGCCGAGAAGCTGGCGCGCCAGTCGCTGCGCCGCAACGTGCGCGAGACGGTGGCCGGCGTGATCGGCGCCGCCGCGACCGGCTGGATCGGATGGGCCATGCCCGTCCCGCTCTCTCGAGCGGGGGCGGCGCTGATCGTCCTCGCGACGATCTGGATCCTGGCGGTGCTCTGGCGGCGCGGTCGCGCCCGCCCCGCGCCCGCGCCCGCGGCGCCCACCGCCGAGCACCTCGCGCACTTGCGCGCAGAGCTCGTCCGCGAGCGTGATCTGCTGGGGAGCGTGTGGCTCTGGTATCTCGCGCCGCTGGTCCCCGGGCTGGTGCTGATGCCGCTCGGGATGATCCTCGAGGTCGCCAAGCGAGCGCCCGCCGCGTGGACCTGGCTCACGATGCTGACGTGGATCGCGTGCGGTGCGGCCGCGATGGTCGCCGTCGCGTGGATGAACCGGCGCAAGTCGCGTCAACTGGCGCGCCAGATCGAGGCGCTCGACGCGAGAAACTCGCCATGAGCGTCCCCGCTGCGCGCGCCGCGTGTCTCGTGGGGCTCGTGAGCATCCTCGCGGGATGCATCTCGCCCTATGCCTGCTCGGTGAGCGACGGTGCGAGCTGGAGCGGCCGCGCGTTCGAGGTGGAACACGAGGGCGTCGGCTTCCTCATGCTCACGTCGCCGGACATGGACGTCACGAGCGCCGTGAAGGCTCGGTGCCCGACCGGCCGTGTGTCGCACGTCGTCACGCAAGGCACCGTGCGCAACTGGTTTGGCTTCGTCCAGGTCTACGACCTGACCCTCCGCGGGATGTGCGATGCGGACTCGAGGCCCGCCGCAGGCTAGGTCCGCGCCCTACTGTGCCGGCGCCGGGTTGGTGCCGGTCGTCACCTGTCCCTGTCCGCCGAGCCACTGGAAGTGATCGATGAGCACGCTCGAGTCGAGCAGCCCGTCGCCCGCGTCCCAGATCATGAACTCCAGCGTAAACTGTTCGCCGGGGTTGATTGGCGCGGTCGTCGTGAGCCACCCGGTCGACGCGCCGA
>DATJYG010000329.1:0-2604 GCA_035499695.1 Polyangiaceae bacterium
GTGACGGGCACTTGCCTGGCCGAGCTCGGGCACGAGGTGCTTTGCGTGGACATCGATCCCGAGCGCGTGCAGAAGCTGCGCGACGGGATCATCCCCATCTACGAGCCGGGCCTCGCGGACCTCGTGCGTCGCAACGAGCACGCCGGACGCCTGAGCTTCGACGGCCGCGTCACGCCGCCCTTCGACGAGTCGGACGCGTACTTCATCACGGTGCGAACGCCCGCCCTGGCCGGGGGCGCGGCCGACATCAGCGCAGTGCTCGCCGTGGGCGACCAGGTGGCGAAGCTCGCGAAGAAGCCGGCGCTCCTCGTCGTGAAGAGCACCGTGCCCGTCGGCACGTGCGACGCGATCCAGGCGCGCATCGAGAAGCACGCGGGCGTGTCGCTCGAGGTCGTGTCGAACCCCGAGTTTCTCAAGGAGGGGTCGGCAGTGCAGGACTTCTTCCGTCCCGACCGCATCGTGGTCGGCGTGCGCACCGACGCGGCGCGCGAGACGCTGCGTGCCCTCTATGCGCCGCTGCAGCTCTCGGGCGAGCGCGTCGTCGTGACCGACACGCGGTCGAGCGAGCTCACGAAGTACGCGGCGAACGCGATGCTGGCGATGCGCGTGTCCTTCATGAACGAGCTGGCGCGCGTGTGCCACGCCTCGGGCGCCGACGTGCACGCGGTGCGCCTCGGCATCGGCAGCGACGCGCGCATCGGCAAGCGCTTCCTCTACGCCGGGCCCGGATACGGCGGCTCGTGCTTCCCCAAGGACGTGCAGGCGCTCATGCACCTCGGGCGCGCGCACGGCGTGCCCATGCGCCTCGCGGAGGCGACGCACCTGGCCAACGAGGAGCAGGCGCAGTTCCTCGCGCAGCTCGTGGGCGAGGCCGTCGGCGCGCTCGCGGGCAAGACGGTGGCGCTCTGGGGCCTCGCGTTCAAGCCGGAGACGGACGACGTGCGCGAGTCGCCCGCGGTGAAGCTGACGCGCGTGCTCGTGGAGGCCGGCGCGAGCGTCGTCGGCCACGATCCCGAGGCGTCGCGCAACTTCGCCGACGCCATGGCGCCGCACGGCGCGCGCGTGCGGGTGGTCGATCGCGACTACGACGCGCTCGACGGCGCCCACGCCCTCGTCCTGCTCACCGAGTGGCGCAGCTACCGCGCGCCGAACTTCGCCGAGATCCGCAAGCGCCTGGCCCCAGGCGCCGGCGGCGCTGCCCCCATCGTCGTCGACGCCCGCAACGTCTGGCGCCCGTCCGACGTGACGCGCGCCGGCCTTCGCTACCAGGGCGTCGGCGTCAGGGGTTGATCGGCGGCTTCAGCGGCGCAGGCGGCTTCGGTGCCGTGGGGCCGCCGTCGGTCGGCGCAGCGACATCGAGCGTTGGCACCGGCGCAGCGCTGGCCGACGCGCTCGGCGTGGCCTCGGGCTCGCGCCGGATGTCCTCGCGTCGCGGCTGGAGGAGCCACCACACGAGGAGCACGGCGGCGATGAATGCGACGACGAAGCCGCCCAGCTTGAGCAGGAAGAGGAAGCGCTCGCGCCTGACGCGCTCGTTCTCGAGGTCCCAGCGGTGCTTCTCCCAGAGCGGGATGTACTTGTTCTTCAGCGCCTGGATGCGCTTGGTGACCGCGTTCTCCGTGACTCCCGTGGTCTCGGCGATCTCTGCGTAGGTCTTGCCGTGCGCGTGCTCGCGGAACATCGCGAGCGCCTCGACCTCGGTCGAGTTGCCGACCACCTGCTCCTCGATCCACGGCCAGATGTGCCACTTCTCGCCTTCGGCGCGCTCGACGACGTCGCTCTCGTCTTCGCCGCGCACGGTCTCCACGTCGCCCTCGGTGTCGATGTGCTTGCGGTCCTTGGCTCCCGCGCGGAAGAACTCGTACACCTCGATCTTCGTGAGGCGCGCGACCCACGCGGGCAGCGATGCCTCGCTCTGGGGCCGCCACTTGGTCGCGAGGATGCGCACGCACGCGTCTTGCGCGATGTCCGGGACCTTGTGCAAGGGCGCCTTGCCCTTGATCCGCTCGCGGACGATCTTCTGCATGAAGCGAACCGTCGCCTTCCGCCCGAGGAAGCGAGCGACGACCTCCGCGGACACCACGGGTCGCACCCCGGATGGATCCCCTTCGCCTCCCGCATCCGGCCCTTCCGGCACCTGGTGCTCCTCGACCAGCGGATCGACGTCCTCTATCCGCGCCTCGCTCTCGTCCGTCGGCTCGTCGCTCGGCGGCAGCGCCGGCCGGCTGTCCTGGAGCGACGCATCCTTCTTCCCCGATCCCATCGCGAATGGACCCGCAACGATGCTCCACTCGCTCGCAGCGGCACGCAAGCATGACGAGAACGCCGCGCGCCTCGGGCAGCAACCGGGCGCGGATGCAGGTGCATCCGGGCACCGGTGACCATGCATCCACGCGCGGGTGGGGATCCATCCGCCCTCGGGAGGTACCCCATGGATGCTCGGATAGGGGTCCATCCGAGCGCCGACGCGCCTCGTTTACGCGCGGGAGCACCCGTATGCACGCGCGGACGCGCCCCATCCGCGCGCGGGAAGCACACCATCCGCCCCCGGACGCGACGCATTCGCGCGCGGGAGCACCCCCATCCGACCCCCGACGCGCCTCC
>DATJYG010000330.1:0-10369 GCA_035499695.1 Polyangiaceae bacterium
GCCCCCGCCGCCGCCGCCGTTGCCGCCGCTGTAGTAGTAGGAGCCGCCGCCGCCGCCGTAGTAGCCGCCGCCTCCTCCTCCGCCGCCGTAGCCGCCGCCTCCGCCCGCGCCTCCGGTGGCGAGCGTTCCTGCGGTCCCTCCCGGCGAGCCCGCGGCGCCTCCCGCGGTCGGCGTTCCACCTCCGCCACCGATTCCGGCGCCGCCCAGGCCATCCGCGCCGGTCGCGGCTCCGCCGGCACCGCCGTCGTGACCCGAGTTGTAGGCCGCGCCGCCGCCGCCGCCGCCGGCGACGACCACGCGGTTCGTGTCCGCGCTGCCTCCCTGGCGCACGTCGGACGCGCCGCCACCTCCGCCGCCGCCGGCGACGATCCCGGTGCCTCCGTTGCCGCCGCCGTTGAAGCCGCCCGCGCCGCCCGTGGCCGCGGTGTTCGCGGCGCCCTTTCCGCCGACGTACACCGCGAGCGTCTCTCCCGGCGTGACCGGGATCGTGGCCGTCGTCGCGCCGCCCTGTCCTCCCGTGGCGGAGCCGGAGCCCGTGCCGCCCTCGGCGCCGTACGCGGCGATGGTCACCTTCTTCACGCCCGGGGGCACCACGAAGCTCTGCGCCGCGCCCGTGTACCCGAGCGTGACGGTCCCCGCGCACTTGCCGGAACCGCACGAGCACTTCCCTCCCATCGGGCAGCTCGTCGCGCAGTCGGCGCAGACGCCGCCGGTGCCGCACGTCATCGTGGTCGTGCCGGCGACGCAGGTCCCGTTCGTCGCCGCCGAGCAGCAGCCGCCGTTGCACGCCTGCGTCGAGGTGCAGCTCGTCGTGCACGTGTGCGTCGCCGTGTCGCACGCGTGTCCGATGGGGCAGTCGGTCGGGGCGTTGCAGCAGGAGGCGCTCGTCGTGCAGGTCGCGTCGCCGTCGGACGCGCTCGCGTCGGGGTGCGCCCCGTCCGGCGTGCTGCCCTCGCTTCCCGTCGCGGCGTCGCCGCCCTCGCTGGACGCGCTGGCGTCGTCCGAGCCGGCGTCGCCCGCGAGAGTCGGATCCTCGATGCCGGCGATCGCCGCGCATCCGCCGGCCGTCAGCGCGATCGCGAGCGCGGTCGGAGCGAGGCGCATGCCGGTCATCGCCACGCTCCCGTCAGCGTCACGCCGCCGCCGCCCGCGAGCGCGACCGGCGTCACCTGCGCCGCCGCGTCGCCCTTCGGCCCGAGCAGCCAGAGCGTGATGCCGCCCGCCGCCAGCACGCCGCCGACCACGAACGCGATCGTCGACGCCGTCGCCGCCGACTTCGCGTCCTCGCGCGTGTCGTACGCGCCCTGGGTGCACACGTTGCCGCTGCACCCCGTCTGGTTCGACGTGTCGTTCTTCGAGATGGCGTCGATCCCGAAGTACGTGCCGACGCCCACGCCCACGATGCCCACGCCCGCGGCGACGAGCCCCACGGTGCGCCACGGGAACGGCCCGCTCGGCGCCGCCGGCTCGGGCTCCGGCTCGCCCTCGGCCGCGGCGGGAGCGGGATTCGCCCCCGGCGCCGCCTGGAAGTCCTCCGCGACGAGCTGCACGGGCACCTCGACGCGCTGCCCCTCGGCGACCGTGATCTTGCTCTGCGCCGCCTTCGCGCCCGGGGCGGTCACCGCGACGACGTGCTCGCCGGGATCGACGCGCACCGGGTCGCCCACCTGCGCCGCGTGCTCGTCGATCGTCGCGGACGCGGCGCTCGCCCCCGCGCCGGTCACCTTCACGCGCACGACGGGCACGCGCCCGGCGAGCGCCCGCATCGCGCGGCCCGCCGTGTCGGCGACGTCGGTCTCGCCCGCCGCCTCGGCGTCGGCGAGCGCCTGCGCGTACGCGTCGTACGCCGTCGCGAGCTTGCCGACGTGCTCTTCGGCCTGCCCGAACGTGAACCGCACCTTGGGCGACGACCGGATCGCCAGCACCGCCTGCAGCTTCTCGGCGGCCTCGGCCCACTTGCCGGCGTTCGCGAGATCGACCGCGTCCTTGTAGAGCTCCGTGCGCTGCGCCTCCCGGTCGCCGCCGGCTGCGGGAGCCTGGGCGGCGGCGGGCGCCGTCGCCAGGGCACACATCGTCGCCAGCACGAGTGCCAGCGTCGGTCGCCGCACGTCCCTCACGGCGAGATTCTACCAGGCCGAAAAAGGGGACGACCGCGCATGTCCCCGGGAAGAACGCGATTGGGACGCGTCCTACCGCTGCACGCGGATGGTCGGCGTGGCGCCGGTGAAGTCGGCGCGCAGGGTGACCTTGTCTCCGCTCTTCACGGTGAGGCTCGTGCCCTTGACCTCGCCGGTCGCGGGGAAGGTGAACAGGACGGAGTGCGTCCCCGGGTCGACCGCGGCCTTCGTGGGGGCGGGGCCGCGCGAGGCGCCGTCGATGCTCACCGTGGTCCCGTCGCCGAGGAGCATGAGCGTCGCCTTCTCGGCGGCGACCGACGCGGTCGGCGTCGGCCCCGGGGGCGGCGACGGGGTCGCGGTCGGGGTCGGCGTCGACGACGGGGTCGGGATCGGGGTCCGGGTCGCGGTCAGGGTGGGCGTCGGGGTCGAGGCCGTGGTCGCGGTCGAAGTCGAAGTCGCGGTCGCGGCGGCGGTCGCGCTCGCGGGCGGCGTAGGCGTCGTCGTGGGGCTCACGCCGCGTCCCAGGTAGAACGCGGCGACGGCGGCTGCGGCGGCGCCGGCGAAGGCGAACCAGACGACGTTGCTCCGGCGCGCCGCCGCGGGCGCCGTCTCCGCCTCGCGCGGACCCGACTCGATCGGCCGCGTCGCGACGGTCTCGATCTCCTTGCCCGGCTTCGGCGGCTTCTCGCTCACGAGCCTGCGCGTGCCGCCGCCGTCCGCCGTCGGCAGCACCTCCTCGCGCGCCGCGAACGTCTTGGTCCCCATGTCGACCGCCTGCGGCCTCGACGGCGGGCGCTGCAGCGCGGGCTTCTTCTCGTTCGACGGCGGCGGCGGGCTCGCGCGCACCGCCTTCACGCGCGCGCCGAGCAGCTTCGCGACGTCGCCGAGGTCCATCCCCGTGAGGAACTTGCGCAGCGCGCGCCCCAGCTCGTCGGCCTCCTGCGGGCGCTTCTTCGGGTCGAGCGACATCGCCGCGCCGATCACGTCGTCGAGCGGGAGCAGGCGAACGTCCGCGTCGCTCGGCTTGGGGTGCGGCGCGCGCATCGCCTCGTCGATCGCCTCGTTCGTGTGGCGGCGGAAGGGCGCCTTGCCGCTCCAGAGCTCCATCAGCAGCACCGCGACGGCGAACACGTCGGCCGCGGGCGTGAGCTCCTTGCCGGCCACCTGCTCGGGCGGCATGTGGCCCGGCGAGCCGAAGACGCCGGCGCCGCTCGGCGCGGTGGCGACGGGCGCGCTGATGCCGAAGTCGATGACCTTCACGCCGCCCTCTTCGTCGACCATCACGTTGCGCGGCGTGACGTCGCGGTGCACGACGTTCATGCGGCGGTGCGCGTAGTCGAGCGCGCGGCACACCTCGACGCCGACGTACGCGCCCTCCGCGGGCGAGAGCGGCTTGTTCTCCTTCTGCACCGCGCGCAGGAGCTCCGCGAGGCTCGCGCCCTCGACGAACTCCATCGCGAGGAAGTACGTGCCGAGCTCCACCCCGAGCTCGTAGACGGGCACGATGTTCGGGTGTGCGAGGGCGACCGTGGTCTTCGCTTCCTCCACGAAGCGGCGCACGAAGTCGTCGTCACACGCCAGCTCCTCGCGGATCTGCTTCACGACGAGCTTCTTCTCGAACCCCCCCGCGCCGCGCAGGGTGGCCAGGACCACGCGCGCCATGCCGCCGCGTGCCAGCTCGCGCTCGAGCACGTACTTGCCGAAGACTTGGGGGTACATTCAACCCGAGGTGACCCTGCGCTCCCACGGCCATCGTAGCACCCGCGTCCCGGCGCTCGCGCTGGCGATGGCGCTGGCGGCCGCATGCCACAAGGACACCCAGGTCACGTCGCGCGTCGTGACTACATGGGTCCCCGCGGCGTGCGCCGTCGCCGCGAGCGGCTTCGCGACGTACCTGGCGCTCGGCGACTACGACGGGAACCAGCAGCCCCCGGTTCACCAGCCCATCGCCGTCGGCACGAACCTCACCGAGATCGATGACCAGGCCCGCGAGCTCGTGATCAACGCGGGAGAGGGCCCCGGCAACTGGGAGGGCCTCGCCCCGGTTCCCGACACCGGCGACGTGAACGTGCTGGTCCTACCGAACCTGTCGCCATGCGCTCTCTCCGGCGTCGTCGACGCGCGCACGGGCCCCACCCTCGCCCCCATCGGGGCCAACCGCGTGATGATTGTCGGCGGCAACAACTCCACCAACGTGCCGCCCACCTTCGTCGCCGACCTCACGACGGGCGCCGTGACCAAGGCGCAACCCGACCTGCGGCCACCGCGACTCGGCGCGACGGTCACGCCGTTCGGCGACGGCGCACTCGTCGCCGGCGGACTGTCCGACAGCCTCGCGATCCAGAACGACGCCGTCGTGTACTCGCCATCGACTGGAGGCTTCGACAACGCACATCCCATTGCTCTGAGCGAGCCGCGCGCGAACCACACCGCGGCCGTGCTCGCCGACGGTCGCACGGTGCTCATCGGCGGGAGCGCCGATGCCGGCGGCAAGACGCTCCTGACGACGCTGGACGTCATCGACCCGACCACGATGAGCGCCCAGGAGGAGGGCTTCGCGAAGCTCGTGACGCCGCGGCTCGACCCCGTCGTGGTGCGCCTCGCGTCGGGCGAGCTCCTCGTCGCGGGTGGCAAAGGCACGACCGGGGCGCCCGTGATGACGATGGAGTGGATCTCGTACGAGGCAGGCACGAACGAGGCGAACAACATCGCCCAGCCGTGGGGCCCCGCCCCGTTCACGATGACGGCCCTCGAGGGTGGTGGCGCCCTCGTCGTCGAGAACAGCCACCAGAACACCTTCGTCATCGGTGCCGCCGGAGACATCAGACCGGCCAAGACGACGCTCGGGATGCTCTCCAACCCGGTGCTCTTCGGCGGCGCGGGCGGCGCGCCCGTCCTCTGGACCGGCGACCACTTCGTGCGCTGGCAACCGTGGGCGGCGATGTGGGGCGAGTTCGTCCTTCTCGACGGCGCGACCCCGAGCGTCCAGGGCACCATCGTGTCGCCCGACCCAGGGCTCGGGATATGGTTCGACCCCGACCGGCTGCAGCTCGTTGCGCTGCGCTTCGACACCGCGAATGCGTACTCCGAGCTGATGCCGGGAGGCTCGGTCGACCTGGTGAACGACACATCGCCCGACGAGCTGCCGTCGCAGACGCTCGTATCCTCGGACTCCGACAGCATCACGGTGACCAGCGAGGCGAACGCGTTCATCACCGACCGCACCTACGGGGACGTGACGGTCCACGTCACCAGCAGCCCGTCGGCGCCTGGCGCCTGTGTCGTGCTGCGCACCGCGAGCCCGAAGCCGTTGACCCTGCCCGACCAGGGAATCAAGCCGGGCACCACGCTCGACGTGATCCGGAGCGGCTCCAGCGTGACCTTCTCGGTCGACGGCAAGCCCAACGTGACGAGCCAGACGGCCATCGCCGTCGGCACCCGCGTGAACGTGGGAGTTCGAGGGTCTTCCGAGAGTTCGCCCTCAATCGTGACGGGCATGCGCATCACGAGGCCGGGAACACCTTGACGGGTTGACCAGTTGACTAAATAATCAACTCGTCCGTTCCCGGAGGTGTCTCTCATGGCCCAACCGCGTGTCGTCGAGCCCGTCCCCGCCGCGCCCGCTCCGCAGACGCAGTACGCCGCCGTCGCCGCCGCCGCGTCGAAGCGCCCGAAGGAGGGGCCGACGGGCACCGAGCGCATCCAGGTCACCGAGGACCTGACGTACACGTGGGACTACGCCTGCCAGAGGCCGGATCTCCGCATCCTCTACGAGAAGAGCAAGGACCTGCTCTGGAACGCGCGCACGCAGGTCGACTGGAACATCCACGTCGACCCGACGGCGGAGAACGTGCCGGACCCGATGAACCCGCTCTTCGGCACGAGCATCTGGGCGAAGCTCGACCCGAAGAAGGACATCCCGGAGCTGCGCCGCCACCAGGCCGCGTACATGTTCTCCAACTTCCTGCACGGCGAGCAGGGGGCGCTCCTCGCCACGTCGCAGATCGTCGAGCTCGCGCCGACGGCGGACGCCAAGTTCTACGCGGCGGCGCAGGTGTTCGACGAGGCGCGCCACGTCGAGGCGTACGACCGGTACCTGCGCGAGAAGATCGAGATGGTCTACCCGATCAGCAAGTACCTCAGGCAGCTGCTCGACATGATCCTCACGGACGCCCGGTGGGACTTCAAGTTCCTCGGGATGCAGATCATGGTCGAAGGGCTGGCGCTGGGCGCGTTCGGGATGATTCACCAGACGACCAACGAGCCGCTCATCAAGCAGATCACGCAGCTCATCATGCAGGACGAGAGCCGCCACGTGGCCTTCGGCGTGCTGTCGCTCAAGGACATGTACGGCGACATGAGCGAGAAGGACCTGCGCGACCGCGAGGACTTCGTGATCCTCGCGTCGAAGCTGATGTACGAGCGCCTCCTCGGCCAGGAAGTGTGGGAGAGGCTCGGCTTCCCGATGAAGGAGTGCGAGGAGCACGTGACGAAGAGCGAGTCGATGAGCCTCTTCCGGCGGCTCTGCTTCTCGAAGATCGTGCCCAACGTGAAGCGGCTCGGCCTCCTCACGCCCTACGTGCGCAAGGCGTTCGAGGAGCTCAAGGTCATCGAGTACGAGCACTGGGAGGCGACCGCGTGAGCACGCCTCCGCTCGAGTCCCTGCTCCCGCCGAAGCGGGAGCGCAGCGGCGAGGCGACGCGCAAGCGGATCCTCGACGGCGCCGAGCTCGAGTTCGCCGCGAAGGGCTTCGACGGCGCACGGCTCGCCGCCATCGCGCGCACGGCGGACGTGCCGCAGGCGCTCATCCACCACTACTTCGACGACAAGGAGGGCCTCTACCGCGCGGTGCTCGAGCGGGCGATCGGCGCCATCGTGTCCGAGGGGTGGAAGATCCTCGACGCGAAGGCGCCGCCGAAGAAGCGCCCGAAGGCGGCGCGGTTCGGCAGGCGCGAGCTCGAGGCGCTCATCGAGGCGTACGTCGCGATGCTCGTCGACTTCTACGCGACGCACGGCGCCGCGCTGCGCATCCTGCGGAGCGAGGCGGCGCGCGGGGGGACGCTCGCGAACGAGCTGGTGCGCCAGCTCATCAAGCCGCAGCTCGACGACATCGTCGCGCGCTTCGAGGAGATGCGCGAAGCGGGCGAGCTCCGCGCCGACGTCGAGCCGAGGCACCTGTGCCTCTCGACCGTGGCGATGGCGTGCTTCCCCACGATGGAAGAGGCGTTCATCGACACCGTCTGGGGCATGTCCCCGAAGGACCCCGAGTTCATCGCGGCGCGCAAGATCGAGATCGTCCGCACCGTCATGGCGAGAATCGCGGTGCCCTAGAAAGACGAGAGGAGAGGAAAGAAGATCAAGAAGATCAGAAGATCAAAAGCATTGCTTGTGGGTTCGAGCCTCCGACCCAACCCCTTCTTGATCTTTTGATCTTTTGATCTTCTTTCCCTCTCCTCTTGTCAGCCTCGGAGATCGCGTAACGACTTGGCGCCCTCGCGCTCGACCATCGCGGCCAGCTCCTTCGCGATGCGCGAGGGGGCGCCGGGGCCTTCGTAGATGAAGCCCGTGTACATCTGCACGAGGTCGGCCCCGGCGCGGACGAGGGCCATCGCGTGCTCCGCGCGCTCGACGCCGCCGACGCCGATGACCGTGGCCTCCTTGCCCAGCATGCCCCGCACGCGGCGCACGAAGTCCACCGCGCGCTCGCGCAGCGGCGGGCCGCTCAGGCCCCCGGTGCCGATCTCCTCGATGCGCGCCGGCGGCGTCGCCAGGCCCGAGCGCGCGATCGTCGTGTTCGTCGCGACCACGCCCGCGAGCCGCGCGTCCTTCGCGGCGCCGACGACCGCCTCGAGCCCCGCGTCGTCCAGGTCCGGCGCGATCTTCACGAGCAGCGGCTTGCCAGCCGTGCGCGGCGCGAGCTCCCCGAGCAGCGTGCGCGCCGCGTCCTTCGCCTGCATCGCCCGGAGCCCCGCCGTGTTGGGCGAGGACACGTTGACGACGAGGAAGTCCGCCACGTCGCGCACCGCCTCGAGCGCCTCCACGTAGTCGGCCACCACCGCGTCGAGGTCGTCCGCGTTCACCGCGCGCGACTTGCCGATCGAGATGCCCACCGGCACGCCCACGCCCGCCTTCACCCGCGCCACGCGCGCCGCCACCCGCGCCGCGCCCTCGTTCGGGAAGCCGAGGCGATTGACGAGCGCCCGGTCGGCCGGGAGGCGAAACATGTTCGGCGCCGGGTTGGCCTCCTGCGCGCGCGCCGTCAGCGTCCCCAGCTCGACGTGACCGAACCCCAGCGCCGCGAGCGCGCGCGGGCGGCGCGCGTTCTTGTCGAACCCGCCGGCGAGCCCCACGGGCGACGCGAAGTCGAGCCCCATCGTGCGCACCGCGATGCGCGCATCCTTCGGGACGCCGAACGCGCCGCGCACCATCGCGCGCAGCGGCGCCACGTGCTCGACCGGCGCGAGCCCCGCCATGGCCACGGCGTGCGCCGCCGCCGGCGGCAAGAGGAAGAGCAGCGGACGAAACGCCGCGTACACGGCGCGACCGCTACCGGACGGGGCCTACCGGGTCAAGCGCCCGACGGTCGCGAGCAGTCGGTCGAGGTCGATGGGCTTCGCCAGGTGCTCGTGCCCGCCTGGCGCCGTCATCGCCGACACGACGACGACCGGCACGCGCGCGAGGTCGCTGTCGCTGTGGATCTCCTCGAGGACCTCCCACCCGCTCATCACCGGCATCATGAGGTCCAGCAGCATGAGGTCCGGCTGCGGCGCGCGACGCAGGGCGTTCATCGCCTGCGCGCCGTCGGCGGCCACGGTCACCTCGTAGCCCTCGTCGCGCAGGACCTCGGACACCACCTCGCGAATGGCCAGGTCATCGTCCACGACGAGCACGCTCGGCCTACGATCCATCCGCCTCCATTCGAGCAATCGTGCTTGCAAGGCGCAAGCGCGACCGAGCGACGCGCCTCGTCACACGATTGCCGCAACGCGCCGCAACGCGCCGCAACGCGTCCATGGCCGGGGCGGGCAAGGCTCGCCGCGTCTGCTATCGTGCGCCTCCCCAACCGGCCACGACGCGGACGGCTTCGCCGCCGCTGGGGCCCAGGAGCTGCGCCGTGATCATCGGAGTACCCAAGGAGATCAAGACCCGTGAGTATCGCGTCGGCATGACGCCGGCAGGCGTGCGGAGCCTCACTTCGCGCGGCCACAAGGTGCTCGTCGAGAAGACGGCCGGCGAGGGCAGCGGCATCAAGGATGCCGAGTACGTGGCTCAGGGCGCCACGATCGTCCCGAGCGCGGCCGATGCCTGGGCCGCCGAGATGGTCGTGAAGGTGAAGGAGCCGCTCAAGCAGGAGTACGGCTTCTTCCGCAAGGACCTCATCCTCTACACGTACCTGCACCTCGCGGCAGAGCCCGAGCTCACGCGCACGCTCGCCAAGAGCGGCGTCGCGGGCGTGGCGTACGAGACCATCGAGCTGCCCGACGGGAGCCTGCCGCTGCTCAAGCCGATGAGCGAGGTCGCAGGCCGTATGGCGGTACAGGTTGGCGCCACGTGCCTCGAGAAGGAGCGCGGCGGCAAGGGTGTGCTCCTCGGCGGCGTGCCAGGCACGCGGCGCGGGCGCGTCGCCATCCTCGGCGGCGGCGTCGTGGGACGCAATGCCGCCACGATCGCGGTGGGAATGGGCGCGCAGGTGACCGTGCTCGACGTGCGCGGCGACACCATGGCGTACCTCGAGGACGTGTTCGGCGGAGCCATCGAGACGCTGTACTCGAACCCGACGAACATCGAGGAGTGCTGCATGCGGGCCGACCTCGTGGTCGGCGCGGTGCTCGTCGCCGGTGCGGCGGCGCCCAAGCTCGTGAGCAAGGAGCTCGTGAGCAAGATGAGCAAGGGCTCGGTCGTCGTGGACGTCGCGGTCGACCAGGGCGGATGCATCGAGACGTGCCGTCCCACGACGCACGACCACCCGACCTTCGAGGTCGACGGCGTCGTGCACTACTGCGTCGCGAACATGCCGGGCGCCGTGCCGCACACGAGCACCTGGGCGCTGACGAACACGACGATCCCGTACGCGGTGAAGATCGCCGAGCAGGGCCTCGTGGCCGCCGCCAAGGCGGACAGGGCGCTGATGCTCGGGATCAACACGTACGCCGGGCACGTGACCTTCGAGGCGGTCGCGCAGGCGCACAACCTCGAGTACGTGTCGGCGCCGAAGCTCCTGGGCTGACACGAAAGTCGTCCAGTGGTGCGCG
>DATJYG010000331.1:0-3301 GCA_035499695.1 Polyangiaceae bacterium
CGTTCGTCCAGAGTGAAGGCGTCCACCGTGGCTCGAACATGCGAGCCCGTAACGCTCGTCTTCATCTCGAGCTCGTGCCGCCGCTTCACGCGCATGTGCTCGCGCACGAGCTGCCCCCAGAACTGGCCGAACTGCGGCCACCTGAGCCACTCGACGGCCCACAGGTTCTTCACGTCGCTCGTCCACGCGAGCGCCCACCCGAGGCCCGCGTGCCAGCGCGCGAGGATCGGCTCCCTCAGCTCGCTCTCGAGGATCTCCTGCGCGGGCGGCGGCTTGAGCTTCGTCGCGACGTACCCGTGGAGGAACGGCGCGGCGGCGACGTCGATGCCCCGCAGGAAGTCCGCGGGCGCGACGATACGCGGCTGGAAGTACTCCTCGACCGCGGCCGACCGGCTCACCATCTCGGTCTCTCGCGTGAAAACGCGCGGGAGCGACTGCGGGTCGGCCACCTTGTAAAAGCGACCGCCGCCCGTGTCGGCGACCATGCGCAGCAGGTTCTCGTCCACGCCTGCGCCCAGGCCCACCGTCGTGACGGTCATGTTCTCGGCGGCCATAGCCTGCACGAGGTCACGAATGCCCTGCTGGGGCGCCTGCCCGTCGGTGAGCAGGATCACGTGCTTCTTCTTGGCGCGCGTCGTGGAGAGCGCCTGGTACGCCGCGTCGAGGGCCGGGAAGATCTCGGTCCCGCCGCCCGCCTGGATACGCGCGATGTCGCTCTGGATGCGCGCGCGGTGCTTGGCCGGCGTCATGTGCACGATGCGCGTCGGCTGCGAGTCGAACACGATGACCTCGAGCAGGTCGTCGCCCGCGAGCGTGTCGGCAGTGGCCTTCGCGGCCTGCTTGGCCATCTCGAGGGGCAGCCCGCTCATCGACCCGGAGCGGTCGATGACGAGGGCCATCGCGACCTCGGGCTCGTCCTTGCGCTTCTCGGCGTCCATGCGCACCGGCAGGACGCGTTCGATCGTCGAGTGGTACCAGCCGCCCAGGCCGTAGCCGTTCTCCCCGCCGGCGAAGAGGAAGCCGCCGCCGAGGTCGCGCACGTACTGCTCGATGGTCTCCTGCTGCGTCATCGAGACGCGTTCGGCGGGCATGTCGGAGAGGACGATGAAGTCGTAGCGCTCGGCCTCGCGCAGGCTCGTGGGCAGCGGGTCGCTCGTATCGACGTTCAGCTCCTGAGCCGCCAGCGCGGACGCGAGGTAGCTCGCACGCGCCGGATTCCCGTCGACGTAGAGGACGACGGGCTTGCCGACGACGGCGAGGGCCGCCGTCGCGCGGTTGTTCTCGGCGAACCGGTCCTGCGCGGCCCCCGTGGCCTCGATCGAGTACGTGACTTCCCCCGGGATGGCCGCCTTGCTCTTGAAGGAGACGTCGTTGTCGCCGGGCGTCAGGTCGACCTCGCGCGAGCCGTCGAGGCCGTTGATCGTGTCGCCCTGCTTGAGAACGAGCTTCGCCTTCTGCGCGATGCTGGAGAAGACCTGCGCGTGCACGTCGAAGGTCTCGCCTTCGTGCACGTGGTCGGGGACGCGCAGGTCCCGCACCGCGATCTCGCCGGGCACGGGGCGCTTGTAGGGGACGGCGAAGAGCTTCACCCCGTAGCCGTGCGCGCGGTTGGCCTCGGCGAGCAAGTCGCCATCGGTCTGCACGCCGTCGGAGAGGACGACGGCGTGCCGGAGGTAACCCTCGGGAAAGAGCCCGTAGGCGAGCTGCAGCGCGCTCGCGATGTCGGTCGCCCCGCCGAGCCCCTGCCCGTGGCGCTCGATGGTGGGCGCCTGCTTGGCGTCGTCGGCGACGGGCACGACGTGCGGGCGCTTGGCGAACGTGACGAGGCGGACGAGATCGTCCTTCGGCCGCGAGTCGAGCGCCTTCTGCACCTCGGCGCGCGCGTCCTCGAGCGCGGCGTCCGGAACGCTGTCGCTGACGTCGACGACGTAGACGGTGCACACCTTCTGCGTCGTGGCGGTGCGCGCCAGGCGCGCCAGCCCGAGCGCCAGAAGGGCTACGAACCCGATGCGCAGGAGCACGGAGGTCACGCGCTGCGCGAGCGGCAGGTCGGCCAGGCTGCGGCCGATCATCCAGAGGAAGTAGGGCGCGAGCAGCGCGATCCCGAGCATCCGCGGCGCGAGCAGCTCGTAATCCGTGCCGTGCCGCGCCCAGGTGAGCGTCGGCCCCGCGAACCACACGTACCGCAAATAGAGCCACACGAGGAGCGCGCCGAGAGCCACGCTCGTCCCTGCGTACACGAGCGTTCGCGCCCGCGGGCTCATACCGTGACCCTCCGGTGGTACGTCGCCCACTCGATCGCCGTCAGCAACGCCGCCGCGAGCAGCAGGTAGATCCAGATCTCCCGCCGCACCCCGACGTGGAAGCCTGAGATCTCCCCGGCGTTCTTCCCGTCGACGACGAGCGCATCATGCGGCGCGACGGCGCTCTCGCTCGGATCGAGGAGGTTGGCGGCGAAGTCGATCGTCTGCCCTCCCGCGGTCAGCTCGTAGAACCCCGTGCGCTCGCCGAGCATCACCGCACGCCCTTCATGCACCGGCACGGGCTCCGTCGTTCCGTCCGGCAGTCGCAGGCTCGCCTGCGTGACGCCGGCGGCCACCGGCACCCGCCAGACCTCGCCGGTGCGGAAGCTCGAGAGGTACTGCGCGTCCTCGTCGGTGAACCAGTTGACGCAGTCGACGACGAAGAGAGGCCACGCGGTGCGCAACGGCAGGTCGCTGTCGCGCACGTCGAAGCCGAGGGCGACGAATTTGTACCCGCCCCGCGTGCCGGCGACGAGCAGCGGGGAGGCGCCGCCGTCGGACGCGCCGATCACCTTGTCGCCGCTCTCGGGGACGAGCTTGTGGCCGAGAGAGACGTTCACGTCGTCCAGGGCGAGGAAGCGCACGGTGGGATGCTTGCGATCGAGCTTGTCGAAGCCGGGTTGCTTCAGCTCGTCGGTCACCTTCACCGGCGACCCCGGCCCGCGCGGGTCGAGGTAGAGCGCGCTCGCTTTCGGCCGCTCGGCGGGCGTGACTCCGTCGAAGACCACCGCGTCCCAGTCGCCGCGCGCGATCGCGTCGGGGTAGGCGCGCGGCGGCACGTCGGTCACGTCGAGGTACTCGTCGAGCAGGAGCGCGGCCTCGAGGTACGTGTTGCCCTCGGTGACCACGAGGACGCGCGCGCGCCGGCGCTCGGGCAAGAGGGCGTAGGCGTGGTCGTCGGCCGGGAGGTCGTCGTGCGTCCCGTCGACACGCGCGATCTTCGCCTCGAGCGTGCGGCTGGCGCCCGAGAGCTGGGGATAGAAGCGCGGGAGCCGCTC
>DATJYG010000332.1:0-14220 GCA_035499695.1 Polyangiaceae bacterium
GATCTGCAGCTTCTCGTTCGGCGTGTGGCCGGTGGACGGGTCCTTCTTCTGCAGGTCGTCGATGAGGTTCTGGTCGGCGACGGGGCCGAGCGTCTCGCGCTGCTGGGTCTTGCCGTCCTGCACCTGATTGAAGGTGTACTCGTGGTCCTTCACGTGGACGTCGGTGACCTGTCCGGAATGAACGAGGGAGACGAACTGGCTGAAGCTGACCTGCTGCTTCCTCTCGCCCGGCTGGAGCACCTGCCATATCGCCAGGAACATCACGATGAGCAGGACCCACAGCAGCAGCGTCTTATGCGATTGCTTCACTTCGACCTCGTTCCCGTTCTCGGCAATTTACTACGTACGATGCGTAACATCGAGGATCGGTCGCTTCCAGCGCCGCCGGGGGCCTTGATCGACGTCACTTCAGTCTGGGGTCGTCCGCAAGCGCGCACAAGTGCTCGACGATCCTGGGGCTGAGACGCTCGAGCTCGGGCAGGAGCTCCATGCGCACGCGGGCCCGCAAAAAGCGGGGATCGCGGTTCGAGGGGTCGATCGCGTGGGGGACGCGATGGCGCGCGATGTGGGCGTCGATGTCGACGCGCCGGGCGCGGAGGAGGGGTCGGATGCGGTCGCCCTCCAGCGGTCGGAGCACCGCGAGCCCACGGGCGCCGGTTCCCCGCAGCAGGCGCATGAGCAGGGTCTCGGCGCGGTCGTCGGCGTGGTGACCCGTGGCGATACGGTCGGCGCCCACACGCAATGCCGCAGCGCGCAATGCGGCCCAGCGCGCGTCTCGCGCCCGCGCTTGGAGGTTGCCGCCAGGGCTGACGTCCACGGAGCTGCGCGAGAATGGGACGTCCAGGTCGCGGGAGAAGGTCTGGGCCAGGTCGAGCTCCCGGGCAGCCTCGGCCCGCAACCCGTGGTCGACGCCATGGGCGAAGAGGCCGAACCCGTGGCGGGCACGCAGGAGCGCCATCACGTGCAGCAGCGCCATCGAGTCGGGCCCGCCGCTCACCGCCACGAGCACGCACGTGCCGCGCGGTGCGAGGCCGTGATCGCGGAGCGCTGCCCGCGCAAGGGTGATGAGGGTCGGCGGGTGAGATCGGGGCATGTCGGGTGCGGCCTCATCCTGTGGAGTCGCCGAGCTCGAACTCCTTGCAGAGCTCCAGCTCGTGGGCCAGCAGCGCGTCGCGGCGGGGCGAGGCTGGATACTCCAGCGAGCAGCGCTCGGAGGCGGGGACGAAGTGCGCGCAGTCCTCGCACGCGAATCGCAGCGCGTAGCGCGTCGCTTCCTCGCGCAGACGCGCATCGACCCGCGTCCTCATTTTCGTGCTCTCTCCAGGGCGACAACGGTCTCGACGTGGCTCGTCTGCGGGAACATCTCGAACACCGTGATGGACGTGGGCCGGTAGGCGCGCGCCAGGATCCCGAGGTCACGCCCCAGCGTCTGCGGGTCGCACGACACGTAGATGACGCGTGCGACCGGGGAGGTCGAGAGCCTCTCTGCGAGGGCACGGGCGCCCGTGCGGGGAGGGTCCAGGACGACGAGCTTCGTCGCCGCGTTCCACGCGTACGCGTCGGCGTCGCCCTCGACGATGCGCGCCTTCAGCCCGCGGGCGAGCAGGTTCGCGCGTGCCGCTTCGCACGCGTCCCGGCCGGATTCGACCGTCGTCAGGTCGCCCACCGCGCGTGCCAGGACCACGCTGAGGTTGCCCGACCCGGCATGGAGCTCGATCGCACGCTCCGCAGGGCGGGCCGCGGCGAGCTCCGCGACGTGTGCCGCGAGCGTCACGTTGGTCGACTCGCTCGCCTGCGCGAAGCCGCCGGGGGCGAGGCGCAGTGGAAGTCCGTCCGCCCCCGTCATCCAGGGAGTCGGGTCTCCCACCACGGCGGGACGGCGCACCTCGCCCTCGGACAAGCGGGCGCCGGCGATCGTGCCGCCCGACACGGCCGCCTCGAGTCGCGCGAAGACCTCGCGCGCGAGTTCCCCGAGCCAGCGCACGTCGAGCACCGGTGCGCGCTCCGCCCCGACGTCCCTGGACGGGGATGGCTTCGCCGCCCCCAGGGCGAGCGCGACGTCGCCCCGGCCGCGGCTTCCTTCGAACAGCGCCGCGAGCGTACGGCGCGCGCGTTCGAGAACCGGGTCGAGGACGACGCACCGGTCGACCGTCACCGGCTCGTGCGTCCGTGTCTCGTGCATGCCGACGTCGACACGCCCCCTCTCACACCGCACGTGAACGCGTGCCCGCGTGCGGTAGCCCAGTCGCTCTCCCGACGGGCGAGCTCCGATGGGCATCGTTTGCCAGGCCTCGGGCATCGCGTCACGCACGTGCTCGACGTGGAGCTCGAGCTGCAGGTCGGGAGCGACGTGCATCCAGTCGCATCCCCCGCACCGGTCGGACCAGGCGCACGCCGGGTCGACGCGCCCCGGGCCGCGCTCGAGGACCTCCGTCAGCAGACCACGGGCGGGGCGTCGCGACGCATCCACCTCCGAGTCGACGACGTCGCCGGTCACCGTGCCAGGCACGAAGACGGCGCGCCTCTGCCCGCCCACCTCGGCGTGAGCGACCCCGTCGCCGCCCGGGGCGACGGAGTCGATTCGCAGCCGAAGCACGGGCCGGCGCGGCATGGCCGGAACATGGCACGCTCGCTCAGGGAGAGCACGCGTAGAGCGCCCACCCTCCGACGGCCTCGTTCGGCGTCAGGCTCGTCCCGGTGACCCAGGCGACGAGCACCTCGTCGGCGCTCGCTGCCACGGCCACCTTTCCGTCGCGGACGCCGGCCTGCGTGGGGATCCGAGGATCGCCCGCCAGCTGAACGCTGCGCAGCGGCGTGGGTACGGTGGAAGCGTGGTCGAAGACGACGAGTGACAAGGCCGCGCTCTGCTCGAGGGCGAAGACGGCGCGGTCGCCCTGCAAGGCCACGTCGCCGCCGATCACCGCCCCCATGGCCGGAGGCGCGAAGGTCCCGCTGGTCGGTTTTCCTCCTTCGTCGAGCGCGTACCAGGCGACCGGCTGGCTCGTCATTCCCGAGTCGGCGACCACGAACGCGCGCGTCCCGGCGGCGGCGAGCGCCCCCCAGCTCCCCGGGAAGACGGACGGCGCGCCCGCATCGCCAGGGGTGGCGCCGATGGAGAGGCTGAGCAGGGGGCTGCCCGTGCCTGCGTCCCCACCGCCCGACTCGCCCGTGAGCAGCGCAACGGCCTGCCCGGTCGCGCTCACGTCGGCGAGCGATTCGGGGGCAGGCGCGACCGTCTTGGGGGACCCCTGCAGCTGCAGCGCAGAGACACCCACGACGCTCGCGCTCCCACCGGCGACGTAAGCGAGCCACCCGGTCGTCATTCCCGACAGCGAGAGCGCGTGCGCGTACGAAAGCGTGGGCTCGGCGCCGGCGAGTGGGCTGAACATGTTGCTGGACGAGTGGCCCGTCGCGTCGACGGCGAGCAGGTCGATCCCCGAAGACGGCCCGCCGCACGATGGGCGCGCCGAAGCGACGACGCCTCCTCCGCTCACGTACGCCAGGCCGATGCCGTCGCTCTCGTCCTGCATCGCGCACTGACCGACGAGCATCGTCGGCACCGGGATGGAGAGCGCGCCGCCCGGGTCGATGGTGGCCAGCGTGAGCTGAGCCGAACCGCCGGTCCTGTCGTACTCGCGGTAGGCGACGAGGAACCCGCGCTCGGTGACGGCCACGGCTGGCGCGCTCACCACGTCAGAGATGACGGCGAACGGATCGCCGAGCGGGCCCGCGCCAACGAGGCTGAGGGCGCAGCTGGTCCCGGAGGCGTCCGGTGACGCGGACGCGATGCATCGCCCGTCGACGCAGCTCTGGTCCGACGCGCAAGCCCCCGTGGGCTTCGACGTGACGGTGATCGGGATGGAGACGTCCCGCGTGTTGGTCACGTCCACGCTCGTGCAGCCCGTCCCGATCACGCCGCAGTCGCTCGCGCGCGCAATCGCCACGAATCCGTAGGAGCCCTTCTTCAGCGTGCCGATGGCGGGCGGCGACGTGTTCCCCTTCTGGACGGCGATACGATCGATGGCACCGGTCTCTGGCAAACCGCCCGCGAGCTCGCCCGGGTTGGGGCAGCTCCCGCCGAACACGCCGATCTCCACCCACTCGGCGCTCTTCGAGAGGCTGCTCGGCAGCAGCACCTCGAAGGTCACGGCAGGGTCGCCCGCGCACTGTGCGCCGATCGCGAGCGACGCGATCACGAGGAGCGAGAGCCTGGCTGCCGGGCCGGTGCTGGGCGTCAGGGGTGGTTCTCGCGCACCGTCGCGGTCTGGTCGGCGATCACGATCGTGCTCACGACCTTGGAGGAGTCGCTCCATACGAGCTTGATCCGGTGCGAGCCGACGCTCGCGTTGTGGCGCACGACGGGCGAGGGCCCGAGCGGCGCGCCGTTGTCGACGACCTGATCGCAGCCGGGGAAGCAGATGACCTTGAGCGTCCCCGAGCTGCCGCCAGCGGAGGCGGGAGCCGCTGCGGCCACGGAGACCGGGGCGGCATGCGGCGATCCGGGCCTGGCCGCCGGCGCTGCCGGGAGGGACCCGATGTTGGCGGTGGGGATGGGCGGTGTCGGCGACGTCGCTGGCGGGGGTGGCGCGGCGGGCGCGCTCGCGGACGGAGCCGCAGGCGCCGGCGGAGGCGACGTCGCGTTGTCCACCTGCGAGGACGGCGAGCCGACGGCGGACGCGAACTCGGACCGCGCGGACACGAAGGGGCCGGGAGTCGCCACGACGACGACGGACGCGCTGGCGCTCGGAGTGGCTCCCGGCTTGGCAGCCGACGGGTGCGTGCTGCGTGACAGCAAGAGGACGACGACGGCGAAGGCAACGAGGCCCATCGCGGCCGAACCTGCGGCGACGGCCCAGAGCGGGATGCGCTTCTTCAGCGCCTGCGCCGTCACGGTGCGCTGATCGCTCGGGATGGGCGGCGCGAAGAGGCGCTGCATGTCCGCGGGACCGTGCTGGGCGTAGCCGGGGTGTGGCTGCCCGGGCTGCATCGGCGCCTGGTACTCGTTGGACATGCTGCCGCGCAGCAGCGGCTGCGGGTACGCGAGATGGCTGTCGTTCGCGACGGTCGATCGCGTGTCATCCGACGGCGGGAACGGCATCGTCGCAGCGCCCGGCGGCACCATGACCGCGGGCATTGGCGGTGGCGTCGGCTGTCGTGCGGGTGCGGGGCGAGGGCCAGCGGCCATGGCGACCGGCGATGCCGCCGAGGTCACGGTGATGCCGAGCGGTGGCTCGGGCGACGGCACCTTGGCGCCGCCCGCGGGGCGCGGAGGCCCCGTGAAATCCATCTCCGGCATCGAGTCGCTGACGATGGTGTCCCCGGCGTCGTCGAAGTCGTCCTCGAACACAGGCTGCGGGGCCTTGGGCGCGCTAGCCGCAGGGTTCTCGCGAGGGAGGGCGAGCGTCGGCGGATCGTCGCTGCGCGACGCATCGATGCTCGGCAGCGAACCACGACGCGGCGGCTCGGCCGGCGGCGGCGCCGTAGCGACGGACATCGCGCCCATGCGCAGCGTGGACTTCGCGCTGAGCACCGGAGCCGCGGCGGGTCTCGGCGGGCTGTGCACCGCGACGGGTACCGACGCCGGCGCAGGCGCCGGCGATGCGATCGGTGTCGGCTGCGAGGGCAAAGCGGGCATCCCGGCGGCCGGCCGCGGCGCGGCGCGCGCGGTGTTCGGTTGCGAGGGTTGCACCTCGGAGTTGAAAGTGACGATCGACCCGTCGTCCCCGTGCCACGGCGACGGGGGCAGCCCCTTCATCTTGTCGATGTCGATCGTCTGCGTGACCTCGGCCGCCCAGCGCAGGTGCGCCTCGCGCTTCTGGATGCGATCGCTGAAGACCGACACCATGTAGGCCGCGACCTCGTCGCTCGCGATGAAGAGCCCGCGGCGCATGAGGAGCGACTGCAGCGCACGCGAGAACTCGCGCGCCGTGCGGTAGCGCTCGTTCTTCGTCTTGGCGAGCGCCTTCATCACGATCTTCTCGAGGTCGATCGGGTAGCCCCGCACGATGGTGCTCGGCCGCGGAACGGCGCACTCCTGGACCTTGGCGAGCGTGTCCAGGTCGCTCTCCATGCGGAACAGGCGCTGCCCGGTCGTCAGCTCCCAGAGCACGACCCCGAGCGCGAAGACGTCGGTGCGCCGATCGATGGGCTCTCCGGCGACCTGCTCGGGCGACATGTACGCGAGCTTGCCCTTCAGGGTGCCAGCGCGCGTGTTGGCCATCCGCGAGGTGAACTTGGCGATGCCGAAGTCCACGACCTTCGTGTTGCCGTCGTAGGTGACGAAGAGGTTGTGCGGCGTGACGTCGCGGTGGACGAGCCCCAGCTTCTCGCCGTTCTTCCCCAGCAGCTCGTGCGCCGCGTGCAGACCCTCGGCCGCGTCGGCGATCACGCGGCACGCGATCTCCGGCGGCATGGGTTGCCCGAGCTCCTCGGTGCGCCGCATCACCTCGCGCAGAGGCTCGCCGTGGAGGTACTCCATCGCGATCCAGTACGTGTCCTCGTGCTTGCCCAGCTCGAAGACGGTCGCGACGTTCGGGTGCGAGATGCGCGCGGCGACACGCGCCTCGTCGAGGAACATGTTGACGAAGGTCTCGTCCTCCACGAGGTGCGGGTGGATGCGCTTGATGGCCACCCACTTCTGGAAGCCGCCCGGTCCGTCCATGCGCGCGAGGTGCACGCTGGCCATGCCACCGATGCCGATCTCGTCGACGACCCGGTAGCGACCGAGGAAGTACGTGCCACCGGGCAGCGGCCCGGCGCGAGAGCCCTCGGACGGATCGCTCCCGCTCTGGCCCGGCGGCGGGGGAGGGAAGGGAACGTGCGCTCTGTCTTGCGGCAAGCTCCGTCCTCCTCAGTGGGTCAGTCCGACCTGTACGTGGACCGAGTCCACGTACACGTTGTCGGTGGGTCGAGTGACGTACCACGCCGCGGCTCCTCCAGCCGCGAGTGCTGCGCCCCCGATGATGTACGGCCACGCCGTGTGCCAGAAGCCCCCCGACGACGATGGGTGCTCCGCTTCGTGGCGCGGCCGCGGTCGCGGCGTCGGCTCGAACGCCGCGATCGGCGCGGGCGCCGGCTCCGGAAGCGGTTTGGCGACGTGCACGCGCTTCTCGCCGACCCAGAGCTCGTTGTCGTGCGTGTCGTGCGCCTTGACCTGCACGACGAGTGTCGCGTCAGGGAGCGTCATGCGCGTCGGCACGTCGAAGTGCACGCTGGTGTCGGCCGGCAAGGTCCGCTCGTAGGCGTGTCCGGCCAGGGTGTCGCGCGCCGAGAAGGACAGCGTGTCCAGCAAGGGCGGGTGCCGGGGCGAGACGGTGATGTCGACGCCGAAGGGCGCCCCGGAGTCCACTTCGTCCGCGACCTGCATGGAGATGGAGAGTGACCCGGTGCGGGCCTGCTGGCGCTTGGCGAGCTTTGCCAGTGCCACGGCCTTCTTCCCTGCCTCCGGCGGCAGCTGGAAGGTGGGATCGACCAGCGCCGCCTTGCGGAAGGCATCGAGCGCCGCTTTCTTCTTGCCTCCTATTGCGAGCGCGGAGCCCATGCGCGCATAAGCGTCCACGACGTCCGACTTCTGGAGGCCCCCCACCTCGAGAGCCGTCTCGTAGAGGGCGGGAGCAATGTCGAAGTCGGCGTTGTCCCAGGCGGCCCTGGCCTTGTCGAGAGGGCGGCTGGAGGAACTTTGCGCGTACACGGCACCGGGCCAGGTCGCGAACGCGACGCAGACCACACCAGCGCGCACCACCACCGCACGCGAAGGCCAAAAACTTCGCACGGTAAGGCTCAGCGTATCGGTCACGCCTAAGCCACGCAAGGCAGCCTCTGCATGTAGGTGCTCAGGGGAAGGGCTGCGCGGGTCTCCCCCGTTCGAAGTAGAAACGGAAGGTCCCCGACAGGTGTCCGCGACACGGCGGTGGCGGGCCCAGCCCTCCGGAGCAGATCTCGCGTGGGTCGGCCAGGTAGAAGTCGAAGGTCGCGTCGGTCAGACGCTTGCTCGCGTCGGATTCGTTCGGGTTCCCGTCGAACAGGTTGTTGAACACGATGGTGCTCTGGCCGATGGCGGGCACGCCACTTCCGCCGTCACCACCTTCCTGGGCACCGGCGTCGGTGGACGAAGCTCCATCCCCCATGACCCCGCCGTCCATCACGGGTCCCGCCTCGATAAGTGAGCCGCCGTCTCCTGCATCGACGGCCGTCGCCGAGGGGCCGGGGCACGACAGGGTGCTGGTCGTGTTCGTGCAGGAGTCGACGGCATAGAGAGCGTCGTTCTGGGTACGGCACGTCGCATCGAGGTAGAGCGTCGCGTGAACGATCGATGGCGTGGGCCTAGGCGTGACGGGTACCCCGGGCGGCGTCACACCCGCCGGCAGGGTGACGACCAGCGACTTGCCAAGGAGGCTCGGACGCGATGCGCCGCTCGACGTCGGGTCGCCCCTCACCTCGCCGTAGTCGTCGATGAGGATCATCAGGCCGTCACTGAATGTCTCGTTGTCGCCGCCGTGCTGGATGCGGATCTGCATCGCCCCGTTGGAGGAGGGAACTGCGGCGAAGAAATCGGGGTGCATGTCGTATGGGCCCTGCCAGCAGTCGGGCAGATTGAGCGTGCCCGAGCACGAGCCGGTGCCGCTCCCCAGGGAGCAGGCCGGAGCCACCACGGCCGCCGACACTGCGACGAGCCCCGCGCGCGCCGCCATCGAGCTCCAGCCGCCCATCCCTCTCCTGTGCCTCAGGGTAGCGCTTCCCGTGCGACCCGTCCGCCTCCGATGACGCGGTCGCCGTCGTAGAGGACGGCGATCTGACCCGGCGTGACGGCACGCACGGGCGCGTCGAACACGACGCGCGCGGCGCGCTTGCCCGTGGCGTCGATCGTCGCGTCGGCGCCCTCGTGCCGGTAACGCACGCGGACGCGGGCTCGCGTCGGCAGCACGACGCCTTCGGCGAGGACGAGGTCGTCGAGGCTGGCGGAGTCGCGCCGGAGCTCGTCGTCGCCGCCCACGTGCACGGTACCCGTGGCTGCGTCGATACGCGTGACGAAGGCGGGTCGGCCGAGGGCGATGCCGAGGCCCTTGCGCTGTCCGACCGTGAAGCGATGCACGCCATCGTGCTCGCCGACGACGCGTCCCGACTCGTCGAGGATGCATCCAGGTCGCACGCGGTCGGGCGCGCGCGACGCGACGAAGTCGGCGTATGCGTTCGTGCCGGGCCCGACGAAGCACAGCTCCTGGCTCTGACCCTTGCCGGCGCCGGGCAGTCGGCGCGTCATGGCCTCGGCGCGCACCTGCGCCTTCGTCGACTCGCCGAGAGGGAACACGAGCCGCTCGAGCCAGGTGCGCGGCGTGGCGTAGAGGAAGTAGCTCTGGTCCTTGTCGCGGTCGGTTCCCATGGCGAGCCGCGGCGTACCAGACTCGTCGCGGACGACGCGTGCGTAGTGACCCGTCGCGACTCGGGCTGCGCCGAGGCGGTCGGCGATCGTGAATAGCTCCGCCAGCTTCACGCCGCGGTTGCACGCCGTGCATGGGCTGGGAGTCTCTCCGTCGAGGTAAGCGCGCGTGAATGGATCGACCACGGTGCGCGCGAAGAGCGAGCGCCGGTCGAACGTGTAGTGAGGAAACCCGAGGGCATCCGCGACCCGCCGCGCGTCGTACTGGTCCTCCGGGGCGCAGCAGCGACCATGACCGCCCGAGGCGCGCTCGTCCTCCGGGTAGTCCCAGAGGTGCAGTGTCACGCCGACCACCTCGTGTCCGGCGTCCACGAGGCGCGCCGCGGCGAGCGACGAGTCGACCCCGCCGCTCATGGCGACGACGATGCGCTCGCGAGCAGGCGGGACCATGGCGTCGCTCGGCGCTCTACCACTTTCGACGCAACCGCGCCCGCGGCCGGTCGATAGGGGGGCAGAGAGAGAGGAGCACATGAGCATCCATGCCGTCGGCGAGCCGCGCGTGCCTTTGCCGTCACCCCCAGCCGCGGAGACGCCGTCCAGCGCACCCGCTGCCCCGGCGAACCCGGAGCAACCGTCTGCATTCGGCAGGCTCGTGCGAGGTCTGGGCGCCGAGGTCCAGCGCGGCGAGACCCTCGTGCACCACGCCATCGCCTCTGCCTCGGGGGGCGACCTCGACCCCGCGCAGCTCATCGCGCTGCAGGCCGGCGTGTACCGCTACGCCGAGGCCGTGGACCTCGCGGCGCGTCTGGTGGACCACGCCACGACGGGGCTCAAGACCGTCATCCAGGGAACCTGAGAGGCCGTCACAGGTCGCCGCTCGCCTGTAGCGACTGCGTAATGAGCTCGATCGCGCGCGCGTGCAGGCGGCTACCCCACGACTTGGACAGACCAAGCGCCGCAGCGGCCTGGTCCAGGCGCTCGCCCTGGAAGTAGTGGCGCTCGACCATGTGCCGCTCTTGCGGAGGAAGCTGCGCCACCGCTGCACGCACGCGTTCGAGCATCTCGGCGCTGCCCAGCATGTCCTCGGGCGTGGCCACTTCGTCCGCGTCCGCGCGGCCCATCGTTCCGATGGCGATGGCCGTCGCCATTCCCGCCAGGAACGAGGACAGGCGCGCGTCAGCGTCCTCTGCCGACGCCGCTGGTCTCGCCGCATCGTCCTCGTCGTACTGCTCGAGTAGCGTGTCACCGGCCTCGAGCGCCTTGAGCTCGCGGTAGGTCTGCCGGGGGAGAGCCCCCCACTGGCGCACACCGTCGATCATCGCACCGCGCACCCGCACGTTCGCCCACCGCCGGAAGGGCACGCCCCGCGAGGGATCGTAGCTGCGCGCGGCGTTGAGTAGCCCCTCGCGCCCGAAGGAGCGCAGGTCGTCGATCGTCACGACCGGATTCATGCGGCGCGCCATTTGTCGAGCGATGATGTCGACGAGGTCGAGCTCCGCGTTGAATCGCGAGAGAACCTCCGGCGAATCGCGAACGGTCACGACGTCTTCGACGATCGCGCGCGTGTGCTCGCGACGTCAAGCGCTGATGCCCTCACGCGACTCTTTCTCTCTCGCGTCGGCATTGGTAGGGTCGCGACCCTCAGCACGACGAGCCATGGTGGGAGAGTCGGACGAACGAAGGCCCGGGGAGGCGCAGAGTACGGAGGTGGAGGCACACGTCCAGTCGGCGTGGCGCAGCTGGCTCTCCGCACTTGCGACCGATGCCGAAGCGGCGATGGCCGCCGCGCTCGCGTACGAGTCGCTGCCCGACGAGGGGCGCGACGCGTGGCTCGACGCTCTCGAGGCGGACGCCCCGGACCTCGGCGTGCCCCACGTGGCTCTCTACGCGCCGCTGCTCGCCGTGGAGCCCGAAGGACCGCGTCGCGCGCGCATCGAGGCGGCCTTCGTGTCGGCCGCGAACGCCGACGATCGCAGCGAGCTCTCACGCGGAGAGCCACGGGCGATGCGAGGCGTCGCGCGCGACGGAACGCACGCGTGCGTGCTGATTGCTCCGTTGTACCTGGACTTCGTTCAGGTTCTCTCGTGCCGCTACACGCCGGCCGGCGGATTCGTCGCAGTGAGCCACGATCCACTGCGCCATTCCTCGGATCTCGGAGCGGTGCGGGACGTGGACGGGGTCGCGGTGGAGCCGACGCCGCTGCGCATCGTCGTGGAGGAGCTGGCGCACGCGGTCCTCGCCGACAAGCGCGAGCAGAGGACGACGCCGTCCGCCCTGGCGGCCTTCGCGCACCTTTTCGTGCCGCACCTCGAAGACGCCGAGGATGCGGAGCCTCCGCCGCCTTGATAGATAGGGCCTCGGACCCCGATGGCCGAGGACCTCGAGCGCAGGTGTGGAACGTGCGCGCGCTTCGTGCGAGTCGTCGAAACGATCGACGACACCGGCGAGGTGAAGCGCAAGGGCGAGTGTCTGCTTGGAGTGTGGCCGTCGCCCCTCTACGAGACGAGTACGTGCTCGCAGTGGGTGCGTCGCGGGGACTTCAAGGCGCGGCCCGCACCCGCGCCTAGTCGCGAGCGTGGACCGCGCGCGGCGGGGGGAGAGACGACGACGACCCGCGAGCCCGTGACGCTCGCGCTGCCGGAGGATCTGCTCGAGATGGATGCAAACGAATTCCGCAGGGTGCTCAGGTACGTCATCCGCGACGAGCTCGGGGTCGGCGAAGTGCCGATGGCCGGCAAGTGGAAAGGCGGCGAGGTCGTGCTCAAGCCCGGCAGCGAGGGGCTGCAGGAGAAGCGCATCCCCATCGACGCGCTCTTCCACAAGATCGTGATGATTCGCGACAAGCTGCGCGTGCTCGAGCAGAAGATCAACAGCAACCCCAAGCTCGCCGACGACGAGAAGGTGCAGATGCAGCAGTACGTCACCGGCTGCTACGGGTCGCTGACGACGTTCAACGTGCTCTTCGCGGACAAGGATGACCAGTTCAGCGGGCAGAAGGGCGACGAGTAGGGCTCTGCTCCTGATGCTCGCAGCGGCGCTGCCGGCGTGCGGGGGGGCGGGCGACTCGAAGAGGAACGAGACGCCGGCGGGCGTATCGGTTCCGCCGGCGAGCCCCCCCGTCACGTTCTCTTTCGACTCGCTCGACGACCGCGCCGTGAGCTCCGAGGTGTCGCGCGGCAAACCCGCGGTGCTCGCGTTCGTGACGACCGGGAGCCTCCCGGCGCAGGCGCAAGCGGACTTCATGGTCACGATGTCGGCCAACGACGGCGACCGCGTGTTCTACGCCGTCGTGTCGCTCGACCCGCGCGAGAACCGCGAGCTCGTCGAGATCTACCGCAAATCGCTCGGCATCAAGTTCCCCGTGGCCATGGCGGACGAAGCCACGCGAGCGGGGGCCGGCCCGTTCGGGGACGTCACCTCGGTGCCGGTGACGATCCTGCTCGACCGGCTGGGGCGCGTCGTGTGGCGCGTCGACGGTCGCGTGGCCAAGAGCGAGGAGCTGCGCGGCGCGATGCGGGGGTTGTGATCACCCGAGCTTCTTCACGAGCTCAGGCTTGAGCACCTTGCCGAGCGCATTGCGCGGCAGGTCGCGCATCGGCACGACCTGCTTGGGCACCTTGTATGGCGCGAGCCGCTCCTTCGCGAACGCGCGGATCGCGTCCTCCGCGCACTCGGCCTCGCGGCCCTCGCGAGGCACGACGCATGCGACGACGCGTTCACCCCACGTCGCGTCGGGCAAGCCTACGACGGCGGCGTCGGCGACCGCAGGGTGCTCGCGCAGAACCTCCTCGATCTCGAGCGCGCTCAGCTTGTATCCACCGCTCTTCAGGATGTCGACGCTGGTGCGACCGAGGATGCGCAGATAACCGTCGTCGTCCCTCGCGACCGTGTCTCCCGTCTTGAACCACCTGCGACCGTCCTCGACGACGAACGCGTCGCGCGTCGCCTCGGGCTTGTCGTGATACCCGGCGAAGACCGAGGGCCCTGCGATCCACAGCTCGTCGTCCACGATGCGAGCCTCGACCGTCGGAAGGGGCGGGCCCACCGTGCCTGGGCGCCGGCGCGCGGGGTCGAGCGGGTTGCTCGCACCGACACCGATCTCGGTCATGCCGAAGCGCTCGAGAGGGTAGGCGCCCGTGAGCGCGCGCCAGCGGTCGCCCACGGTGACGGGGAGCGCCGCGCTGCCGCTCGTCACGAGACGCAGGGCGCCGGCGTGCTCGGCCCAGCGTTTGCGGGTGGCCTCGTCGGCGGCGTCGAACGCGGCGAAGAGTTTCGCGTGGACCGTGGGCACGGCCATGAACACGCTCGCGTCGGCCACGGCATTCCACGTGCGGACCGCGTCGAAGGCTCCGAGGAAGTGCGTCGAGGCGCCCGCGCCGACGGCCGAAAGCCAGGCGATGGCCAGCCCGTGCATGTGGTGCAGCGGCAGCACGTGCAAGAGCGTGTCCTCGGCGCGCCACCCCCACGCCTCCCGGATGAGCCGCTGCTGCACCGCCAGGTTGCCGTGGCCGAGGACCGCGCCCTTCGGCTTGCCCGTCGTGCCGCTGGTGTAGAGCTGCAGCGCCGGATCCCCGTCGCGCGGCGCGGCGGCGATTGCACGGCGCGGGTGGATGACCAGCGTCTCCACGAGCACCACGTCTCGCTCGGGCGCCAGGAACGCCACGCGCTCGGCCATGTCGGCCGACGCGACGACCGTGCGCACGCGGCCGTCTTCGCAGAAGTACCGCGTCTCCGGCGGCGGATGCAGCGGCGAGAGGACGACCACGGTGCCGCCTGCGCGCAGGACGCCGAAGAACGCCGCCGCGAACGCCGCTCCCGGCGAGACGAGGACCGCCACGCGCTCG
>DATJYG010000333.1:0-4585 GCA_035499695.1 Polyangiaceae bacterium
CGCGGCGAGCGTCCAGCGCGTCCTCGAGGACACGCTCGTCGAGCTGACGAAGTCCCTGCGGCATGAGACGGGCTTGCCCGACCTGTGCTTCGGCGGCGGCGTGGCGCTCAACGGCGTCGCCAACGGCCGCATCCTGCGCGAATCGGGCTTCGAGCGGCTCTTCGTCCCGAGCGCTCCAGGCGACGCCGGCTGCGCGATGGGGGCCGCGCTCTACGCCGACCGGATCCACTTCGGGAACCCGCACAAGGACGTGCCCGACCACCCGTACTGGGGCCCGAGGATCGATGGGGAGGAACTCGCCCGCATCGCGCGCGAGGACGGCCTTCCCCTCGAGACGGCCGCCGACGACGGCGAGCTGCTCGATCGCACGGTGGACTTGCTCGCCGGCGGCAAGATCGTCGGCTGGATGGACGGAGGCGCCGAGTTCGGCCCGCGCGCACTCGGCAACCGGAGCATCCTCGCGGCGCCGCACACGGTCGCGATGAAGGACCGGCTCAACAAGGAGATCAAGTATCGCGAGGAGTTTCGCCCCTTCGCTCCGGCCGTGCCGATCGAGCTGGCGGCGAAGTACTTCGACTTCCCGCCGGCGGGCGCGCGCCTCGGCGCGTTCATGTCCGGTGTGTTCCCCGTGCGCTCCGAGTGGCGCGACCGGCTCGCCGCCATCACCCACGTCGACGGCACGGCGCGTCTGCAGACGGTCGAGCGCGACAAGGCTCCCCGCTTCTACGCCCTGCTCGAGCGCTACGGCGCCAAGACGGGCATCCCGGTGCTCCTCAACACGTCCTTCAATCTCGCCGGCGAGCCGATCGTCACACGCGCCGTCGAGGGTTACTCCACGTTCCGCCGCTGCGGCATCGACGTGCTCGTCGCGGGCAACCACCTGGTGCAGAAATGCTGAAGAAGAGAGGAAAGATCACGCGCGGTCTCATCGTGATGGGCAGCGCGGTGCCGTCGATCGGAGGATTCGCCCGCGGGCTGTGGACGAGCGAGGGCGGACGCAAGTGGCTCGCGCCGCTCGTCGTCTTCCTGTGTGTGACGGGCCTCGTGCTCGTCCTCGCGGCGACGGTCGAGGCGGTGGCGCCGTTCATCTACTCCATCTTCTGATGCCCGCCGGAGCGTCGCATCCACGGGCACGGCTCGTCGCCGAGCTTCTCGTCGGTGGGCTCGGTGTGGCGTTCGTCGCGTGGGCCTGGCACGCCGACCTGCGGTACTGCGAACGCCACTTCTGCGCCGAGTGCTTCGCGTACGACTCCTATCAGGTCAACGCCGCACACGCGTGGCGGGCCGGCGGGGCGCTCATCGGCCTCGTGCTCCTCTTCGTCCTGCGACCCCTGGCGGGACGCTGGGCCGGAAGCCGACCGCCCGGCCAGAGCATCGCGGCGGTGGGGCGCATCGTCCTCGCCCTCGCCCTCTCCGTCGTGGCGAGCGAGATCGGGCTTCGCGTTCTGCATCTGCCCCGCCCGAAGGACAAGTCGCACACCATCGAGGTCGCCATCGGCGAGCCGAACGCGCGCTACGGGTGGCAGTTCACGGCTTCGAAGGCGACGGTCCTCCCGCACGCCGGGGGCCGCCACGTCGAGTACGCCGTCAACGCGGAGCACAACCGCGCTCCCAGCGTGGACGCCAACCCGGATCACGCGAAGCCGTCGATCCTCTTCGTCGGCGAGTCCCTCACGGCCGGCCACGGTCTGCCGTGGGACGAGACGTATCCGGCCCTCGTCGGGGACGCACTGGGCCTGCAGGTCGTCAACCTCGGGGTCCACGGGTACGGGTTCGATCAGCAGTTCCTGCGCCTGTACGACACCCTGCCCACGTTCGAGCACCCGGTCGCGATCATCTCGATCTACCTCCCGCTCATGATCGACCGCGCATCCGAGGAGACCCACCCGCACCTCGAGTTCGCCGGGCACGAGCCGGTGGTCGAGCCCCTCGACGGCTTCGTTCACCACTCGGCGCTCGTGCGGGCCTGGTGGCTCGCGCGCCCGTACCGCACCGACCACCCGCTGGAGCTCGCCGCCCAGATCTTCCGCGAGACCGACCGTCTTGCGCGCGAGCGCGGAGCGAGGGCCATCTTCCTCGCGCCGAATCAGAACTACGGCTCACCTCGAGGGGACCAGTACGTGATCGACGAGCTCTTCACGCGCCAGGGTCTCACGGTCATCGACGCCGACTTCGGGTTCCACCCGCTGCAGGACGACGTGCACCCCGACGCCGCATCGACGCGCCGCCTCGCGGACCTGGTCATCGCCTCGCTCCGCACCGAGCTCGCCCGGCGCTGAGCGGGAGTCAGCGCAGAGAACCGACGCGGAGCGCCGTGCTGGTCGGGGTCAGGAGCTCGTCGATGGGTGCACCGGCCGACGGCGCAGCGTCCGAAGGCATGTCCAGGAGCGCCCGCACGGTCGGCGCGACATCAGAGAGACGGTGGGAACGGACGGAGTGGACGAGCCCGCGCGCAGAGACGCCCCCCCCGCCGGCGAAGAGCCACACGCGCGCCGACTCGGGCATCTCCCTGCCGTGGTGCCTCCAGTCCACGGCGCGTCCGTGGTCCGTCGTGACCAGCACCGTGGTCCGCTTGCCGCGTTCGCCCATCCTGTCGAGCGTGTCGAAGACGGCCCCGATGGCGGCATCGGCGGCGCGGAGCGACGCGAGGTAACCGGGGAAGTCGCCGCGGTGCGCGTATTCGTCGGGCTCACCGAGCCCCATGTAGAGGAGGCGGGGCCTCCGCCGCTCCAGGTACTGCAGCGCGAGCGCGCTCGTCATCCGGTCGGGCCGGAAGTCGCCGTAGCCCGGGAACGCATCGGCCTTCGCACCCTCCTCGAGCACGGCGGCCACGGCCGGATCCTCGACGAGCTCCTCCTCGTGCCACCGGACCGAACGACCCGCGGACAGAACGAAGGCATCCGGCTGCGGGCTGGCGGCGCGCTCTATCCGCTCCCACGACGAGAACACGGCGACGGCGCCGGGCGATCCCTCGAGATGCGCGACCTCGTCGAAGACCGTCCGGGTGCGTGCCCGACCGCAGTCGTTGTCCGCGCACCCGTGCGCCCGGCGACCCGTGAAGATCTCGCTGTACCCGGGGAGAGAAACGAAGGCCGGGCCGGACGCCGACATCACGGGACCGTGGACCGGGGCACCGATCGCCGCGCCGCGCTCTCCGAGCATCCGGTGCAGCACCGGTGTGTTCTCCGGCACGAAGGCGTCTTGCCACCGCACACCGTCGAGCACGACCAGCACGACTGCGGGCGCCTCGGAAGAGGGCGCTTCCGTGTCGACGGCGACCGGCGGCTCAGCCCGCGAGACGCGCGGCGTGTCGACGAGCAACGGTTCGTCGAACTGCGTCGTCGGGACGCAGCTCGCGGCGACCGCGAGCACGACGGCAGCGAGCACGTGCGCAGAAGCGCGGCCCTGCATCGCACGTCACTGTGCAGACGCTTAGTGTCGCCAAGAAGGCGACGCGCGAAACTGCGAGTGAATTCTCGCGTTGCGGAGGATTCGGCGCGTGTTCGCACCAGCGTCATGACGCGGCGCGATGCTGCGCCCGGCAAGGGAGATCACACATGAACACGATGGACAAGTGGAACACGGACAAGGGCATCCGGCGCAGCGAGCACATGAAGATGGAGCGCGCGCACACGGCGCAGCTCGCGAACCACCTGTCGTCGGTGGCGCTGCGGCAGTGGGAGAAGACGCTGACGGGCATCGTGGCGCTTCCGGCCGCGGCCGCCATGACCGTCGCAGCGACGACGACGTACGGCGTGGCGCTCCTCGAGCGCGCCTTCGAGGTGTTCGAGACGGCGATCAACGAGGTCGGCCGTGCGGTGGGCGACGGCCATCGCGACGAGCCGGTGGTCGAGCAGCAGCACCGCGAGAACCGTAACGAAGCGCGCGCCTGAGAGGCATGCGGCTTCGGGCGATCGTCACGGCGGGAGCCGCCTTTTCTCTGGCGGCTTGCGCGGCGCTCTCGGGACTCGACCAGATCACCGAGAGCGCCTGCGCGCCCGACTGCGTCGACGACGCAGCGGTCGAGGCCTCCGGCGCAGATGCCGTGACGGAAAGCTCGCTCCCCGACGTCGGCAGCGCCGCCGTCGACCGACGATCGCCCGAGGACGCGCCCCCGACGGAAGACGGCCCCTCCGCCGACTCCGTTTCCGCCCCGGACTCCGTCTCTGCACCCGACGCCGACTCCGGCGCCGTCACTGACTCCGCATCCGACACCGACGCTGGCGCCCTCTCGGACGCCGCCGCCGACGCCGGCGATGGATCCTGCGGCACCGTCTATCTCTCCGAGAACTTCGGCGGTACGGCCCCCGGCTGGACGTTCGACGCCACCTGGGCCGTCGCCATGACCTGCGCAACGCCTCCGGCCCCTCAGAAGGGTTACGCCGACCCGACCATCGATCACACCACGGGCGGCGCCGGAGGCATCGCCGGCGCCAACGTCTGCGGCAACAACCCCACGGGCATCACCAGCCCCTTCGCCTACGCCACGAGCCCCGCGGTGGACGTGTCGACCGCTCCCAGCGTGATCCTGACCTTCTACCGCTGGCTCAACAGCGATCGTTCCGGCTGGATGACGTCGACCGTC
>DATJYG010000334.1:0-2989 GCA_035499695.1 Polyangiaceae bacterium
AGGAGCGGCTCGTCGTCGTGCTCGGGCGCCGGCAAGGGCGGCTCCTCGCACCGGGCGACATCCATGCGGCGCAAGATCTCGTCGCGCAACTCGCGCACGTCGGTCAGGTCGCGCATGCCGGTGTTCACGCGGAACACGAGATTCGACCGGAGCCTGAGCGCGAGCTGCCTCGCCTCCACGCCGACGGACTCGAGGACCGCGTAGCGCACGAGCCGCGTCTCCCCGAGCCGCCGCAGCCGGACACCATCGTGCAGCGTGTCGACGCGGAATCGGCTGCGCGCCGACGACACGATGACGAACGCCAACCCCGCGGACACGAGAAGCACCATCGCGATCGCAGGCCCGACGGACCGCCAATCGGGCGCGCCGTACTTGTCCACCCTGAGCAAGGGCCCCGGCATGTCCAGGTGTCTGCGCGTGGGCGTGCACATCGTCAGCGTCCCGGCGAACAGCCCGAACGCGAACACGATGGCGGCCGTAGCGGCGACCTGCCACGGTCGCCGCTCGACCACCTCCCCCAGCCCGTCGACGTTCAAATGTCGAAGTACAGATAGAACTCGTACGGAGTCGGGCGCATCCGGATCGGGTTGAGCTCTCGGTTCCGCTTGAAGTCGAGCCACTCGTGGATCGCGTCCTTCGTGAAGACGTCGCCGCGCAGGAGGAACTCGTGGTCCCTCTCCAGCGTCTCGAGCGCCTCCTCGAGGCTGCCCGGCATCTGCGGCACGTCCTTCAGCTCCTCCGGGGACAGGGCGTAGATGTCCTTGTCCATCGGGTCGCCCGGGTTGATCTTGTTCTGCACGCCGTCGAGCCCCGCCATGAGCATCGCGCTGAAGGCGAGGTACGGGTTGCAGCTCGGATCCGGGAAGCGGACCTCGATGCGGCGCGTCTTCGGGTTCGGCCCCGTGATGGGGATGCGCACGCTCGCCGAGCGGTTGCGGCTCGAGTAAGCGAGGTTGACCGGCGCCTCGAAGCCCGGCACCAGGCGGCGGTACGAGTTGGTCGTCGGGTTCGTCAGCGCCGCGATGCTCTTGGCGTGCTTGATGATGCCGCCGATGTAGTGGAGCGCCGTGTCGCTCAGCCCACCGTACCCGTCACCGCCGAAGAGGGGCTTGCCCTCCTTCCACAGCGACTGGTGCGTGTGCATGCCGCTCCCGTTGTCGCCGAACATGGGCTTCGGCATGAACGTGGCCGCCTTGCCGTGCTTGCGCGCGACGTTCTTGACCACGTACTTGAACCACATGAGCTGATCGGCGCACGGCAGGAGCCGGTTGAACTTCATGCCGATCTCGCACTGCCCGCCCGTCGCGACCTCGTGGTGGCCGACCTCCACCTCGATGCCGGTCTCCATGAGCGTCGTCATGATCGCCTGGCGCACTTCGCCCAGCGTGTCGGTCGGCGGGACGGGGAAGTACCCCTCCTTGTGCCGCGTCTTGTACCCGAGGTTCGGGAACTCCTCGCGACCGCTGTTCCACGCGCCCTCGTTGCTGTCGATGTAATAGAAGCCGGCATTCGGCTGCGACTGATCGAAGCGCACGTCGTCGAAGAGGAAGAACTCGGCCTCCGGGCCCATGAACGACGTGTCGGCGATCCCGGTCTGGCGCAGGTACGCCTCCGCCTTCTTGGCGATGTGGCGCGGGTCGCGCGAGTAGGGCTGCTTGGTGATCGGGTCGTGGATCGAGCAGACCAGCGAGATCGTCGGCGTCGCGTAGAACGGGTCGATCTTCGCGGTGTCGGGATCCGGCACCATCACCATGTCGCTCGCGTTGATCGGCTGCCAGCCGCGGATCGACGAGCCGTCGAACGCGAGGCCGTCCTCGAAGAGCGCCTCGTTCAGCCGCGTCGCCGGGATCGTCGTGTGCTGCCACACGCCGGGGAAGTCGATGAACTTCAGGTCGACGAACTTGACGTCGTGCTTCTTCGCGAGCTCCAGAACTTCTCTCGGTGTCATCTTCGGTTCTCTCCCTGTCCCTGTCTCTCGGTATCCGTCTCTTGGCCCTGGCCCGGCTAGATGGCGTCCTTGCCACGCTCCCCGGTTCGAATGCGCACCACCTCTTCGATGGGCACCACGAATATCTTCCCGTCGCCGATCCGACCGGTCTTGGCGCTCTTCTCGATGGCGTCGAGCACGTCGTGCACCAGGTCGTCCGGAACGACGACCTCGATCTTCACCTTGGGCACGAAGTCGACGACGTACGCCGAGCCCCGGTACACCTCTTTCTTGCCGCCCGTGCGCCCGAACCCCTTCACCTCGCTCACGGTCATGCCCTGCACGCCGACCTCGGCGAGGGCATCCTTCACTTCGTCGAGCTTGAAGGGCTTGATGATGGCTTCGATCTTCTTCATCGGCATGGGTTGGCGGCGGGGGATGAGAGCCTGGGCAGCGCCAGTCCGCAAGCCTCGCTGGTCAGGTAGCAGCGCAACGTTTCGTGCTGGTTTCAGACCATGACGAAAACCCGCGTTCCTCTTGCCGAAACCCCCACGCCGGTCGAACGCATCGCGTCACTGGACGCAGGCGGCGCCAGCGAGCTCTGGGTCAAGCGCGACGACCGGACCCACGCGGCGTACGGCGGAAACAAGGTGCGCAAGCTCGAGACGCTGCTGGGGGACGCGCGAGAGCGCGGGGCGCGGCGGCTCGTGACGGTCGGGGCCGTCGGCAGCCACCACGTGCTCGCCACCACGTATTTCGGCACGCGAGCCGGGTTCGAGGTGGAGGCGGTGCTCGTGCCTCAGCCGCGGACCGAGCACGTCGTCGAGGTGCTGCGGGCGGACCTGGCACTCGGGCTGCGGGCGTTCCCGGTGGGCTCGTGGGGCGCGGCGCCCTGGGCGATGGCGGCGCGGGCGTACGCGGGCGGGACGGCGGGGAAGGCGCGCGTGATCCCGGTAGGCGGGTCGAGCGTGCTCGGGTCGATGCCGTACGTGGAGGCGGGGCTCGAGCTGGCGGCGCAGGTGCGGGCGGGCGAGCTGCCCGAGCCGGACGTGTGCGTCGTCG
>DATJYG010000335.1:0-8656 GCA_035499695.1 Polyangiaceae bacterium
CCTCCGTGCCGGCGCCGGCGGGCGGGAAGCCCGGGATTCCTGAGTCCGCGAAGAAGCGCAGGCCGCGCGTCGGGTCGGCCTTGGCGGCGTCCTCGATGGCCTGGGCGATGGTGCGGTGAGCTTTGTGCTGCTGCGGAGGCATACGGGTTCCCGCGCTTTACCACAGGAAACGGTGTACGATCTTCCCCATGCCGCTCATCGAGACCGAGGAAGCCGCCCGCAGGCTTGCGCGCGCCATCGCCAGCGACCTGTCGCTCTACAACGAGGACAAGATCGTCAGCGGCATCCAGAACGACAACCTCTTCGAGTCGCTCGCCGAGGAGATCGAGGAGGGTCGGGCTCTCTACAAGCGGCGTGTCTCGCCGGAGCTGTATCCGCGCAATTTCTACGACCGGGCGCTCGTCGACATCCTCATCAAGGCCAAGGGGCACATCAAGTCGAAGCTCTGGTAGTCGTCGTCGTCCCGCGCGAGGCGGCCGGATCGCGGCTCGACCGGTTCGTGACGGGCGCCGTGGGGGCCTCTCGCGCCGAGGTGCAGCGCTGGATCGAGGCCGGGCGCGTCACCGTGGACGGCGCCGCGGGGGGAGCGAGCGCGCGCGTGAGGCAAGGCCAGCGCGTCGAGGTGCGGCCGATGGTGGCGCCGGCGACGGCGGCGAAGCCCGAGAGCGACGTGCGCTTCGACGTGCTCTACGCGGACGACGACGTGGTCGTCGTGAACAAGCCGCCGGGGCTCGTGGTGCATCCCGCAAAAGGGCACGAAGGCGGGACGCTCGTGAACGGGCTGCTCGCGCGCGGGTATTTCCACCGTGAAGAGTTGGGGGACGACGAGCGGCCCGGCATCGTGCACCGGCTCGACAAGGGAACGAGCGGCGTCATGGTCGTCGCGCGCACGCCCGACGCGCGCGAGAAGCTCAAGGCGCAGTTCCAGGCGCATACGATCGAGCGAGCGTACGAGGCCATCGTCGTGGGCCACACGACGGGCGCGAGCTACGACACGTGGCACGGGCGGCATCCTCACGACCGAAAGCGCTTCACGACTCGCGTGAAGAGCGGCAAGCGGGCCGTCACGCACGTGCGAGTGCTGGAGTGGCTCCGGGGGGCGACGCTCGTGAAGTGCACGCTGGAGACCGGCAGGACGCACCAGATTCGCGTGCACCTCGCCGAGAGCGGCTGGCCGGTGCTCGGCGACCCACTCTACGGCAAGCCGCCGCGCGACCAACGGGTGAGACAGGTCGCGGAAAGGCTGGGGCACCAGGCGCTGCACGCGCGCGTGCTCGGCTTCGTGCACCCGCGCACGGGCGAGCCGATGCGCTTCGAGGCGCCGCCGCCGCCTGACTTCGCCGAGGCGCTCGCGTCGCTCGGTCCGGCTACAGGTGCGCCATGAGCCGGTCGGCGAACGCGTCCGGGTGCTCGCGGTGCAGGAAGTGCCCGCCGGGCAGCTCCTCGATCGTGTAGCTGCGCTCGAACATCCGCCGTGCGCGTTCGTAGTCCTCGCGTCGGAGCAGCGTGTCGCTCGTACCGGCGAAGACCACCGTGTCCACGGCGACACGCTTGCGCAGGTACGCCGGAACCGAGAAGGGCAGGGCGCGGTAGTACCCCATCGCCGCCTCCAGGCTCGCCGGATCGGCGAAGCACTCGCGCACCGGCGCGAGCTCCGCGTCACTCGGCGTCCACTCGGGCGACCACCGCTTGTAGATCGCCCGCAGCGCCGCGAAGTCGCTCTTCGCGAAGCGCCCGGAAGCCCCCGGCATCTTGTAGGCGAAGAAGTGCCGGACACCCCACGCCGTGCGCGGTGTGCGCCGCATGCTCGCCGGGTGCGGAATCGCCAGCGTGAACAGCTTTCGTACGCGCTCCGGCGCGAGCGACGCCGCCCCGTACGCCGCCGCCGCGCCCCAGTCGTGCCCCACGACGATGGCGCTCTTCTCCCCCAGCGCCTCGATGAGCCCCAGCACATCGCGCGCAATCGTCTCCATGTCCGCATCGCGCTCGGGAATCGCGGTCGGCCGGTAACCGCGCATGAACGGCGACACCGCGCGATAACCCTTCGCCGCGAGACGCGGCCTCACGTCGCCCCAGGTGTGCGGCGTGTCGGGGAATCCGTGGAGCAGAAGGACGAGAGGCCCCGACCCCTCCTCGACATATGCGAAGCGAAGCCCATTGGCCTCGACGTGACGAACGTCGTTCATCGTGTCGGCCAACGTAGGGCGCAGGTCCCGCGTCTCCAAGGGCGCCGGACCCGCCCTGCGGCTACTCGGCCATGTCACGTCACGTGACGTGACATGGCGATCCGGCGAGGGGGCTCCCGGCCCGGGATCGGTCAAGCCGTGACGGGGCGAGCGGGGCTCGGCGAAGCGAGGAGGCCAGGGTGGCGGCGCTTGAGCAAGGAGAGGGAGACGAAGCCGACGAGGACGGCGAACCAGAGGGTGGCGAAGCGCACGAGGATCATCGAGGCGGTGGCCGCGGTGGCGCCGACGTGGCCGAGCTCCTGGAGCTGGCCCTGGAGCGAGGTCTCGGTAACCCCCAGGCCGCCGGGGACGGGGACGAGGGCGCCGGCGAGGGTGCTCGTCGCGTAGAAGAAGGTGGCGAGCCCAAATTCGGTGTCCTGGCCGAAGCCGCGCAGGATGACCCAGAGCGCGGTGCACTCGAGCGACCAGGCGCCGATGGAGAGCAGCGTCGGGACGATGAGGTTCGCGGGGCTGACGAGGGTCGCGAGGCTGTCGTAGGCCTCGTGCAGCTTGGGGCCGATGCGACGCAAGGGGCCCGGACCGCGCTCGACCATGCCGATGAGCGAGAGGGACAGGCCCTTGTTGGAGACGATGACGAGCAGGACGACGACCGCGGCGGTGCCGAGGCCGGCCCAGAGCAGCCCGCCCGAGAAGCCGAGCGAGCCCAGCACGATGAGGACGACGACGCCGATGACGTCCGTGACGCGCTCGGCGACGACGATGGGGGCCGTGCGCGCGATGGGAACGGCGTGCGTCTCGTTGAGGACGACCGACTTGAACACCTCGCCGACCTTGCCGGGCGTCACCGTGAGCACGAAGCCGCTGAGGAACGTGAGCAGGCTGTCGACGCGGCCCACGCCGCGGATCTGCAGGCGCGAGAGGTAGAACTCCCACTTGAGCCAGCGCAGCATGTAATTGCCGAAGGCGAGGCCGCACGCCGCGCCGAACGCCCACCACTGGAAGCGCGCGAGCTCGTCGCCCATCTTGCCGACGCCGCGCCACACGGCGAACCCGCCGTAGACCACGACGGCCAGGAGCATCACGACGAGCACGCGCCGCAGGAGCGCGCCGCGGTTGCCGGGGGCGACGTTGCCGCTGCCGCTGCCGCTGCCGCTGCCGCTCAAGGCGGGCTCCTTCGCGTGCGAATGGCGAGCGCGAGCCACGCCAGACCGCCGAGCATCGCTGCGACCGCGACGACCCAGAACCCCCATGCGGGAGCCTCCCAGCGCCCGCGCGCGAGCCCCGGGTCGGGCCGCTGAATCGACGCGCTCGGCGCTCCTGATTGCTGCTGCACGCGCCGCTGCTCTAGCAGACTTTGACAGGCGCCGCCCCGCATGCGAACACCCTGACTCCGCAGCTCGCAGAGAGCGGAGTCAAACGAGAACGACGGCTCGCGATGGAAGCAGCAGAGGTCAACGGAACGACCAGCGACGTGCAGCTCCTCGAGAAGGCGCGCGACGCGAGCCGTCGTCTCAGGGAGGCCATCGCGGTGCGCGTCGTCGGGCAGGAGGGCGTCATCGAGCTGATGCTCGTGGCCCTTCTCGCTCGGGGGCACGCGCTCCTCGTCGGCGTCCCGGGGCTGGCCAAGACGCTGCTCGTCGCGTCGCTCGCCGAGGCGCTCGATCTCTCCTTCGGCCGCGTGCAGTTCACGCCGGACCTGCTGCCGGCCGACATCACGGGCACCGACGTGCTGCAAGAGGACGGCGGAGCGCGACAGGTGCGCTTCCTGCCCGGGCCCATCTTCCACAACCTCGTGCTCGCCGACGAGATCAACCGCACGCCCCCGAAGACGCAGGCGGCGCTGCTCCAGGCGATGCAGGAGCGTCGCGTCACGGTGGGCACGCAGACGCACTCGCTGCCCGACCCGTTCCAGGTCTTCGCCACGCGCAACCCCATCGAGCAGGAGGGGACGTACCCGCTGCCCGAGGCGCAGCTCGATCGCTTCCTGCTCGAGGTGCACGTCGAGTACCCGAGCGCGCAGGAGGAGCGTGAGATCGCCCGCCGGACGACGGGCGTGCAGGTCGAGCACGTCCCTCGCGTCCTCGGAGCCGAGGAGGTGCGCGCGCTCCAGGCGCTCGTGCCGCGCATGCCCGTGACCGACGCGGCCGTCGAGCTGGCGGTGTCCCTCGCCCGCGCCACGCGCCCGCATGATCCGAAGGCGCCGCGCGAGGCGCGAGAGCTCGTGCGCTTCGGATCGGGCCCGCGCGGGCCGCAGGCGCTCGTGCTCGCCTCCAAGGCGCGGGCAGCGCTGCGCGGTGAGGCGGCAGCCGACGTGGACGACGTGAAGGCCCTGGTGCTCCCGGTGCTCCGGCACCGCCTGGTCCTGAGCTACCGCGCCGAGGCCGAAGGCGTGAAGGACGTGGACGTGCTCGAGCGTGTCGTCGCGTCCGTCGGCTAAGCGCGGTACACTGGGAGGATGCCGGACCGTCGCCCGCGCGAGGCAGACGAGACCGAGGCGCCCCCGCCGAGCGCGACGACCCGCAACGGGCACGCGAAGACCAACGGCAACGGGGCAGCCGCCGCGGCGGCGCAGCCGGACACGACGCCGTCGGTGCCTCCGATGCCCGCGGCCGGCCCGTGGCGCAGCTACAAGGAGATCGTCGCCGCGCTGGCGACGCGCATCGTCGATGCGCAGAAGCCCATCCGCGTGCTCCAGGCGCTGCGGTGGGACGACGCGATCGAGCGACAGTTCCTCGAGGCCAAGGGCCGCGAGCTGCCCAGGGTCGACGTGAGCAGCTACGAGCGCATGGACCTCGGCTTCGACCCGCGCGCCAAGTGCGACGAATTCGAGCAGATCGCGCACGACATCGATCGCGATCTCGGCGAGCACGACGCCATCGGCCAGATCATGACGACGACGGCGCTCGAGTACCGCGACGTCGTGCACATGCTCACGGCGCGCGGCACCCCCGCCTTCTACGCGTGGTCGCGCCGTCTCTACGGATCGCCGAAGGACAAGTTTCCCGATGGGCGCTCGACCGTGCGCGACCTCGGGCAGGTCCTCTACGGGATCCTCACCAACGTCGACGAGTGGTCGTACCCGATGCGCTCGGCGTCGCCCGAGTACGAGCGCAGCCTCGACGCGAAGGAGGCCGCGACACGCCTCGGCGAGCGGCTCGCGTCGTACTTCGGCGAGTCGGTCATCCGCGTGGAGGTGGACGACGAGATCCTCGCCGACGCCTCCGCCGGCAGCGACTACGTGAAGGTGCGGAGCGGCGCCAAGTTCAGCCCGCGCGACATCGAAATCCTCGAGGTGCACGAGGGCTGGGTGCACGTCGCCACGTCGCTCAACGGACAGGCGCAGCCCGTCTCGAGGTGGCTCGCGAAAGGCCCGCCGCGCACCACCGCCGTGCAGGAGGGGCTCGCGGCGCTGCTCGAGATGTTCACCTTCCGCACCTACCCGCGTCGCGCACGGCGACTCAACGACCGCGTCCTCGCCGTCGACAAGGCCGAGGACGGAGCGAGCTTCATCGACGTCTTCGAGTGGTTCCGCACCGAGGGCTACGAGGAAGACGAGTGCTTCCACAACACGCGCCGCGTCTTCCGCGGCGGCGTGCTCGAGGGCGGGGCGCCGTTCACCAAGGACGCCTGCTACTGCAAGGGCATCGTCCTCAACTACGCGTTCATCCGCAGCGCCATCCAGCACGACCGCATGGACCTCGTGCCGCTGCTCTTCGTCGGCAAGGTCGCGCACGACGACGTGCCGGTGCTCGCGCGGCGCGTGTCCGACGGCGTCGTCAAGCCGCCGAAGTACCTGCCGCCCATGTTCCGCGACCTCAACGGCCTGGCGATCTGGATGGCGTACTCCTCGTTCTTCTCGCAGCTCGGCGGCGAGGCGATCGCCGAGTACTACGCGCGCCTCTTCGCCCGGTCCTGAGGCAGGATCGGTAGGCTCTCGGCGGGCGTCGGCACGCTCGCCTTGCGCGCCTCCTCCGGCACGAGTTGCCGCAGCTGCCACGTCTGCGTGTGGAGGCGCTCCTCGACGTTCGTCAGCGTGTTGCGGAAGCGCGCCAGGATCGCCGAGCCCGTGATGATGAGCGCGAGGCTCGCGATGAGCAGGAACGCGTTCGTCTGCATCGGTGGCAGCGAGAGCATGTTCGGCACCATCGTCATGGCGCCGTCCCGGAAGACGTAAGACGGCGCCAGCACGCCGGCCCACTGGAGCACTGCGGGGACTGCCACGGCCAGGCAGTGCATCGCCACCAGAGACGCACGCCCTTTGCGGTTCGGCGGCATCTGCAGGAGCATCGAGCCGATCGCGGCGAGCGAGGGAACGATCACGTACGGACCGAAGGCGAAGCTCGTCAGCGCCGTGGCCGTGACCGCCGGGACCATGATCTTCATTTCGGGTCGCGCATCGCGTGACGGGTTGCGCGAGGACCACATCGCGGTCAGCGCTGCCGCGAGCCACGCGGCGCTGCACGCGAGCCACTCGCCCCAGTTCCGGACGCCGATCCAGAGCATCATCGGCAGGTAGATGAACCACGTGAGGTACGCGACGGCGGCGATGCGGGCGCCGTGGCGCATGGTGGCGCGCGCGTCGTGGAGCATCGCGGTGCGCGCCTCGGGGGGCATCTCGGCGGGCGGCTCGGTCATCAGGCGCATCAGCGTGCGCACGGCGTCCTCGTTGGTCGGGTCGAGCGCGATTGCGCGGCCCACCTCGCGCAGCGCGAGGCTGCGCGCGCGTGTGGCATCGGGACCCGCGCCTTCGAGGGCCCGCTTGGCGTGGCCCTCTGCGGTCGTCGCGTGCGTGCGCGACATGGCGCGCCGGCGCTCGAGGTCACGGTCGCCCTCGAGGTAACGCTCGACGGCTTCGACGACGGCGCGCACCGTGGGCGTGCGTCGCGCCGGGTCGAGCGCGGTGGCGTCGGCGCACACGTCGTCGAGCTCCGGGGGCAGATCGCGTTCGGGAGCGCGGGCGCTCGGACGCGCTTCGACGCCCCGGAGCGTCGACGCGTTCGCGTGCTCCGCCGACGCCTGCGGGTGAAGAGGCTCGAGGGCCAGGAGCTCGAAGAGGATCGCGCCGAGCGCGTACACGTCGGCGCGCGCGTCGACGTCCTCGCCGCGCAGCTGCTCGGGCGCCATGTATCCGGGCGTGCCCATCGTCGCGCCGTGACGCGTCTTGGCGCCGGGGTCGCTGCCGCCGCCGACGGCGGGAGGCCCGCTCGGCAGACGCGGCTCGGGCGCGCCCACCACCTTCGCGAGCCCCCAGTCGAGCACGTACACCTCGCCGAAGTCGCCGAGCATCACGTTGCCCGGCTTGAGGTCGCGGTGCACGACGCCGCGCGCGTGCGCGAAGTCGATCGCGTTGCACACGCTCGCGAACGCCGACAGCAGCTTGTGCCTGGTGTACGTGCGGGTGGCCTCGGGGTCCTTCGACCGGAGCGCGTCGACGATCTGCTCGAAGGTCGCGCCGCGCACCCGCTTCATCGTGAAGTACAGCGTCCCCTCGGGATCGCGCGCCAGGTCGTACACCGGGACGATGGCCGGGTGCTCGAGCTGCCCCTGCACGCACGCCTCACGGAGGAACCGCGCCTTGAGGTCCCCGCGCGAGCCCTCGCCGGGCCGCACCAGCTTCATCGCGACCTCGCGACCGATGCGCCTGTCCAGGGTGGTGCGGACGATGCCCATCCCGCCCTCGCCGAGCACCTGCCCCGCCACGTAGCGGGCCTCGAAGGTCGCGTCGGCGAGAACGTCCGGCGGAAGCTCCCCGACGTCGGTGGGCGCGATGGTCGTGACGCCCGACCTTCCGCCAGGAACCGTCGCTGCGTGATCCGGCATGGCCGGATCGTACCCGGAGCCCTATCGCCCGCGGAACTGCGCCTTGCGCTTCTGCGTGAAGGCGAGCATCCCTTCCTTCGCGTCGTGCGACCTGAAGAGCTGCTGCTGCAGCTCGCGCTCGAGCGCCAGCCCCTGCTCGAGCCCCATCTCGCCGCCGCTCTGGACGGCGCGCTTGATGTGCCCCACGGCCAGCGACGCGCGGTTGGGCGGACAGAACTCGTGCGCGTACTCGATGACGCGCCGCACGAAGTCGTCGTGGCTGTCCTCGGCCCAGACCTTGTGCACCAGCCCCGCGGGGCGGGCCTCTTCCATCGCGAGGTTGACCCCCTCGACCAGCAGCTCGATCGCCCGCGCCTTGCCCACCAGGCGCGTCAGCCGCTGCGTCCCGCCCGTGCCGGGCAGCACCCCCAGGCCCACCTCGGGCAGGCCAATCTGGAAGGCCCCGGCGCGCCCGATGCGCAGGTCGCACGCCAGAGCGATCTCGAAGCCCCCGCCCACGGTGTGGCCGTTGAGGGCCGCGATGGTCAGCTTGGGCGTGTTCTCGAGCCGCAGCAGCGTCTCGTTCGCATGGAGGCAGAAGTAGTACTTGAAGGTCTCGTCCGCCTCCTTGAGCATGTTGATGTTCGCGCCGGCGCAGAAGTACTTCTCGC
>DATJYG010000336.1:0-2932 GCA_035499695.1 Polyangiaceae bacterium
ACGGCGTCGCCACGCTGCCGGCGACGTGCAACGGCAAGGGGAGCTGCCCCGCCCCCGTGACCAAGCAGTGCGCGCCCTACGTCTGCAGCGGGCTGACCTGCGCCGACACGTGCTCGGCGGACAACGAGTGCGCGTCCGGCGAGAGGTGCGACACGTCGACGGGCAAGTGCGTCGCCGGCGTCACGTGCGACGGCAACCACACGATCACCGGCGCGAACGGGCAGACCACGGACTGCTCGCCGTACACGTGCACGCCCGCGGGGTGCCAGACCTCGTGTCAGAGCGTCGTCGACTGCGTCTCCCCGGCGATCTGCGACAGCTCGAACCAGTGCGTGCTGCCCGACTCCGCCGGTGGCGGGCAGACCGGGTCGTCGAGCGGCTGCGCCCTCTCCGCCCTGCCGGGAGGCGACGGCGGCGCCGAGGGAGCCGCATCCGTCGTCGCGGGTCTGATGGTCCTTTCGGGCTGGGCGCGCCGCCGGCGGCGCGCAGCCTCGTCGCGCGGAGGTGCCAGCAAGCGATGAGCGCCGTCCTGCCCGAGATCATCGGGGGCAAGTACCGCGTCACGGCGCAGATCGGCCGGGGCGGAATGGCGACGGTGTACGCCGCGGTCCATCAGGGGACCGACCGCCGCGTCGCCGTGAAGGTGATGACTGCCGCCCAGATCGATCCCGAGTCCAGCAGCTCGGAGGAGAGGAACGGGTCGCTCGCCCGATTCGAACGAGAGGCGCGGATCGCCGGCAACATCGAGACGCAGCACGTCACACGCGTCTACGACACGGGCATCGATCCCGTCTGGGGCCCGTACATCGTGATGGAGCTGCTCGGCGGCGAGGACCTCAAGGACCTCGTGCGCCGGCTCGGGCCGCTGCGGCCCGACCTGTCGCTCCGCATCCTGGCGCAGGCTTGCATCGGCGTCGGACGCGCGCACGCGCTGGGCGTCGTCCACCGCGACGTGAAGGCGAGCAACCTGTTCCTCGCGAAGGACGAGTTCGGGAAGATCGTGGTCAAGGTCCTCGACTTCGGCATCGCGAAGGGCCACCGAACGCACACCATCGACGCGTCGGACCCGAAGACCCTCACCGAGACCGGCGCGATGCTCGGCTCTCCTCACTACATGTCGCCGGAGCAAGTGCTCGGCTCCAAGACGCTCGACCACCGGGCCGACATCTGGTCGCTGGGGATCGTCCTCTACAAGTGCCTGAGCGCACGCACGCCCTTCGACGACAGGGACACGGTCGGCCACATCGTCGTGAGCATCGTCCAGGGAGCGCCGCCCTCGGTGCAGGATTTCGCGCCGTGGGTCTCGCCGGACATCGCGGAGGTCCTCGTGAAGGCGCTTCGCTCGCGCCCGCAGGAGCGATACCAGACCGCCGAGGAGATGTACGAGGCCATCCGCGCGCTCATTCCGGGCGACGACGTCGAGATCACGCCCGAGATGCTCACGCCGATGACCGACGACGAGCGTCGGGACGTGAAGCCTCGCCTGTCGATGCGCGTGTCCATCCAGGAGACCCCGGCCGCGGGCACCCTGACCAAGCCGGCGCGTGCGCCCGCGACCACCGCCTCCGGCCCGACGCCTCCGCCCGCGTCGGAGTCCGACTCGACCATCGGCAGCTCGACGTCGTCGCTGCGCCGGCCGTCGACCGGTCCTCACTCGAGCCGCTCGATGATCGCCGGGGTGGGGGTCGCGGTCGCCCTCGCGGGCGCCGTCGTCTGGGGCCTCGCTACCCACAAGAGCCAGGTGGAAGCGCCCCCCACGGCAGCAACGGCCGCCACGGTGCCGTCGGTCGCTCCGTCCGCGTCGCCCGCGCCTTCGAGCACGGGCGCGTGGCACGTCCAGGTCCGGGTGATCCCGCCGAACGCCACCGTGGACGTCGACGACGTGAATACAGTCGTGAGCGACGGCGTGGTCGACGTCGTGGGAGATCTGGGCAGCGTGCACAAGGTGCACCTCCGGGGCTCGGGACGCGAGACGACCGTGGAAGTCATCGTCGCCGAGGACGGCGCCAGACCGCACACCGTGGCGCTCCCCGACCCTCGCGCCGGGGCGGCGGCCTCTCCCCGGAAGACGGGCGTCGCCTCCTCCCCGCCCGCTCCTGCGGCCACCCAGGCGCCACCGGCAAAGTCGGCCACACGCTTCGACACCCGGTTCGAGTAACCTGGACTGAATGCTTCCGCGCTGGCGTCGGCGGTGGGCCTCCGCAGCCGTCGTGATCTTCTCTTGGTCGGTGGCCGTCCCGCCCGCGCTGGCGCAGCCGTCGGCAGGCGGTGCGAACGAGGAGGCGCGCAAGGCCGACGCGCGGACCCATTTCCAGCGCGGCCTCGAGCTGTCGGACGACCAGGCGTGGGACGCCGCATACGCGGAGTACGTCACCTCCATCGGCATCTATCCGACCAAGGCGGCGACGAAGAACGCGGCGCTCTGTCTGCGCATGATGCATCGCTATGCCGAGTCGCTCGACATGCTCGAGAGCTTCACGCACTTCTCGAACCTGACCCCGGAGGACCGCTCCTTCGCCGATCGCGAGATGCGCGACCTGAAGCGGTTCGTCGGCCAGCTCGTCGTGAACGATCCCGCCGGGGGAGCGCAGATCAGCGTCGACGGCGGCGATCGCGGCAAGACTCCCCTTCCCGGCCCGCTCCGCGTCACGGCGGGGTCGCACGTCGTGCGCGCGTTCAAGCCGGGCTACGCGCCCTTCGAGCGCCAGCTGGTCATCGCGGGCGGGCAGACCGTCACGGTCGACCTGAAGCTCGAGGCCATCACGCAAGGAGGGCGCCTCCGCGTGGTGGACCAGACCGATTCGCACGCGCAGGTGCTCGTCGACGGCGCCGCGGTCGGCACGGCGCCGTGGGAGGGAGCGGTGGGGGCCGGCACGCACACCGCAGCGTTGAAGGGCGAAGGGGCTCTGGGCACGCAGCCCGTCTCGGTCCC
>DATJYG010000337.1:0-14371 GCA_035499695.1 Polyangiaceae bacterium
AGGGGAAGTGGAGCCCTGAATGTCGCGTCCCGGTGAGGCGGCGCGGGAACCGATCGTGTGAAAATGCCGCCCCGGCGAGCCGGGACGGGAAATGAGTGAAGTACATCCCCGTCCCCCCGGGCTCGGACGGGCGGGGATCGGGCGAGAATCCCGCGCCGTCGGACAGGGAGGGGGACGCCTCGAATGAACAGCCCGGCCCGGCGAGGCAAGCGGTTCAGGACGAGCAGCCGTCCGAGTCGCTCCCTCGCCGCGCAAGCCGTGCGCACCGCGGCGAGCCTTGCACGCGTCGCAGTGAGGATGCGGGGCCAGCGGCGACCACCAGTCCCCACTCCGCCTGGCGGCGGACTTGCATCAGCGATGCGGTTGAACGTGTGCCGCTGCTTCTTGAAGCGCCTGGCCTTCAAGCTCGGAGCGACTCCGCTCACGACTACGGCCATGATCGATGCCGCGGTGTCGGGTGCTCCGCTTCGTCCGGGCTCGCGAGTCATAGCCAAGGGAGCCTACCGCAGTCCCGACGCGGAGCCGCCTAGCCTTCGTCAGCGGCTCCGTAGCGGCGTCGGCGAACGTGATGAGGACGTTGATAGCAAAGAGTTCGAAAGTCCAAAAAGAGAAGCGCTCGACTGGAATCTCGCGGCGGCCGACTGGAATCCGGCGGCGGCCGTCTCGACGCCGATGTTTTTCAGTCCGCCGCCTACCGTTTCGAGTCCGACGCCGACGTTTTCGTGTCGGCCGCCGACGTGTTTCAGTCCGACGCCGACGTGTTTGAGTCCGCCGCCTACGTGTTTCAGTCCGCCGCCGACGTCGGCCGACTGGAATCCTGTGTCGCTGGTCTCGACGCCGATGTTTTTCAGTCCGCCGCCAGACGCTTCGAGTCCGCCGACATCGTTTTCGTGTCGGCCGCCGATGTCTTTCAGTCGGACGCCGACGTTTTTCAGTCCGACTCCGATGTCGTCCAGTCGGACGCCGTTCTCGGCGGATTGAAACCCTGCGTCGTCGGACTCGACGCTCATCTTTTTCAGTCCGCCGCCGACCTTTTCCAGTCGGACGCCGTCGTCGGCGAACTGAGATCTCGAGTCGGCGGACCGACCGACATAGGCGGCGGGTCCGACGACGTCGGATTCCAGTCCGCCGATGCTCTTATTGTGTCCGCCGGCCTCTCCGCCCTTCCTACCCATTTAACTGCGCGACGGACGACTTTGCCCCTCATCGTTTTCGATGGCATGTCGTTTTCTGCCGATCGCTCGGTTCAACCCGCCCGGCGCAGGGTCTCGATCGCGCCCGGTCTGGACACGACGAGACGCAGGCAATCCATTTCGGGCACTGGCCCGAGCTTCCCCACCCGCTTCCGGGGGTTCTCGAGCATGGTTCCCATCCGCCCCTCGACGGCGCGGTCGGTGATGCCCAGCTCCGGGGCGCCGTACTCGAGGGGCGTACACTCGTCGGCGTCGGCCTCACACAGTCTCTCCGTGGGCATGGCCCCCTCTACAGGGCCCTGCCTCGGTGTGGCTGCGTGCGCTTCGCTCGGCCGGGATCTAGCCCACGGCCCCCGTGTTCACGCCTCCGATCCGCGCGTTCACGATGCCGATCTTGGCGTTCACGATGCCGATCCGAGCGTTCACGATGCGCCGATCTTGGCGTTCACGATCAGCCGATCCGAGCGTTCACGATGGGGCGAAACCCGCAACCAAGCGCGTCTTCGAGATCAACGGTAGCGACTTCGACGACCTGGAAGGGTTCTACGACGAGATCGACCGGAAGGTGCTCCACACTGAGTACTGGGGCCGGAATCTGGACGCTTTCAACGACGTGCTCCGCGGCGGCTTTGGAACTCCCGACGGAGGCTTCGTCCTTTCCCCACTTGCACTCTTCCTTCATCGCAAGGCCGGCGAGCACCCGCCGCATCTCCGCGATCTCGGCCTCCCACCGCTCTCGGTACGCCATCTCCATGCCAGCACCATCCTCCACGATGTCTGGCTCGATCACCACGAATGGCGGAGCAGTCACCGGATGTCCTCTTCGTCACGATGCGTGAAGCTTGCCGCTCAGCCGCTGGATTGCCTCCGCGAGCACGCCCTTGATGTCCGCGAACGTCGTGGTCGGAAGATTGTTGTAGTCCATCAACCTGTGCGCGAGGTCGATCCCACGTGTTCGGTCGTCGACGACCCACCGGACCTCCTGCATCGCCGCACTTCGATGGCAGGCGAGGCCCGTTACGTCCAGGCTCGCGCGGTGCAGCACGCAATAGAGATTCCAGGAGCGCGCCATGGCATCGCAGTCGCGCTCTCCAAAGTGGTTCCAGGCCGCCGGCTCTGACAGCAGCGCGTCGGCGCGGCGCAGGACATTCAGGTCTGCCATCGTCGGCGGGGGCGCGGCGTCAGACTGGTCGTCCGGCGGACAGACGCCGGTGCTCACACCCGTACCGGAGAGCTGCCGCACATGGTTCGGTGCGCAGCTCGTCAGCAAGAGGACCGTGAGGAGCCCGCTCGCGGGCCATGCATAATTCGTCGCCATCGCGCCGCTGTGTAGCTAGCGCCGTTGGAGGTGGCCGGCATCACGCAAGCCTGCTCGCCCGAGTCGCCACCAGAGCGCCGATGCAGGCACCGGGGCGATCAAGGCGACCAAGACGAATCACGTGCGCAAGGTGCCCATCGAGTCCGCTTTGCGCCCCCTGTTCGCGGAGTTTCGGCCTTTCGGCTGTGGAGAACGCGCGCTCGCCCTTGTTTCCCCGGGTAGATGAGCGTCCCCAGCGGGAGTCGAACCCGCGTTAGCGACGTGAAAAGCCGCGGTCCTGGGCCTCTAGACGATGGGGACGAGAGGCGAAGATTGGCGTAGTTAGCCGCGCCCCGGGGGCCTTGTCCAGTAGGTGGCGGCCACGGGCGGCTTCGGGGGGCGCGACGGCCGGGCTACCCTGGGGTGGCGGCGCGAACCGTGAAGTACGCATCGGTTCTCCTGGCGGTGCTCGTGGCGACGCTCTCTGGGGCGCCGACTGGAGCCGCCGCCGCTGCGGGCACCCACGGGACCGCGGCCACCGCGGCGGCCAAGGCGAACCCGTTTCCGGGCGGGCTCTCGCCCCAGTGGCTCAATGCGGCGAACGTGGAGCCCACGGCTTGCCTCGCGAAGCTCGCCGCGAGCGGGGCGAAGTACAAGGTGCTCCCGCCGCAGGCGAAGCCCGACGCGAAGGGGTGCGGGGTGCCGCACGGGGTCATGGTCACGCGCGGGCCGACGGGCATCACGTACTCGCCGCCGCTCTGGATCGATTGCTCCTTCGCGACGCTGCTCGAGCCCATCGAGTCGATCATCCAGGAGGAGGCGCGGTCGGAGCTCGACACGAGCATCCGGCACATCGACACGTTCGGCGCCTACGTGTGCGTGACGCGCGCCGGTCCGTACACGACGCTCTTCTCGACGAAACCGGCCATCAGCGAGCACTCCTTCGGGCTCGCCTACGACATGCGCTCCCTGACGCCCGCGAAGGGGCGGCCCATCACGGTGCTGCAGGACTACGAGAAGGGCGCCGACGAGCCGGTCACCGCGCGCGGCCGGTTCCTCCGAAACGTGGCGATCCGGTTACGCCGCGAGAGCGGGCTCACGCACGTGCTGACGCCGGACTTCGACGCGGCGCACCGCAATCACTTCCACCTCGACCGCGGTCTGCCCTTCGGCTGGTGGTGGCGCGAGGATCCGCTCGCGACCCCTGGCAACCCTTGAGCGTCTGAGGCATCAAAGTCGCCTGCGAGGAGGCGACATGCACTACAGGGCGTTCGGGCGGACCGGGCTGTACGTGTCGGAGCTTTGCTTCGGCGCGATGACCTTCGGCGGCAAGGGCTTCTGGGAGGTCGTCGGCAAGACGCCGCAGCAGGAGGCCGACCGGCTCGTCGGCGCGTGCATCGAGGCGGGGATCAACTTCTTCGATACGGCCAACGTGTACTCGCAGGGGGAGAGCGAGAAGATCCTCGGCAAGGCGCTGGGTACGAAGCGCAAGGACGTGATCCTGGCGACCAAGGTCAGGGGGCGCACCGGGCAGGGGCCGAACGACATCGGTCTGTCGCGCGGGCACATCATGGCCTCCATCGACGAGAGCCTCGAACGCCTCGGCACCGACTGGGTGGACCTCTACCAGATCCACGGGTTCGACCCCGTGACGCCGCTGGACGAGACGATGCGCGCGCTCGAGGACGTCGTGTGCTCCGGCAAGGTCCGGTACATCGGGTGCTCGAACCTGGCGGCGTGGCACATCGCGAAGGCCAACGGCATCGCCGAGCGGCACGACTGGGCGCGGTTCGACTCCCTGCAGGCGTACTACACGATTGCCGGGCGCGATCTGGAGCGCGAGATCGTGCCGCTCCTCGACGACCAGGAGATGGCACTCATGGTCTGGAGCCCCCTGGCCGGCGGACTCCTCAGCGGCAAGTTCGGCCGCGATCAGAAGGCGCCGGAGGGCGCGCGGCGCGCGAGCTTCGACTTTCCCATCGTGAACAAAGAGCGCGCCTACGACTGCATCGATGCCATGCGCAAGGTGGGCGATGCCCACGGCACGAGCGTCGCGCGCGTCGCACTCGCTTGGCTCCTCGCGAAGAAGCACGTCACGACCGTCATCATCGGCGCCAAGAACGAGGACCAACTGAAGGACAATCTGGCCGCAACGGACCTCGTGCTCACGGCGGACGAGATTTCCGCTCTCGACAAGGTCAGCGAGCTTCCCCCGGAGTACCCGGGATGGATGCTCTCGTTCCAGAGTCGCGAGCGAGTGCCACCGAACGCCCGATAGCGAGGACTCGGCAGACAGTTCGGGCAGATGCGCGAAGATGCGCCCGTATCTCCATGGAGATGCGGCGTACTTGCCTCCCGATGCGAGGAATCAGAGGGAGAAATCAGGTGATCTCGCCCGGTTATCGACCGGCGAGGAGGATGGCAGCGAGCGTCACCAGGGCGCCAGCCAGCATTGCCACGGCGGCTGCGACGATCACTCGGTTTCGTGCGCGGCGCTTCAGCACGCGTGGATCGACCGGCGGTGCGCCTGCGGCCTTGCGCAGGGCCGTGAGCATCTCCGCGGCGGTCTGCCAGCGGGCGTCGGGCTCCGTTTCGAGAGACTTCGCGACGAACGACGCAACCTCGGCGGGCACTTCCGGGGCCCAGCGGCGGACGTCGGGGGCTTTGTTCATGCAGATGGCGAGCATGATCTGCTCGTAGGTCTCGCCGACGTGCGGCGGGCGGCCCGTGAGGCACTCGAACAAGATGGCGCCGACCGAGTAGAGGTCCGACCGGGCGTCGAGCTCCGGCAGAGCGCGCGCTTGCTCGGGGGACATGTAGAGCGGCGTGCCGAGGACGACGCCCTTTCGCGTGAGCTCGAGGGGCTTGGTGCCCCCCGCGGGGCGCTCGATCTTGGACATGCCGAAGTCGACGATCCTCGCGAAGCTCGCGTCGCCGCCCTGCTGCACGAGGATCACGTTGTCCGGCTTGAGGTCACGATGGACGATGCCGTGCGCGTGCGCCGCCGCCAGCCCCTCGAGCACCTGGTCGACGATCCCGAGCGACTCACGCGCCCCGAGCCGCTTCAGGCGCCGCAGGCGCTTGCCGAGGTCCTCCCCGCGCAGGAGCTCCATCACGAGGTACGGGGACCCCGCCTCGGTGCCCCCGTCGAGCACTCGCACGATGTGCTCGCTCTTCGCGGCGCTGGCCGCCCGGCCTTCGCGGGCGAATCGCGCGACCACCTTGTCGTCCCGCGCATGCTCGCGGTCGAGGATCTTCACCGCGAAGCGCTCGCCGCCGCTCACGGCCTCCGCTTCGTAGACGACTCCCATGCCGCCGTGCCCGATCGGGCGCACGACGCGGTACTTGCCGCCGATTGTCTTACCGACCCAGTCGCCGCTGGACTCGGCCAGGGGCTAACCCAGCTTGTGAACCTGGGCTGCCAGGCGCGACACGGTGCGCGACGCGGTCTTCGCCGGCACGACGCCCTTTGTCGCCGCCTTGTCGAGCGCGACCGTCGCGGCCTTCAGGGCCTCCGTCGCGGCCTTCTTGTTCTTCGCGGCCACCGCATCCCGCACCTTCTTCACGTGCGTGCGCACGGCGCTCTTCACGGCGCGGTTGCGCAGGGTTCGCTTGATTCGCTGGCGGTTGCGCTTCTCGGCAGACGGATGATTGGCCACTGGGGACGACCTCTGGAATGACGAAGGCCCGGGAATCTACGGGCCTGCCTGGGTTTGTCAAGCCGGCAAGAGGATCCTGAAGGCTGCGCCCCCCAGGTCTCCGGTGCCGACCGTGATGCTGCCCCCGTGCGCCTCGGCGATGCCGCGGGCGATTGCGAGCCCCAGCCCGGCCCCGCCGGCAGCCCTGCCGCGCGATCCCTGCTTGTACCGGTCGAAGATGCCCGACTGCTCGGCCGCGGGGATCCCGGGGCCGGTGTCGGCGATCTCGAAGGCGACGTTCCCCCCGTCGCGCCACACTTTCACCCGCACGCGCCCCCCGCGCGGGGTGAACTTGAGGGCGTTGGCCACCAGGTTGTCGAGCGCCTGGCGGAGCTTGGTCGGGTCCGCCCGCACCTCGAGGTCCAGCGAACCGTCGAACTCGAGCGCGACCCGCCGGCGCGTCGCGATGGGGGTGAACACGGCGAGCAGCGGCTCGACCGCAGCGCGCACCTTGACCGCCCGGACGTCGACCGAGAAGACCCCCGCCTCGAGGCGGCTCGCGGCGAGCACCCCGTCGACAAGGCGCGCCATCTCGGCGCACATGCTCCGGATCTGCGCGACGGCCGCGTGCCGCTCCGCCGACGGCATGTCCTCCGACTCGAGGATCTCGGCGATGAGCCCCAGCGACGAGAGCGGGTGCCTCAGGTCGTGCACGAGCATCGCGATGTGATCGCGGCGCTGCGACTCGAGCATCTTCTTGAGCCGGAAGTTCTCCAGCGCCGCCCGCACGCGCGCCAGAAGCTCGCGCTGATCGATGGGCTTCGTGAGGTACGCGTCCGCCCCCTCCTTGAGCCCCGCCTCGATGGATCCCGGCTCGCGCCGCGCCGCCGTGAACATGATGACCGCGGGACCGCCGCCGCGCCGCGCGCGCAGCCGGCGCAGCACCTCGTGGCCGTCGAGGCCCGGCATCGACACGTCGAGCAGCACGAGCTCCGGCTCCTGTTCGTCGACCCGGCGCAGCGCCTCGAGCCCGCTCTGCGCGGTGCGCACCTTGTGCCCGTCGTCCGAGAGCACGTGGCCGTAGAGCGCCAGCATGTCCGGCGAGTCGTCGACGATGAGCACGTCGCCCCCCGCGTCGCCCATCGACGACAGCGAGGGCCGGTCCATCGCGCTCGTGCTCACTGAAGCGTCCCCGTGGTGCTCGCGGGCGGCGGCATGCTCGACGGGGCCGGATCCGCCGTCGGCCGCGGCGCCACGCGCGGCAGCACCAGCGTGAAGGTCGAGCCCTGGCCCTCGACCGAGCGCACCTCGATCTCGCCGCCGAGCGCGCGCGCCAGACGACGCGAGAGCGCCAGGCCGACGCCGGTGCCCTCGTGCCTGCGCCCGTCGCCGACGTCGAGCTGGTGGAAGTCCTGGAACAGCTCCGTCATCGCGTGCGCCGGGATGCCGATGCCCGTGTCGCGCACGGCCAGCTGCACCTCGTCGGCCGTGGTGCGCACGGTGAGCACGATCTCGCCGCGATCGGTGAACTTGATCGCGTTCGAGAGGAGGTTGAGCAGGATCTGCCGCACGCGCTGCGCGTCGGTCATCGTCTCGATCGTGCCGTCCCCCACGTCGGCGACGAGCTTGAGGTCCTTGCCCCCGCGCAGGCTGTCCACCTCGGCGAGGCACGCTCGCGCGAGCTGCCCCACGTTCACCGCCGCCACGCGCACCTCGATGCGCCCGGCCTCGGCCTTCGCGAGATCGAGCACGTCGTTGATGAGCGCCAGAAGGTGCTCCCCGTTGCGCTTGATGCGCTCGAGCGACTCGTGCGCCCGCGTCGAGAGCTGCTCCTTGGGCGACGTCATGAGCAGGTCGGCGAAGCCCAGGATGGCCGAGAGCGGCGTGCGCAGCTCGTGGCTCATCGACGCGAGGAACTCGGTCTTCACGCGGTTGGCGCGCGTGAGCCGCTCCCCTTGCTCGGCGAGGGCGACGCTCTTCTCGCGCAGCCGGTCGTGCGTCCACGCGTTGTGCAGCGCGACGGCGAGCTGGCGCGCGGCGTCGTTCACGAACCCCGCGAGATCGCTGCCGAGCTCGTGGATGCCGCCGAGCACCACGGCGCCGGCTCCCTCGTCGCCCACGGCGACCGGGAAGCCGAGCACCCACCGGAGCGGCGCCTGGCCGATGCCGAGGTCGAGCTTCGGCGGCGACTCGGCGAGCGAATCGCTCCGGAGGAGCAACGGCTCGCGCCTCTCCATCACGCTGCGCGGCAGCCCGTCGGCGCCGAACGTGCGGTGCTCGAACGCGCGCCCATCGCTCGCGCTGGCTTGCACCGGCACGAGGCGGTCGGCGTCGTCCAGCAGGTAGACGACCCCGACCTGCGCACCGGACAGGCGGACGAGCGACTGCATCCCGCTGGCAGCGAGCGCCTTCATGTCGAGCGTCTTGAGCTCGCGCACGAACTCGGCGTACCCGCGCGCCCGATCGTCGCGCTCGGCGAGCTCCGCGTTCGCGCGCGTCAGCTCCGCCAAGGTCCGTTCACGCTCGGCGAGCGTCGCGCGCAGGCTCGAGTCCTTGTCGAGCAGCAGCTTGTTCATCTTGGCGAGGCTCTGCCCCACCGCCCCCAGCTCGTCGCGGCGCGGCGGCAGGCCCTCCATGGGCTCGAGGCGTCCGGTCGTCGCGAGCGCCTCCTCGAGCCGCCCCGTCGTACCCGCGATGTCGAGCGCGATCCACGCCCCGCTGCCGAGGGCGATGATGATCGCCAGCATGAGCACAGTGAACGTCGTCCGCTTCGACGCGTCGGCCACGGCGAACGCCTCGTCCTCGCCGCTGTCCGCGTCGTCCTCCGCGTGCTTGCGCAGGTCGCCCAGAACGGCGCGCATCTGGTCGGTCAGCTGCTCGCCCCTGTCCACCACCTTCTGGTCGATGGTCCCTTCGCGCCGCGCCTTGATCTGCGGCTCGCTGATGGTGTCGATCCACTCGTTCACGAGCCGACCGAAGGCGGCGACGCGCTCGTCCTCGATGCCGCTCTCGGCGACCTCCTGCGCCTCGATGAGGACGCCGTGCAGCTCCTGACGCGCGTCGTAGTAGGTCCGCAGGAGCATGTCGCTGCCGGTGAGCAGGTACCCGCGCTTGCCGGTCTCGAGGTCCGAGGTGATGCGCAGCAATTGCTCGGCGTAGTCGGCCAGCTTGAGGTCGTGCTGAACGAGCCGCTCGAACTTCTTGTCCACCTGCTCGTGCGCGGCGTTGGCGCGCTGCAGCCCGACGCCGAGGACGCCGACGACGAGCAGTGAGCTCAGGAGGATGCGCCAGAAGAGGGCGCTCGAGAGGATGCGCACGTCCCGCTCGATTCTTGCACGCCTGCGCGTTCAGTGCCCGTGCGGGGGCGGGTGAGGGGGCACGGGCATGCCGCTCGGCATGCCGAAGCTCGAGAAGAGCTTCTCGAGGTCGATGATCTTGTAGCCGGCGGGCACCTGGAACTGCGAGTCGGGCAGGGGCTTCTTGTCGATCTTGGTCACCTCGATGCGGTTCTCCTCGGTCGTCCCGTCCTTCTGGTACCCGACGAAGCGCAGCGGGAAGTGGTTGCCGTCGAAGAGCTTGAGCATCCAGGCGCGCTCGGTGGGAATGCCGGTCATCGGGATCGACAGCCACGAGAGGCCCTGGGTGGCGACGCAGACGGTGCCCTCCTTGTGGTCGCTCTTGATGTCCCAGAGCTCGCACTTGTAGCCGGCGACCGTGTCGTACTGGCCCGTCTCGGTGACCGTGGTGGGAGGACCCGAGGGCGCGCTGCCTCCGTGGCCGCCGGGGGAGGGCGGCGAGAAGCCCGGGAACGACTTGGCGCCGCCCTGGTTGAGGTCGATCTCGATGGCCTGCTTCTTCGCGTCGTCGACGAGCCAGACCTTCTTCGCGCCTCCGTCGTAGATGACGTACCCCTTGTCGCCGAAGGGAGAGCCGCCCGGCGCGCCTGCCGCGCCCTTCGTCAGCGTCTCGGGGATCTCGAAGCGCACCTTGCTGCTCTTGAGGAAGACCGTGATGGGCACCTGCGTGGCGCCCGGCTTGTTCTCCTTCGTGAAGGCGTCGATCTCGCCTTCGAACCCGTTGAGGAACGCGAGCGAGCTGCCGGACCCGCCGCCGTCGGCCCCGGCGTCGGAGCTACCGAACTTGAGGCGGTCGCACGAAGTGGTGGATGCGGCGGCTGCGATTGCGGCGATGACCAGGACCCTCTGGATGCGCATGGGGGGATGTTACGCCTCCCGGCCGATCCATGCGCCGAAGCACGACAGGACCCACGCGATCGGGGAGATCGCCAGCCCGAAGACCACCGTGAAGGGCGCGGCGAACCCGAGCGCCACCAGGGTCACCACGAGCGCCAGCACGCACGCGAGCGCGGGCTCGAGCAAGGTCCGGACGCCGGCAGCGCGTGCGACGAGCCAGCCGCTCGTCGGGAAGGACGCGAGCAGGCCCGCGCCGAGCAGCAGCGCGGGGGCCGCCCCCGTCAGATCGTGCTCGTCGACGGTCGACAGATCGATGTGGAGCGCGTGTGCGGCGAACACGCCGGCTCCGAGGCCCACGATCATTCCCCCCAGCGTCACGAGCGCGCCGACGACGACCCAGCGGATCTTCACCGGCTCGTCGGCCCTCGTCAGCGCCGAGCGCACCGCAGAGAGGCTCGGCGGCTGGGTCAGAACCGAGAGGCGCGACAGTCGCGATCCTCCCGGCGTGCGCGCCGAGGGGATCCTCGAGGGTCGCTCTCCTCGCTCGCGCAGATCGCGGCCGAGGAGCCACGCCACGACTCCCATCACGGCCAGGAGGGGCGAGACCGCCAGGAGCGCCCCCGGCCCGCGGCCGTAGACGAAGTGGGCGTAGAGCCCGTGCGCCACGATGGTCACCAGGAAAGCCACCGGGAAGAGAGGCACACGCGTCTTGACGTGCTTGGCCCTGCCGAGGGCATACCCCCAGAGGCATGCGAAGAAGACGTGCGCCGGCAGCGCGAGCAGCGCGCGGGCGAGCCAGATGCCCCCCGTGGGGTGCGCGTGGAGCACGAACCCGTTCTCGACGGCTGCGAAACCGAGGGACGAGGCGCTGGCGTAGACCACCCCGTCGTACGGCTCGTCGAAGTGCTTCGAGAGGAACGCCGGCCACGCCGCCGCGACCTTCCCCGTCTCCTGCACCGGTGCGACCACCGCGAAGAGGAAGAAGAGGGCGCCGCTCTCCCCGGCGGCCGAGACGCGCTCGTCGAGCCCGGTCAGCGCTGCCGCGCGCTTCGTGATGACCAGGGCGAGCAGCGCGGCGACCGACCCGAGGACGAACGTGGTGACGACCAGCCACGGCGGCTCCCGCCGCTCATCCGTGCGGTGCACCAGCACCGCGAAGAGGATCGCGGGGAGCGTCGCCGGCAGCAGCCACCGCAGCGTCGCGAGCACCGCGAGAGTCTAGCAGTGGGCTTCGGGCGGTCAGAAATGAACGCCGAGATGGATCGTCGGCGTGACCTGGAGGCCCGCGCTCGAGCCGGAGCTGCCGTACAGCATCTGCGCCTGCGCCTGGTACTGCGCCGGGACCTTGGAGACCGCCTGCGAGACGCTCAGCCCTCCCGGAACGGGTACCGCCGGGCGCGAGATGAAGAGGAACTGCGCGTCGACGTCCGCGCCGACGGAGAACGCATGCGAGAAGTACACGTCGATGCCGGCCATGGGGCCGACGTTGAAGCCGTGCACGCTCGCGCCCGAGGAGTTGCCGACGGCGGTGCCGACGGTGCTCGAGTCGAGCGAGCCGACGAAGTTGTAGCCGCCGCGGACCCCGAAGTACGGGTCGATGTGCCACACGCGGATGTGGAACGCGGCCTCGGCCCCGATCTCCCAGAGGTTGCCCATGTCGAGGATCAGGTCGCGCGCACGCAGCCCGAGCGTGAGGAAGAGGAGCCGCACGCCGGCGCCGACGCCGAAGGCGGGGCCGGACGACGCCGTCTTCTGCATCCCGAGCGACTTCGTGCTGAACGACTCCATGTTGGCGTAGCCGAAGCCGGCGTCCGCGTTGAGCCAGACCCACTCGAGCCCCAGGCCGCTGTCCTCGCTCTCCTGGTCGTTGACGGTCTCCGGCGCCACGTTGGGCGGCTCGGAGCCCGGCAGACCTGGGGTGTTCGTCGTCGGCGGCGGCTGCTGCATGGGCGGCGGAGGCTCGAGCCCCTGGGCTCGAGCGGTGGCCGGTGAGACGAGGACGGCGAGCGAAGCTGCGGCTGCGAGCGAAGCAAACGTGCGCGTCATGCCTTCTCCTCGGGGTTCTCCTGCACCTCGTCCGACTCTTCCTCCACGGGGACCCGGTACTCCTCGTTCAGCCACTTTCCGAGGTCGACCGTCTTGCAGCGCGGGGAGCAGAACGGAAAGCTCGGGTTCTCCGCGCGCGTCGCCGCAGGCTTCTTGCAGATGGGACAGCGCTCCACGCAGGTTCGATCATAGCGTGAACGCGTACAGCTTATTGTCGCCGCCGACGAAGATGCGACCGTGCGCGGCGATGGGAGCCGTGAACTTGCGCACGTTGTCGATCGTGTCGCTTCCGCCCTGGAACACCGGATTGCCCGTGACGAGGTCCCAGGAGTGGAGCTTGTTGCTCCCGGAGGCGCCGGCGGTCCACACCATCGGGTCGTGCGTGCCGTCGCTCGAGGTGATCGAGGGAGAACCCTCTCCCTGCGCGTCCACGCACCAGACGACCGACATCTTCTGCGCTGCCGTCGGGTCGAGCTTCACGCCGACGAGATCGCCGGACATGCCGTTCGGGCAGCCCATGCCGCTGCCGCCCCCGTTCGGGCGCACGACGACGTAAGTGGTGCCGCCGATCGTCGCCCAGGCGCCGGCGTTGGTGATCTCGCCGCTGAGGACCTGCAGCGTGCCCACGTTCGCCGTGCCGATGCCGCCGAGGTTCGCGCGGTTCAGCAGATACAGGTTGCCGTCCTTGCCCTGCGCCATCACGAGGGCCGACGGATTCATCGACGGCGCGTCGATGACCAGCGGACCCGAGCCGCTCATGTCGACGTCGCCGTTGTCGAGCGACTGCCAGTTGCTCGGCGCGAAGTAGTCGGCGGCGTTGTTGGTGAAGCTCGGGCCGGGGTCGAGCCGGAAGACACCCTCGCTCTCGGCCCACGTGGCGCCCCCGCCTATGCCGTTGCCGGTCGTCACGAAGACGCTCTGCCCGTCGCTCGCGGGGCCGCCCGGGCCCCAGATGCCTGCGCCTCCCACCTGCGTGGCCCAGCCCTTCGCGCCCGTCCCGGAGAGCGGAACGCCGATGACCCATCCGTGATAGTTGCCGCAGTCACCGTAGTACCCCCCGTAGGCGACGTAGGCGCTGCCACCCGCGATGAGCACCGCGCCGCGTTCGCTCTGCGGCTGCGGCGAGAAGGTGACCCCGTTGGCGCTGATCTTCGATGCGTCGACGCTCCACTTGACCGACCCGTCGTCGATCGAGAGCGCCCAGATCGTGTGGGTCGCGACGTTGCCGCTGCCGTCGTCCTTTCCGGCGTCCAGGACGATGAGCCGTGTGGCGAGGTCGATCGCCGGAGTGCCGATGACGCCGATGGGGCCGACGTTCCCGCAGCCGGCGCCCGTGTTCTGCGCGGCGGTTCCGAGCGTCGTCGGTCCCGTGGTCCATTGGACCGCGCCAGTCGCCTCGTCGAGCGCGTACACGTTGTTGCTCGCGGTGGCGATGTAGAAGGTGCCCTTGCCGCCCACGCCGTTCTCGACGTAGAGCGGCGTTCCGTACACCTTGCCCGAGATGGTGCCCGCGAACGTCGTGTCGAGGTGCATCGTGGCCACCGCTGCTTCGGTGAGCTTCGAGTCGACGAAGAAGCCGTCGCGGTTCGGGTGGCTGTGGAACTGCAGCACCGATGCGCCGGCGCCGCCGCTGCTGCCCCCGCTGCCGCCGCCGCTCCCTCCGCCGCTGCTGCTGCTCCCGCTGCCGCCGCCGCTTCCGCCCCCGCTACCCCCGCTGGACGTCCCGTCGGCGCCGCCTTCTCCGTTCTCTGCTCCTCCGCTGCCGCTGCTACCGCAGGCGCCGAAGAAGAAGAGCGGCAGCGCGATCCCCGCGGCCGCGAAACCGTAGCCGAGCATTCGAAGCATGGGGCGACCTCCCGCCACCCCAAGTGTACGCGGGAGAGGCGCTATTCGGCAGCCGCGACCTCGGGAGGCGCGAGTACGACCTCCTCGCACGCGCGCTCCAGGAGCTCGGCGACGTCGAGCTGCTTCACCGATTCCTCGAGGCTCTTGCTCTTGATGCCG
>DATJYG010000338.1:0-5233 GCA_035499695.1 Polyangiaceae bacterium
AGGCCCTACCGTACACCGGGAGGGCCGCGCCGCTGATGTCGCGCGCCTCGTCGCTCAGGAGGAACGCGACGACGCCCGCCGCCGACGGGAGCGACACCCAGCGCGACGCATCCGCCTTGGGCATCGCGGCGCGGTTGGCCGGCGTGTCCAGGGTGCTCGGGAGCACGGCGTTGACGCGCACGCCGGCGTCGCGCACCTCGGCCGCCACGGCCTGCGCCAGGGCCACGACGGCGGCCTTCGACGCCGCGTACGCCGAGGCGCGCGCGCTCGACGCGGGGTCGACCGCCGCGCGCGAGCCGATGACGACGATGCTCCCGCGCTTCGCGGCGACCATGGGCGGCAGCAGCGTGCGCAGGCTGCGGTACACCGTCTCGAGGTTGGCGCCCATCATCACGCGCCACGCGTCGTCGGTCGTCTCCTCGTGCAGCGGCTTGCCCCCGCGCCAGGTGCCGGCGACGAGCGCCGCCGCCGTCGGGGGCCCGCCGAGCTCGCGGGTGATGCGCGGCATGGCCTCGGCCCAGGTCGATTCGGTGGATGCGTCCCCGAGCACCACGCACGCGCCGCCGAGCGACGCCGCGAGCCCCTCGAGCCGCTCGCGCGCCTGGGGGGCGTCGACGAGCACGAGCGAGCTTCCACGCGCGCGCATGGCGCGGGCCACCTCGCCGCCGAGGGCGCCGCCGGCACCCGTGACCAGAGCGATGTCCGTCATGGAGCGGGCAGCATAGCGCCAGTCCGCGCTCTCTCACTTGCGCAGCGTCTTGGCCACGCGGAAGCCGAGCCCAGTGCCGCGCTGCAGCGCGAAGAGCCCGGCGCCGCGCGAGGCGCAGCGCGCCCACTTCCCGTCGGTGAGCCACGCGCCGGAGCGCGTGCGCCGCGACGTCGACTCGCTGCGCGGCGTGTCCGGCCCCGGCTCCGGCTCGGCCAGCAGCTCGGCGGCCGAACGCTCGCCGAAGACGTCGCCGACCCACTCGCGCATGCCCCCCGCCACGTCGCGCACGCCGTAGGGCGACTCGTCCGTCGGGAAGGTGCCGACGGGCTCCGGCTGGTTCGTGAACGGACGCGACTCGCGCATGAGGCAGAACGTCGGGTCGAAGCGGTCGCCCCACGGATAGAAGCGCCCGTCCACGCCGCGCGCCGCCTTCTCCCACTCGGCCTCGTCGGGCAAGCGCAGCTCCGCGCCCTCGCGCGCTCCCATCCACTTGCAGAACGCGACCGCGTCGAACCAGTCGACGAGCAGCACGGGCACCTTCCACAGGTGGCCCTCGGAAGGCGGGAAGAGCTTGCGGGCGTCGCCCTCGATGATCTGCTCGTGAGGCGTCCAGCGGCCCTCGGCGTCACGAACGACGTCGAGCCCCTCGGATCCGCGCTGGTCGTGAGGAGCGCGCTTGAGCACCCGCTGCGGATCGAGGCGCTCGAGGTCGTCGAGGAACGTGCAGTACTCGCGCATCGTCACGGGGAAGCGGGCGATCGCGAAGTCCTCGACGAAGCAGTCGGTGCGCGGCAGCGCGTCGTACGCCTCCGCGTCCCCGCCGATGATCGCGCTGCCGGCGGGTACGTGGACGAATCCCTCGCCGATCTCCGCGTCCGTGTAGAGGGTCACGTCGCCCTGGTGGTGTGCGCCGCGCGCGAGGAGCACCGGGTAGCGCACGTCGCGGTGACCCTCGCGCTTGAGCACGAGCAGCCAGCTCCCCGGCTCGAGCTTCGCCTCCTGCACCGGGGTGGTCCCCAGGTAGCGCTCGTCTCCCGGGACGAGCACGCGATCGCGCTCGAAGTAGCGCCGGGCAACCACGTGCGCGCCCGAGGGATGGGACCGAAGCGACAGGCGAGCCCCCGCGGCGAGGATCGCGGCGTACTCGCCGCCCACGTCGTGCTCGCTCACGAGCGCCTCGTAGTAGACCTGCGACACGGGGCGGCGCTCCGCCTCCATCAGACGCGCGCGCGCCCAGTACAGGTCCGCCAGGCCCTTGTGCGCGTCGAAGCTCTGCGGGTCGTACCCGAGCGCCGTGCCGTACAGGTCGATGGCGCGCGCGAGAGCCAGCCCGCCCTCGCGGTCGGTGCGCTCGGCCAGGTCTTCCAGTTCCCAGCCCGGGCGCTTCTTCTCCACGGGCTCCCAGCCCTTCACGTCCCGGAGCACCTCCCGGGCGCGCGCGACCAGGCGTTGCCGCTCCCCCTCCAGCACCTGGTAGCGCTCGAGCGGCTCCCTCGCGCGCTCGCAGAGGCGCCGCGCCTCCTCGCGCCGTCGCTGCTTCTCCTTGCTGCCCTCGAGGAACTCCTCGATGCGCTGCGCGACCTCCTCGGCCGACGACGGCCGCTGCTGGGGCTCCTTCGCGAGAAGTTGCATGCAGAGGTCCTCGAGCAGCAGCGGCGCACCAGGAGCGGCGATCGACGGGAGCACCGGCTCGCAGCGCGCCGTGTTCGAGATCACCTTCTCGAGCGAGGGCCCGTCGAAGGGCGCCTTGCCCACGAGCACCTCGTAGAGCATGACCCCGAGCGCGAAGAGGTCGACCCGGTGGTCGACGCGGTCCCACTGTCCGCGCACCATCTCGGGCGCCATGTAGCCGGGCGTGCCGCCCCCCTCGCTCACGCGCGGCGGCGGCGCCGACCCCGGGCGGTGGATCTGCACCGACGTCTGCGGCGTGAGCTTCGCGAGCCCCCAGTCGGCGAGGTAGACCTCGCCGAAGTCGCCGAGCAGCACGTTGTCCGGCTTCACGTCGCGGTGCACGACGCCCCGCGAGTGCGCGTAGGCGAGGGCGCGCGAGACCTGCACGAGCACGCCGAGAAGGCGCACGAGCGACCACGCGCGCCGGATGGGCGTCGCCAGGACGTCGTGCAGCGAGCGGCGCTGCACGACGCGCATCGTGTAGAACGGCGCGCCCCCATCGAGCGTGCCCATGTCGTAAACGGGCACGATGTTCGGATGCTCGAGCTGCGCGGTGATGCGCGCCTCTTCCACGAAGCGGGCTGCGACGGTCGGGTCGTTCGCTTGCGACTGCCGGATCGTCTTGAGCGCCACCGTGCGGCGAATGACACGATCGAGCGAGGCGGCGACGTGGCCGACGCCGCCGCTCCCCAGCCAGTCCTGCGTGGCGTAGCGGGGGCCCTCCAGGTCCCCTGGCGGCACGATGGAGGCGCCGGGGACGGGCGGTGGGGGAGGCAAGCGTCCAACCGGCGGCGCGACGAGCGTTTCGACGGCCTCGCGCGACGCCGGTTCCGGTGCCGGCTTGGGGTCGTCCGAGCGGCTCACTGAGCCGGCGACGCGGACGCGACGGGCTGGAACGTGAGGGCCTCGTCGTCGCCCCCCAGCAGGATGCTCGCTGCGCACTCGAACCGCGCGAAGTGCTCGAGGCGCTGGACGACGGCGCGACCGCAGGGGCCGATCGCGTCGATCTGGTCGATCTGGTTGTTCCACGCCGTCGCCTGCGCGAAGCAGGGATCGGGCGGCGTGTACGTGCCGAGGTCGGCAGGCAGCCCGACCGTCTCGCTCGTGTACTGGATGGTCAGCTCCTCTCCGTCGGCGGTCACCCCCGTGAGCACCAGCGTGTGAGAATCGAACGCGGTCAGCGTGACGACCGTGGCGCGCGCGCAAGCGGTCTGCGCCGAGCTCGTCGACCCGACTTTCTCGTTCGGCGCGCTGGAGCAACCGAGCACGGCGACACCGATGACGACCGAACAGACAGCAACGAATCGATGCATGGACAACACCCCTCTGGAGACGAACGGTCGCGCACCGTAGGAGCAGCACGCGAGCCGTGCAACGTGTCTCGAGCGGTCTCGTCCCGCGCTTCCGCGCGGAGCGGAATGGCCTCGCGAGCGCGGAATCGCGTCTATTTCATTTGGCGGCAGTCGTCGTCGGTGGCGCAGGTCGCGCGTGAAGGTCGCCGACGTTCCACCACCAGGGCTGGCACACCACGACGAGCGCGAGCAGCGCGAGCTTGATGACCTGACGCCAGACGCGCCGCCGAGGCTTCACGAGCTCGCGCACACGCGGGGAGAGCCGTCGATGCGAGCGCGCGACGACGGGCTCCGGTGACGCGACAGCTGGAGCAGGAGCAGGCGCAGGCGCTGCAGCAGGTGCCGGCGGGGGCTCGGAGGGCAGCACGAGCACGGCGGTGCTCTTGCCGAGGAACTCGGGCGACGTCGGCGTGGGAGGTCTCGGCGCGGCAGGTATCGGGATCGGGTGCGACGCGGTGAACATGGTGGACTTCTCGAGCGACCGCGCGCGGAGCGCGTCCAGCTGCTCTTCGGCGAATCTGCCGGTGGGCTCCTCCTCGCGGAATACGCGCCCATCTGCGGTGCTCGACATCGATCTCTCCCTTCCGCTCACATCGTCGCGACCAGTGGTCCCCTCCTCGGCGAGATGACGAGGCAGCTCGCGTTCCATGGGAGACCATGCTCAATCCCCCGTCATTGCGCGGCGGCTGGTGGTCGGGCCAGCGACCAGCGAGGATCAGGAGCCGCAGTTGCGGACGGAGGTCGTGCCGTACAATGGAGCAGGCGCCCCCATGGCTGACTCGCTCCGCACCGTCATCGGCTCGACGCTCGCGATAGGGGCGCTCCTCACCGGCGTCCTCGTCCTGCGAGGGACCCGGTTCGCCCCCGAGTGGCTCCGGCCGCCTGCACCGGAGTCGTCGACGAGCACGAATCGCGGTCTCGGTGCGCCCGTGCTTCCTCCTCCTCCGCAGCCTGCGGCAGTGACGGACGTGCCGCCGCCTCCCGCGACGGCGTCGACGGAGCCATCAGCATCCACCGCCGGCTCGGTCGCGAGCGCGACGCCCGAGCCTTCTGCCTCCACGCCGGAGCCGGTCGCGTCGGCGAGCGCCGGCAGGGCTCGCAGAGGCGGAGCGGCGCAGCCCGCCGAGCCCGCAGTCGTCGAGCTTCCGGCGGATTTCCGCTACTCGCCGCAGGGGCCGGGGAATCTGACGTTCCCCGTATCTCCCCCGGCGGCATCGACGGCGGCGCCCCACTGAAGTAAGCAGGCCCAGGGAGAAATTGCCGATGACGTCAGGACGTGTCGCGCCGTTCGGCGCGGTGGTGGCGCTGGTGCTCGCCGCGGCGTGCAGCAGCAGCAGCGGGGGAAGCGGTGGCGGCCAGCCCGACTCGGGGCCGGGTCAGGACGCCGCCGGGGACACGACCGGAGGGGACACCGGCGGCGGCGGCGACACCGGATCGCAGCAGGACGCATCCGAGGGCGGCAGCACCGTGGACTCGCCCACGGAGGCGACCGGTGGCGACG
>DATJYG010000339.1:0-13201 GCA_035499695.1 Polyangiaceae bacterium
AGCAGATCCCGTCGGACCCGTCGCTCCCGTCGCCCCATTCGCGCCCGTCGCCCCCTGTGCTCCGGTCGCACCCTGCGGACCCGTCGCGCCCGCGGGACCTGTCGCACCGGTCGCGCCGTCCGCGCCAGTTGCGCCCTGCGAACCGGTTGCGCCTTGGGATCCGGTCGCGCCGGCGGCTCCTGTCGGCCCTTGGGGTCCCGTCGGTCCTTGGATTCCGGTCGCGCCGCCAGCGGGTCCTGTCGGGCCCTGCGCCCCGGTCGGCCCCTGCGCCCCTGTTGGCCCCGCGGGTCCCGTCGGTCCTTGCGGTCCCGTCGCGCCCTCAGGTCCTGTCGCTCCCGTCGCCCCTCCGCCTCCTGATGCGACGACGGAGTGCGTGACGGCGGTGAACGTGACCTCGATGGTCCTCGGGCCGACATTCGTGACGGTGGCGAAGTAACGGGTCGCGACAGGCAACTCGAGATCGCGGAAGACGGAGGCAACGCCGTCGTCCTTACCCGACATGGGAACCGATCGGACCGCGGCCTGGACTGATCCCGCCCCGCAGTCAGCGTAGACCGTGATGACGACCGGCAGGAGATTGCCTTGGTCGATCGCTACGTCCATGAGCTGCGCGTAGCCGTTGAAAACCGGCAGAGCGATCGTCACGCCCTCGGGTACTGCGGCGTTGATGCTTGCGTCCTGGCCAGGCGCCGCATCGAACTCGTCGACACCGGCGATGGTAACCGTGACGGGCTTCTTCGGAGTGCTCGAGGGCGCGATGTCGATGACTGTGACCGCATAGGCGGTGCCGCCCGCGTTCACGATCGACGTCTGTCCTTCACCGCCGAGCGTCTGCCACGCGATCAGCGACGGCACCTCCGAACCCATCACGTCGGCTTGAGCGACACGCGTGGGTACGCCTCCGACGGTCGCATAGAGCGCGAACCGGAGCATGCCTCCGCTCGCCGAGCTTCCGCCGACGACGTAGACCGAAATCTTGTCGAGCGAGGCACCGGGCACGATCGATGCGACGACCGTCTCGAAACTCGAGACGGGCAGCGCAGTTCCGGTGCTCGAGAGGACGCTCACCGCTTCCCCGCGCAGCCCGCGATCTTCATCCGGCGAAACATCGACATGGCGGTGGCTTCCCTGTTGACCGAGACCGTAAAGAAGAACGTGAGCGCCGTCCGCCACCTAAACGGTCGCCGCTGACCCGAGAAAAGTTACCACAGTCGAACACCTAAGGCGGCCGCAAAGTGCCGCCCTTTCTCGCCAGGGATCATGGTAGAAGACCACCATGAAACCTTCTGGAAAACGGCTTCCGAGTCTGCTGCTCTGCGCGCTCTTGGGCGGCGTGCCCGCGACAGGCGCGCTCGGAGGCTGCGCGAGCGCTGCCGCGTGGTGGCAAGGAGTTCTCGCGAACCCCGGGAACGTTACGTCCTTCATCCAATACGTCCTCACGTTCCTCCAAGGCGTGGCCGCCCTCTGGGGCGCGATCTTCCCGTTCATCCCTGCCGCTTCGCAGGCGAAGGCCCAGGCGGACTTCGACAGCGCCGTCTACTCCGTCGAACAAGCGCTCGCGGCGCTCGAGGACGCGGTTCGTGCTGCGGCCGCCGCGCACCAGAGCAACCCCGACTTCTCCGCCATCATCTCGAACGTGCAGGCCGCCGTCGCTTCGCTCGTGAAGATCGCCGAGCAGTGGCAGGGCACGCAGCAAGCGAACGCGGCGCCCGGTGCCCCCGGCATCCAGGACATCGTCCGGCAGGCCGGCGTCATCGCATCGTGGAAGTGACGGGCGTCGTGGGCGACGAAAAATCCGTGGACTCGCTCCGGCGCATGCATTCGCTCAAGGCGATGCTCGAGGCGCTCGTCGGGATCGATCGCGCTTTCCTCGAGCAGCACAGGAGGCGCACCGGCGAGCCTTATGCGCCCGTCCTCCAGGCCGCGCGCGCGATCGTCGTCCTCCACGAGGACGTGTGGCGCGACATCCCGAGCATCGTCCTTCGCGGCGAGACGAGCCTCTCGAATATCGCCTGCTGGCGGATCGCCGAACTCCGCGCGGCCGGCAAGGACGCCTCGCCGTGGATAGTCGGCGGTCCCGGCTCCGCCATCTCGATCAAGATCCGGATCGACGACGAGGACGGAAGCGTCCGGATCGAAGATCCGGCAGATCTCCTCGAGCGCGCCGGCTAGAAGTTCTTGTCGTTGAAGCCCGGCCTGCGCGTGAACGAATAATCGCTGCCCGGCGGCAGAGCACCGACGCGGTGCTCGCCGCTCGCGGGCTCCGGGAGGAGGAGGCTCTTGGCGAGTCCGACGCCGCCGCCCGCGAGACCCCACCGGATGACGTCACCGCCGAGGAGCATGCCGAGACCCGCGCCGACGGCGGCGCCGAGCAGCGCCGACTTGAACGATTCTTCGTGGAAGAGCGTCATGGCAGAGAGCCTACCACGCCGTTCACTCTTCTTTCTCGGGTTTCGGAAGCGTCACGGCCGGCATTCCGCGGGGCGCCGAAACGCGCTTCTGGATGCGCTTCGCGGAGGTGATGGCAGCTTCTTGCGCCTGCCGGAGCGCCTCGCGAGTCGCTGCGGGATTCACCGACCGCCGCGGCTCGGGAGCTTTCCCCTGGATGGATTCGTCGGCGGGCCGCCGCTCATGATCCCTTCGATCTGTCCCAGTGTCCGGTTCAGGTCTTGCCATTGCTCTGCTCCCATTTTTCGATCCTCGTCGACTTCAGCGTCGAGCTTCAGGATCAGCTGCTTCGCCTCCTCGGCAATCTTTTTCGCTTCTGCGGCCTCATCCGCCATCTTCTGCAAACGGCGTGCGAACGTGAACGTTGCTCCGATCGCGCCTGCACCCGCCGAAAGCAGAGAGGCCCCGATCTCGATCGCTAGCTCCAGCGTCTGCAACCTCGTCCTCCTTTGCGTCCTCGTGCAAGAACTGCGATGCGGCGATCATCTGCTCACTCGCGCGCTCAGCAGGGAAGACCGGGAGAGGCCGAGCAGGAACATCCCCGCCAGCGACCCGAACACGATCACGGAGCCGACCGCCTTTTCCTCACGCCCACGCGGCGTATCGAAGGCGAGGTAGCCGTAGGCGCCGTAGCCGATCGTCCCGATCAAGACGACGGAAGCCGCTGCGTCGAGCGTGTCTCGGAGTTCCATTCTTCCCAGGGTAGCGCAGCGAGCCGTGCGCGTCAGTCGCGCACTTGCTGAAAGTTCACGGGCGGCGAATAGCTCGTCGGCGCGTTCAGCGGCACGTCTTTGCCGGTCGAGAGTGCCGGAGCGATGTTCGGTTGGATGAAGGTGGGGACGCCGGCTTCGAGCGTGACGCCTTGCGGACCGTTGCCGGGTTCGTTGATCGGGATGGGTGGGAAGAAGGTGAACGGTCCGAACATGGCTCCCTCTCTGGCTTCTGAGAAGGATAACACGCGAGCCTCGGGCCCTGGTAGAGTTCACCCATGGGCAGCATCGACTTCACGGACGAAGACGCAGTCCTCGAGGAAGTGGCGAAGGCCATCGATTACCCCGTCGAAGATCTCTCCATCCAGTCCGCGCGGAACCTCGAGGGCTTCGGCGCCGGCGACGTCTACGAGATCACGACCCACGGCGGTCGCAAGGAGTGGTACGTCGTCGAGGACTCGGACGTCGAACGCGATCTCGCGATCGCCATCGTCACGCAGGATCTCGAGACGGAGCCCGAGATCTTCAACCAGAGCTTCCTCGAGTCGCACATCGACACGGACAGGCTCCGCCGCGATCTCATGAGCGACGTCCTCGACATGCGGATCGAGGATCTGACCGACGAGGCCGAGAGGCGCCCGGATGACTTCTGGCGCGCGTACGAGGGCGAGGGCTTCGACGCCCCCGAAGAGGACGAAGAGGGCGAGCGTCGCGAGCCGACGTCTTCTGAGATCGAAGAGCTGGCCGAGAAACTCGCCGAAGAGCAGCTCAAGGACCCGATCGCGTGGCTCGAAGACATTTACGGGCGAGAAGATGCCATCAAGAAGGCAATCGAGATCGCGGGCATCGACATCGACGCCGCCGCCGAAGAGGCCGTCGACACCGATGGTCCGGGTCATTTTCTCTCGAGCTACGACGGCCAGACTCACGAGACGCCGGCGGGGCTCGTCTACTGGCGTCACAACTGAAATTCGGACGATGCGCCGTCCGGCTCCGGATCTCACGCAGCGCGAATACGGGCTCTGGGGTAGCTCGCACGACTGGTCGTCGAAGATCGCTTCTGCGAGCGCCGGCCGCGGGGGCGGCTCCGTCGCAACGAAGATCGCGCGCGCCTTCTTGGCAGAGATCGCGTCGAGCGAGCCGACGTCTCGAACGCTGTTCCACGGGACCACGACGAGGCGCGGCGCCGAGCCGCGCCTCGGCGAATCCATTCACCTGCCGCTCATCGCCCTCTCCGACGACGAGGACGTCGCCCGCGACTTCGCGAGGGGCGGAGGCAAGGAGATGATCCTCCGCTTCCAGCGCGGCACGCCCGCGATGCGCTACACCGACATCGAGTGGATCACCGCGGGCGCGTTCCGCGTGGCGGGGGTCGAAGAGGAGCGCGATCCGTTCTGGGGGACGGCGCTCCTCGTCGTCACCCTCGAGGCTCGCTGACCGCTCGGGCTTTTGACCTCTCGATCGAGCAGAGGACGGTCGCGTGGTTCATGCGAAGCAGGCGCCCTGCCTCCGGGGAGCTGTAGGCGAAGCGCTTCACGAGGAACGCGATGATGTCGTCGCGCGCGAGCGTCACGCACTTGCTCCGGCCGGGCCCGAGGGCCGCGCGGAGGAGCACCCCGCGGGCCTTCGCGATGCGTTCACACTCGCCTTTCACCTCGAGCTGGTCGAGATCGCGGATGACGGCGGCGACGTCCTCGTCCGTGCGCTGGCGGCGCTCCGGTTTGTTGTTGTTTCTTGACGGTTTCTGACTGCGTTTGGATGTACTTGACGCACTTTGGGATTCAGGTACCTTCTTGTGTGGGCCGTTCATCGAAAGTTCGGTCTCCCGCTCCGCCGGTCCCTGCCAGGATTTCCGGCGGAGCTTTTTTGTTCTGTCGTCCTCCACGCCCGTGAAGACGCGGCGTTGGGCGACGTTGACAACGTGTGAATGGATTGTGCTCTCTTCGATCACTCCTTGTGCTCCGCGCACTGAAACCCGTTCGACCCGAACGTGTCAAGAAAACGGCGACGATTTTTCCGGGAAGGGTTGCGCGGCTCAGCGGGTTGGTTACCTTCGCAAGCACATGACGCTCTCTCGACTACAGTGACGTCGGCCGAACGCCGAGGGCCGGAGACGGCCCGAGCGACTCCAGCGGAAAAGACCCGCTCGTCCACTACGTCATCGTCAGACGCGATTTGAGCGTCGGCCTCCTCGCTGCCATGTGCGTCCACGCGGCGGGCGAGTCGAGCCCGGGCGATCTCCCCAAAGACACGCACGCCGTCGTGCTCGCCGTCGCCGGCGAGGACGCGCTCGCCGCCGTCGAGCGTTCGCTCGAGCGCGCGGGCGTGGCGCACGTCGCGATCCGCGAGCCGGATGCGCCGTGGAACGGCGCGCTGATGGCCATCGGCGTCGAGCCGGGAAGAAAGGAGGCGCTGAGGCGGTGGCTCTCGTCGCTGCCCCTTTTGAAATGAACACGGGGCGGTAGCTCAGTGAAGAGCGCCGGGAAACCGGAGGTCGACCGTTCGACTCGGTCCCGCCCCACCAAGCCCTCGTAGCTCAGTTGGCAGAGCATCCGCTGTCTAAGCGGACGGTCCTTGGTTCGAATCCAAGCGAGGGCTCGCATTCGGAGGTAACTCAGTGGCAGAGTGCCGTGTTACTCCTTGCGGGTAACGCGGATGTCGAAGGTTCGAACCCTTCCCTCCGAGCCAACGTCTCGCACCCATCGCTCAGTGGTAGAGCAGCAGAAATGTAGAATCTGCCCGCGCCGGTTCGAATCCGGCTGGGTGCACCGAGTCGGCCATCGGTGTCGTCGGTGTCGGTGTCGTCGGTATCGGTCAGAGTTGCGTTACGCAAAGTTACTTGATACATAGTACATGATGACGACTTCCGAAGAACCCAAAGAGAAGAAAAAGCGCGGCCGCCGCAAGCGGAGCGCCAAGAGGCGTGCGACCACCACGCAGGTGACCTTCCGCATCGAGAAGGACTGGCTGAAGCGCGCCGACAAGGTGGCTGCCAAGCTCTCGTCGAACGGTGTCAAGCTGACCCGCACCGACGGGTTCCGCGCCGTCATGGCTGCTGGGTTCGAGGTCCACGAGCGCCGGCGCTGAGATCTCCGTGGCGACGAGGATGTTCCAGCGCAGCGATGGGGCTCCGGCTTTCTGGTGCTCCATCTGCAAGGGCGGCTCGAGCCGCTTCGTCGACGTGAGCCCGCCTTCGAGGACTTCGCGCGGCGAGGGCCAGGTCGACATCGACCGCCGCGAAGACCGCGAGCTGCCTGGAGATTTCTTGCGCATCTGCGCGGGCTGCGTCGCCCGCATGGCGCAAGCGCTGGAGGGACGCGAGCTGTAACGAATTCTTCCGTCGCCCGAATGGTGAGGGTGATGAAAGAACCCCATGAAAGCGTGGACGTGATGCCCGATCTCAGAAGAACGATTCGGATCCTGACCGAAGATTTCGCTGACGCGGTGGCCTCCGCGGTCCAGGGCGCAGTCCGCGAGCAGGCGTCCGAGTTCGCCGAGGGCCTGCTCGAGGCCCTGCGCTCCGCTTCGCTCTCGGACATCGTCGGGGGTGCGGGTCCCGCGGAGCTTCCTCCCGCGCGCCGCGCCGCTGGTCCCGCGAGGCGGCAGAGGCGCCGCACGGCCGGCGAGATCGACCAGCTCGCCAAAGAGATCGTCGATCTCTGCAAGAAGCACCCCGAGGGCGTGAAGGCCGAGGAGATGCGTGCGGTGCTCAAGGTCGAGGCCGGCCAGCTCCAGCGCCCGGTCTTCTTGCTCCTCAAGCGGGGCACCATCCGAAAGACGGGCCAGAAGCGCTCGACCCTCTACTTCTCGGCGGCGTGAAGCGTCAGACGAAGACCCTCCAGCGTTTGCTCCGCGCCGACTTTCTCGACTTCGGAGACCTCGTGACTGTCGCGCATGCATGCATCAAGATGCGCGACGCCGCGTTCGAGGCCGCCGAGCGCGCGCGTCGAGGACCGGCTCCTGCGTGCGCGGGATCTCGAACGCCTCGGGGCGCAGTATAACCGCGTGCTCGTGCGAATCGGGCATCCCGCGGCGATCCGTTGATTGACGGGCCCCGGAGCCGTGCAGTAAGTTTGCAGCATGAGCGACCAGAACTGCGCGCACTGCAACGGGGCCCAGCACTGCTACCAGCAAGCCATGAGCCAGAGGATGCCTCCCTACGAGGCCATCCGCTCGGCCCTGCTCACCGGCATCGTCGTCGGCACGACCGACCTCGCCGACGCGCCCGCGTGCGAGGCCTGCCAGCGCGCCATCGAGACGATCCGCGAGGGCATCGAGCGCGGCGCCGCGATGATGGGCGACCAGGTCCGCCAGCGCCAGCGCCCGGCGGCTCCCGCCCAGCAGGGGAAGTGACGCGATGGTGGGCAAGCTCGTCTCCCACTTCGACACCGCGACCGGTCGCGAGCACGCGACGGCGGCCCCGGCAGACGCCGCCCAGCCCGAGCAGCCGCTCCGCCCGCCGAGCGCGGCGACCGCCCTCGCTCCGGGACCTGAGAAGGAGACGTGGCCCCCGAGCGTCTCACGCGACGCTCCCGAGAAGCTCTCGACCGAGACCCGCGCGCATGCCTTCTTCGTCCGCACCAAACGCCGCGAGATCCTCTCGACCATCGGCGTCCTCGAGCTTTTGGCCAAGTGTCCCGTCGCCGAGGACAGCGAGGGCCGCGAGGGCGTCATGATCCACCGCGACGTGCTCTTCTCGCTCGGCTACCACCTGCTCGACGTCGTGCACGAGCTGGAGAACGCGCGCCGCGGCCAGCGGGACGAAGGCCCGCGCTACGACGAGCGCATGTCGAAGGCCCTCGACCAGCTCGGCCTCCGCGACGCGGAGATCAAGGAGCTTCGCGCGGCGCTCGGCGAGGCCGCGATCAAGATCCGAAGGCTCGAGAGCAAGCTCTTCAAATGAGGGGCGCGGGGCGGACGCGGCGGGGCCTCAGCGCCTCGTGACGCGGCGGCTCACCGTCTCTTCGATCTCGTCGGCCACCGCGGAATCGACGATGAAGTTGATCTGGCCTCCGAGGACGCCGGCGAAAGGGCTCGTTCCCTTCCAGACTGCGCCGGAGAGATCGCCGTAGCTCGCGTCGGTCATGTCGATCCTTTCGCTCACGCCAAGCTCGACCAGAGACGCTTGCTTCGGATCGCGTACGTCGAACCAAAAGGTGCCGACGAGGTCGTCGTAGCGGTCGTGCCCCTCGTCGCGGACGGTGTTGAACTTCGTCCGAAGCCATGCGAGCGAATTCCTCTCGAGCTTGGCGATGTCATCGTTCAAGACCCCCCAGCCCTTTTCTGTGATGTCGCCCTCGGCATCGACGTAGCCGGCGCGCATCGCCTTCTTGCGATCTTCCGGATCGCCGTGCTTGGGTCCGAACGCGTCCCTGGCGTTCTCTTCGACCAGCTCTTGGCTGTAAATGCCAATGGCAAAAGCCCCTTCGCGCTCGTTCTTCTCGTCCATGGACGAATCCTACTCCATTCGGTAGTCTCTCGGGGAGCTGGCGAGAGGTGCGCCGGGCCTGGGACACGTCCAAGGAGCGCACCGATGAGCCACGATACGATCCTCGCGAAGACCCCCTCGGTCATCTACCGACCGGGGGCCGCCTCCTCGGACCTCGCGCTCGCCACGTGGGCGGAGGTCCAGGAGTTCATCGCCTTCCGGCAGGGAGCGTGCATCGTCTACGTCGACGACAGCCTCACGGGCGGCGCGGGCGCGGCCGTTCCGAGCGCGAGCGGCGTGACGGACGGCTTCGGGCGTCTCGAGCTTCGGCCCTACAGGCAGGACGGTAACCAGGTCGCGCTCGTGATCCAAGACGGCGCGACGCTCAAGGGGCTCTACCGCGTCGCGGGCACGCTCGGCGTTTACTGCGACACCCAGGGCGCGACACCCGCGCTCGACTGGGACTACACGCCGGGCTCGAGCGGTGCCTCGGCCGTGCCCATCTTCTACGTCGAGGAGGAAGCGACGATCGGCAACACGCCGACCGCGACCGAGCCCGCCGTCGTCGTCCCCGCCGGCAAACAGCTCGCGTGGAACTTCGACTCGCGCGGAGGGATCTTGCTCCTCGCGCCGGGCGCGGTCTTCCTCGTCCAGCTCACCAACGCGGCCGCGACTTTCTTCGCCATCCATGCCGAATCCGCGCAAATCTGCGAAGGGGGGAGCTTCGCGAACGTGGCGACCGGAGGCCCGCTCACGACGGCGATCTTCCAGTTCGACTCGAGCACGCTCTCCCTCTCGCCCGTGACTCCTTCGTTCGTGGTCGGGACGTTGATCTCCGAGCAGACGGATTCGCACGTCGTCGAGCTGACCTTCACCGCGTCTGCGACCGACGTCCTCGCGGCGCTCCAGACGCCGACCATGACGACGCTGCGGGCGCTGCCGACTTCGGGTAGCGCGCGCGTCGACGTCGAAGGCTTCGGCGGATCGGGCGGCGGGGGCGGCGGGGGCGGCGGCGACATGGGCGTGCCCGGCGGCGGAGGAGGAGGCAGCGGCGGGGCCCGCTACCAGCGCGCCGGCATCACCATCGATCTCTCGCACAGGCTCGACGTCACGGTCGGCGCGGGCGGACCGGCCGGAGCAGCAGGCGCCCCGACGCTCGCCGGCGGCAACGGCGGAGACGGCGCGTCGAGCACCGTCCTCGACTTCAACACGAACGTCTTTCTCGCGGCTTTCCCGGGAAGCACGGGCGGCGAGGGCGGTAACTCCGCCTCCGTCAACAACTACCGCCACGGCGGCGCGTCGTATCCGGGCGCGTGGATTCCGACCGCCCCGGCCGAGAGCGGACCGGCCGACCCTGCGCTCAAGTACGGGATGGGCTTCTTCGCAGCCGGCGGCAAGGGCGCCCCCATCACCGGGTTCGCCATTCAGAGCGGCGCCGCGGGCCAGCCGAACGCTCCCTCCCTCAACCTGCCTGCTGGCGGGGGCACCACCTTCTGGCACGCGGGCGCGGGCGGCGTCGGCGGCACCACCTCGAACGGAGGAGGCGGCGGGGGCGCAGGCATCTTCGCGGACGGAGGCGCCGGCGGCGCCGAGGCGCCGGCGGGTTCACCCGGGAACCCTGGTGGGAGTGCGGCGGCGAACTCGGGCGCCGGCGCGGGAGGTGGGGCCGGCGGCGTGAGCAACACGGACGCCGGCGGCGCGGGCGGCGCGGGCTCGGACGGTTGGGTGAAGCTTTCGCTCGTCGCGCCCTGAGCGATCACCGCACGGGCTGATGGTGCGCGCGGCGACGCTTGCGGAGGGCCTCGGAGTAGTGCGCGAACTGGCCGAAGCGCCCGCGGCCGACGCGTCCGGAGTGGACGCCTCGGTACATGTCGGCGAACTGGTTCGCGCCGGACGAGCTGAGGCCGAGCATCTTGCGTCCGAAGTGCTTGACCCGAGCGGGCGTCATGCCTCGGCCGAGCGCGCGCGCCGCGGAGGCGTAGAGGTATTTCTTCGTGCGGGCGGTCGTGTGCTTCATGAGCGGAGGATACCACCAGGGCCGAGATGACGGGAGCCGCGCCTCACACCCTCTCCAGCTCGTCGCCGACGCCGACCTCCTTCGCGCCGCAAAGGAGCAGCCCCACCGGATCGCCCTCCTTGAGGGGCCGGAGGCGCGTCTCGACGCCGTGGACCTTCCATTCGGCGCCGTCGGAGCGGCGCCGAAAGACGTCGCCGGATTTCGGCTCGGGGCCGCCCTTCCATTCGAAGAGCGCGAGGTGGCCGTCCCTGCCCTTGATCTTGACGACGTCGAGGATCAGGATCACCACGCGCCCCGTGCCGCGTAGGGGATGCGCTTCGACCATTCCTCGCGCGCCGAATAGACGATCGGCACGCCCATGATCTCGTCGCCCACCTCTCTGCGGATGCGGTCCGCCATCTCGCGCCGATCCACGGCGACTTCGACGGCGTTCGGCTCGGGCTGCGTCTCCCCTTCCATCAAGAGGCCTCTCCCCGGCGGTCGCGTGTCCACGTAGCTGCCGTCCGGGCGCCGCGCGCCCGCGCACGAGATCGCGACCATGCTCGATCCGGGGCGGCCCGTGAGGAGCATCTCGAGGCGGTCGCGCGCGGCGGAGAGCAGCCCGAGCGGCACGGAACCGGGTCGCGGAGGCGTCGCTGCGGCCGCCCGACGCGAAGACGCCGCCGGGGCCGCCCGAGACGCGCGGCCCTCCCACCGCGGCACGATCAAGCAGAAGCCGTCGATGGTGGAGAGGCCCGTCTTGTCGGGGTGCGGGTCGTGGACGATGCGTCGGCCCTTGCCGATGACCGCGTGCGGTCGCCCGCGCGGCGAGATCCCCGTCATGATGTGGAGCACCCCAGGGAAGGCGGCGCGCGCGGGGTCGGCCGCGAAGTGCATGGCGTAGAGGCCGAATGGCTCGAGGAAGTCGTCGAGACGTTCGGCCCACTGGAACATGTGCGTGTCCCCTGGCTCCCGGATGAAGCGCGGGACGCTCTCGATCGGGATCTCGAGGAGCGAGGCGACGCAGGCGCTCATGCAGTTTCCACGAGCGCCTGTCACGGTCTGATCGATGGGGATCACGCTGCGGGACCTCTTCTGCGTCAGGACGGAAAGAACGCGACGCGCTGGAGAAAATACTTCGGGTGCGTGAAGCGCACCGCAAGCTCCTGCCAGCGGGGCGGCCCTCCCGAGCCCGGGTATTCGATGAGCGCCCAAGCCCGGAAGAAGGCGTCGCGCACCTTGAGGATCTTGAAAAATGAGCCCGAGGTTCCCGGCACCGCGGGCACGATGCTGCCGGGTCCGAGATCGCTCCGGCCCGTGAAGGCATCGATGATCTTCATCGCCTTCCTTCGCGAAACAGCGGCTCCGCCGCGAGCGAGCCGACGGCCGCCGCCGCGCCGTTCAAGAAATGGCTCGCGACGCTCCCCTTCGCGAAGGCGAACGAGAGCATGAAGGCCGCCGTTCCGACGCCGAGGGCGACGCCGACGCGCCGCTCGGGATCTGCGCCGCGGCCCCAGGCGTAACCGGAGGCGACGCCCGAGACGAGCGAGGCGCCGAGCGCGAGCGGTGAGAAGCCGGTCATCTCTTCGTCCCTGACCGAGAACATTTCGTGGGCCATCGTCACTCCTCGTCTTCGTCTTCGTCGCCGTAGTCGATGTAGTCGTAGAACTCTTTCCACTCGCCGACGACGGGGTTCGCCTTCTTTCCCCTCGCGCGAGCCTCGCGGTCCTCGAGGACCGCTTCGCGCACGTAGTCTTCGCCGTCGCCCGTGAGCGGGTTCTCGAGGAATACCTGGCAACCGTGGCAGTACTCCGGACTGTCAGACTCGCCGCCACCGTCCGGATAGGGTCCTTTCGGGTAGTCGCCTGAATCGTAGCTGTACTCGTCGTTCGGGTTCTTGGGCGCCTCCCCGAGTCTCTTCAGCTTTCGCTTAATCTCTCGAGCGCACAGCGGGCACCAGAGCGCCGCACGATAGAGGTACGCATCCATCAGCGCCGCCTCCTCTTGCCCCGTTCGATCTCGTGCGTGTACTCGAGGCTGCCGAACGAACCCGGTTTGTGACCAAGCCGCTCCTCGAGTTCGTGGGGGCCCATCCCCTCCTCGAGGAGGTCGATCGCGAAGGCCGGGTCGTAGCCCCTGTCCTCGAGGAGGCCACGCATCTCGGAAAGCTCGCGCTCTTCCGGCGCCGTGAGCGGACGGAGCGTCGCGAAGCGGTGGCGCCTGCCGTGGAGGCGTGTGCCGCATGCGTCGCAGCGGTGGCGCGCGAACTCCTCGATGCCCTTGTCCTCCTCCGCGTCGAAGTCGGGGACGAGGTTCGGACCGAGGGAGTGGACGCCCTTCTTGACTTCTTCTGCGCGCTTGTCGGCCTCTTCGCCGCTGTAGTGGTAGTCGATGCCCGTGAGATCGTCGTTCACCGCATAAAGCGTGCAGTCGTCGCAGAGCCAGAGGTCGTCACGATCGATCATCATCGCCACGGCTCACCTCCAGAAAGCGACGCGGTCGCCGAAGCGGTTGAGCGCGGCCTGCCGGCGCTTGCACGGCTGGCACGCCTCGATGCCGAAGCCGCGCGCGACGGCGGCGACGAGGTCGCCGATCGGCAGGCGGCTCTTGTTCTCGGCG
>DATJYG010000340.1:0-13284 GCA_035499695.1 Polyangiaceae bacterium
CGCGGCGAGCGACGCGCGGTAGAGCGGCACCGCGATCGGCAGCCCCACCCGCGGCAGATAGAGCTGACGCACGTAGGTCACGTCGACGCCGTGCACGTGCTCGCGTCGCGGCAGTGCCGCGAGGCGCGCCGCACGCGCAGGGATCCCCGTGATCGCCGCCAGCGGGACGTACGGGATCGCCGCCAGCACCTCCACGTCGCACGTCCGTGCGAGCGCGGCGATCTGCTGCCGATTGAAGGGAGCGCTGTCCGGCTCCAGCGAGCTCGGGAAGATCTTGGTGACGACGGCGACGCGCATGGTGCGTGCAACGTAAGACGTTGGGTGCCCATGCGCATCGTGCACGTCGTGCAAGGGCTCGGCATCGGAGGACAGGAGCGCCTCGTGGCGAGCTTGTCACGCGTGCTCGTCGCGCGCGGTCACGAGCCGGCCATCGTGAGCCTTTCCACCGGGGGCGAGGTGCGTGCCGAGGTCGACGGCGTTCCCGTCTACGACGTGACGCGCGGACCCGGAGTCGATCTCACCGTGGTCGCGCGCCTCGCGTCTTTGCTGCGGCGGCTCCGTGCCGACGTCATCCACACCCACAACCCCTCGCCGATGCTCCACGGTGTGCCGGCTGCTCTGCTCGCCCGCGTCGGCCGGCGCGTCCACACCAAGCACGGCGTGAACATCTACGGGCGCAAGGGGCTCTGGGCGGCGCGTGCCGCCGTGCGCGTCATCGACGCCCTCGTCGCCGTATCCCCGGAGACGGCGAGCATCGCCCGAAGCAAGGAGCGCGTGCCCGATCATCGCCTCCGCGTCGTGCCGAACGGCATCCCGCTGTCGGCGTTCGGTCCCGACCGCGACGCTCGTGCTCGCATCCGTGCCGAGCTGGGCATCCCCGGCGACGCGTTCGTCGTGGGCACCGTGGGGAGGCTCGCGCCCGAGAAGGACTACCCGCTGCTCGTCCGGGCGCTGGCCCCCGCGCTCGGTGAAACGATGCGCCTGGTCATCGTCGGCGACGGCGAATGCCGGGATCGCCTCCGCGAGGCGGTCCCGGCGGAACGCGCCCCCTACGTGACGCTCACCGGCGCGCGCCGGGACGTGCCGGCGCTGCTCGCGGCGTTCGATCTCTTCGCCATGTCCTCGCGCACGGAGGGGCTCCCGCTCGTCATCCCCGAGGCGATGGCCACGGCCCTCCCCGTCGTCGCCACGGCCGTGGGTGGGCTCCCGAGCGTCGTCCCGCGCGAGTGCGGGCTGCTCGTCCCCTCCGGCGACGCCCAGGCGCTCGGTGGCGCCATCGACGCGCTCGCGCGCGATCGCGACCGCGCACGCGCCATGGGACAGGCCGCCCGCCGGCACGCTCTCGACCGCTTCTCGATCGAGGCGATGACCGACGCCTACGAAGCCATCTACCGGGGCGAATGATGTGGACCCTGCCGGTCCTCCCCGACACCGACACGGTGGGGCGGGTCGCCATCGTCGAGGGCTACAACACGAACACGTATCAGGCGCAGGACAACCCCAACGTCCCGCTCATCGAGCGCCACCCCTCGCCGTTCACCGGCGTCGACGCCGCCCTCGAATGGCGCTTCCACGGGCGCGACGCGGACGTGACCACGCTGGTGGTCGACGGACGCGCCAACCACTACGAGCCGCTGCAGCACGAGTACCAGTCCGACGACGGCGCCTTCAACGCCGCGCTCCAGTCGCGCATCACGCTCGCGCCGCGCACGGTCCTGTCCCTGTCGGAGGCGGCCTCGGTCACCTCCTTCAATGCCGCGCACCAGATCGACGGGACGATGTACGCCTTCGACCCCACCCAGGTGCGCAGCACCTACTGGCTCGAGGATGCGTCGGGCGACATCACGTACCAGCTCTCGCCCAACTGGCGCATCGCCCAATCCCTCGGCGTCACGATCTCCGGCACCCTGCAGTCGGCGCCCTTGCAGCTCCCGAGCGGTCAGCTCACCGAGCACCGCGGCCTCGACTACATCATGCCCTACGTCGAGAGCGACGTTTCGCACGACTTCGGCGAGCGCACCTCCGGTGACCTGATGCTGCGCTACCAGTACGCGTTGCAGGAGTACGTGCTGGATCTCTCGCAGAACCCACCGCGCAACATCGGACCGGAGAAGCAAGCGTCGCTCCTCCTCCTCGCGGGCTACTCGTACCGGTGGAGCCCGGAGGTCGCGACGGTGCTGCGCTTGGGAGGAGTGATCGCGTCGGCGCCGCCGCGCGACGTCGACCAGCGACCGATCCTCGCGCCGTCGGGGCAGGGGGAGCTCTATTACACGCGGCCCTTCTTCAACGTCGTGGGGACCGCCGGATACACCTGGGGCACGATCAACCCGCGCATCGGCTCGGGACCGACGGCGACGATGTCTCTGCTGGCGGTCGGCGTGCCCGAGCACCGGGGCGACTGGCAGAACCTCGCGCTCCTGGGGCGTGCGCAGTTCGCGTACTCGGCCCTCATCGCGGGTGCCGACCAGAGCGGGAACGTCCAGGAGGCGGAGCTGGGCCTCTACGCGGTCGGCTTCGAGGCGCGCTACGCCCTCAATCGCTGGCTCGGCGTGCTCGCCGGCTACGACCTGCGCTACGCGACCTTCAACCCGGCCACGTCCTTCGGCCCCGAGTTCTTCCAGCAAGTGTTCTTCGTGGGCCTGAGCGGCTACTTCTCGAACGACCGCACCATCCTGCCGCTCACCACCTTCACGGCCCCGGTGGTGCCGCCGGCCTAGCGCGCTCCGATGCGCAGGAGCACGACCTTCACGGTGTCGAGCATGATCGAGAGGTCGAACCCGACCGAGTAGCTCTTGATGTAATAGAGGTCGTACTGCAGCTTCTCGAGGTGGTCCTCGGTCGTCGCTCCGTAGCGGCACCGGACCTGCGCGTGACCGGTCACGCCCGGCTTCACGTAGAGGCGCTGCTTGAAGTAGGGGACCTGCTGCTCGAGCTGCTCGACGAAGACCGGGCGCTCGGGGCGCGGGCCCACCATGCTCATCTCGCCGCGTAGCACGTTCCAGAGCTGCGGCAGCTCGTCGAGGCGCGTCTTGCGGATGATGCGGCCGACGCGCGTGATGCGCGGATCGTTCTCCTCGGCGAAGCGTGCGCCGGTCGTCTCGGCGTCGATGCGCATCGATCGGAACTTGTAGAGCGTGAAGGGGCGCCCGAGCTCCCCGGCGCGCACCTGCCGGTAGAGGATGGGGCCGGGCGAGTCGATGGCGATCGCCATCGCCGTGAGGAGCATCAGGGGCGCGGCGAGCACCAGGCCGGAGGTCGCGATGGCGAGATCGAGCATGCGCTTGAGGCGGCGCGTGGCCGGGCGCGACGTGAACCCCTCGGCGAAGATGAGCTGGGACGGTTTGAGCTCCCGAACGAAGATCTTGCCCGCCTCGCGCTCGTAGAAGGCGATCCCTTCCTCCACCTCCACGCCCCGGAACTTCGCTTCCAGGAGCTGCTCCACCGGCAACGTCCCGCGGCGGTCGGGGTAGGCGACGAGGACGACCTCGATGTGCTCGCGCGTGACCAGGTCGTAGAGCTCGCGGTACGTACCGATGACGCCTCCCTCCGGGTCCACCTGGGCGCGGTCGCGCGCGAGCATGCCGACCAGCGTCATCCCGAGGTCGGGTCGCGCCTGGACCATGCGCGCCAGCTCGTGGGCCAGCTCGCCGTTGCCCACGATGAGCGTACGCCGCAGGAAGTTCGAACCCTCGGTGACGCCGTTGTAGAGGATGCGCCACGCCGGAACGACGACCGCGGTGAGCGCGAGCGCGACGAGAAAAACACCGCGGCCGATCTCGATGGGCGGCGCCACGTAGAACGCGAGCAGCAGCGCGATGGCGCCGAGCAGCAGTCCCTGCAGGGCCCGCTCGTAGACGACGCGCGCGTGCCGGGTCGCCGCCAGATCGTAGAGGCCCGCGTAGTAGAGCGCTCCCTGGACGACGAGCGCGAAGAGCAGCGCCTTCTTCGCGACGTGCGGCATCGTGAGCCCCGTGTGCATCCCGAGCCGCAGACACGCGGACACGAGCACCATGACGGCGACGAGCGTGCCCTCGTAGCAGAAGAGCAGCAGCTTCCTGGGAGACCGGACCAGCTCGAACATCGCTCTCGCTGCTCCCTCCCCTCAGGGCACGATCACCGTGTCGCCGAGCTCGAGGGCGATGTTCTGCTCGAGGTCCCCGTGGTTGACGACCGCGCCGTAGTCGAACGGAATGCGCCGCTCGCCGCGCACGTCGCGTCGCACGATGACGATACGATCGGGGTCGGCGAAGCGCGTGAAACCGCCGGCGAGCGAGAGGCTCATGAGCACCGTGACCTCCTGGCCCGGCGCGAACTCACCCGGCTTGTTCACCTCGCCGACGACGTAGATCTTGTAGCTCTTGACCTCCTGGACCTGCACCGTGACGGGCGGGTCGTCCTGGTAGAAGCGATGAAGTCGCTGCTGCACGTCCGCGGCGATCTCGGCGGCGCTCCGACCCGTGGCCTCCACGTCGCCGACGAGGGGCAGCGAGATGGCGCCGTCCGGGCGCACGGCGACCTGGGTGCTCAGTTCGTCGTGTTTCCACACGACGACCTTCAGGGAGTCGCCCGGACCGATCCGGTAGCCGAGGGCGCTCTCGGCCTTCCAGTTGTACGTCGGCGCCGGCGCGCATCCGCAGAGCACGGCGCCGGCGATCGCCACACGCAGCCACATGGTCTCCTACGTGATCACGAGCCGCGCCGACGCCCACGTCGCGATCGGGAAGCCGCTTCTCGCAGGACTTCCGCGAACTCTCCTGCGAGAGCCCGCCTGTCGTAACGCCGCAGGTCCGCACCGTTTCGCCACGAGCCGCATCCATTCACGCCGGACGCGAACGTACGCAGCCTCGCGTGGAGCTCGCTCGCGATCGCCTCCTCGTCGCGCGGAGGAAGCACCGGCCCCAGGGAGTGCCGGAAGGCGAGCCTGGCCAGCGCGCTCGCCGATGGAGCGAGGGTGAGCACGGGGCGACCGAGGTGCATCAGCTCGAAAACCTTCGCCGGGTAGATGCGCTCGGCACCCGGAACGTCGTCGAGCAGACAGAGCACCAGGTGACTCGCGGCGAGCTCGCGGAGGACGCGCGCGTGCGGCACGTATCCGACGCGCTCGACACCCAGCGCATCGCTGCCGTCGAACGACGGGATCTCGCTGTCCACGATGCGGCCGACGAACCGCACGTGCATCCGCCGAGCGAGGTCGGCGTCGCGCTCGTGCAGGCGCCTCACCGCACCGAGGAACCCGCGTGCGCTCGTCAGCGCGAACACGGTACCGGCGTACGTCACGACGAAGCGGTCACGCGGCGGATCCGGCAGGTCCGCAGGGAAGTCGTCCGGGTCGTAGCCGTTCGGGATCGTGTGCACCCGCGCCGGGTCGACCGAGGGGAAACGCGTGATGAGGTTCTCGCGGAACTCCTCCGTCGCCGTCACCACGGCATGGGCGCGTCGGAGCAGCGCGGCTTCCAGCGGCTCGCCGAGCGCGCGCGCCACCGCCGAGCGGCCCATCTCGTAGCTCGCGCGGAGAGTGCTCCACTCGTCACGATAATCGAGCACGACGCCGAGGCCCGACGCGCGGGCGAGCGGCGCGAGCAGGAACTGTGAGAACGGCGGGCCGCTCACGAGCATCACGTCGTCGCGCTCGGCGGCGATGCGCGCGATGAGCGCGGCGTGCGCCGCAGGCTGCCAGAGGACCTGTGGATCCGGGAAGAGGAGGTTGCGTGCGACGATGGAAGTCACACTCGTGCGCGTCTGCCACGCCTTCGCCTTCGCCTGGTAGCCAGGCTCGAGGGTCGGCGCGCGCTCCACCGGGACGTCGAGCGGCACGTCGGCGAGCAGCGACTCGTCTCGCAGCGGGACGCTCGGGTTGCGCACCGTCAGCACGGCGGGGCGGATGCCGTGCTCCGGCAAGTACTTGGCGAGCTTGACGACGCGCTGCACGCCCGCACCGCCCACCGGAGGGAAGGCGTACGACACGAGAAGCGCATGGATCTCGCCGGGGCTCACGTGCGCACGGCGGGTGCAACGCGTATACTCGTCCGTTCGATGTCCAGCGTGCCCTTCGTCACGATTGCCGTCCCCTGTCGCGACGAGGAGGGCTACATCGAGGCCTTCATGAGGTCCCTGCAAGCTCAAGACTGGCCGAGCGATCGCCTGGAGATCCTCGTCGCGGACGGCATGAGCATGGACGCGACGCGCGAAATCCTCGCGCGACTCGCGGCCGAGGACGCCCGCGTGCGCCTCGTCGACAACCTCGCGCGGATCCAGGCGGCCGGCCTCAACGAGTGCATCCGCCGCGCGCGCGGCGAGATCGTCGTGCGCATGGACGTGCACGCGGACTACCCGAGCGACTTCGTCCGCCAGTGCGTCGCGGTGCTCGAGCGGACCGGTGCCGACAACGTCGGGGGCGCTGCGCGTGCCAAGGCGCGCACCTTCTTCCAGCGATGCGTCGCGGCGGCGCTGCGAAGCCCGCTGGGCATCGGTGGCTCGCGCTATCGCAAGGAGGGCGAGGAGGGCTGGGTCGAGAGCGTGTGGCCCGGTGCGTTCCGTCGCTCGGTGTTCGAGCGCGTGGGACTCTTCGACCCGCGCGCCGTGACGAACGAGGACGCCGAGCTGAACCAGCGCCTCGTCGACGCGGGCGGCCGCGTCTACCTGAGCCGCGACATCGTCTCGCACTACTACCCGCGCGAATCTGCGCGCGCGCTGGCGAAGCAGTACTTCAAGTACGGGCAGGGTCGCGCGCGGACGCTGCTCAAGCACCGCCGCTTCCTCTCGTGGAGACCCGCCCTTCCGTTCTTGTGGCTGCTCGGAGAGACGGGGCTCGCCGCCACGTCTCCGTGGCAGCCGCTCTTCCCGTGGTCACTCGCTGCGTACGCGCTCGCCACGGGCGCCGAGGCCGTGCGCGTGGGCCGCCGCGAGGGCGCGCTCGCCGTGCCCGTCGTCTGGGCCATCTTCCCGATCCTCCACGTCTCGCACGGCGCGGGCTTCGCGACCGGCCTGCTGCGATACGCGCTCGTTCCGGACTGGGCGCCTGCCGCCGAGAAGCTCGGTTCGACGGACGCCACTGCGACCGCGACCGCTGCAGCTCAGTAGCCGTTGCTTGCGGAGGACGGGGCACCGTCCGACGTTTCGCAACGATGATGAAGCGCCTCGCACTCTGCGTGCTGGCCTCGACGGCCTGCTCCTCATCGCACTCGGTCGGCTCGACCCCGGGGGACGGAGGGGGCGGAGGAGTCACCCTCGGCAACGAGGGCGGAGCCACCACCTCGAACGGGTCTTCGGGCGGCGACGGAGGCGCCGTGGTCGATGCGCGAGCCTCCGACGCTTCCACGATTGACGATGCCTCCGCAGACGTCGCGGGATACGACGTGGCGCCGGGACAACCGTCCGGGCACGTACGCTTCGCCGACTGGACGCCGGATGCGCCGACCGCCGGCTATTCCTTCTGCCTCGCGCCGCAGGGCACCTCGACCTGGACGGGGCCATTCCAGCCGCAGGGACTTCCCTTCCCGAACGTCGCCGCCTACGCCGACGTCCCGCCCGGCGACTACGACCTGCAGGTGATCGGGGCGGGGAGCAGCGATTGCACCGCCGGCGTCATCCCGACGTCGTACGGGCTCCCGGCGCTTTCCGACGGGACCTACGCGACATTCGCGACGGTCGGCGTCGTGATGCCCATCGGCGGCGACCAGAGTCAGAAGGTGGTGGCGTTCATCGACGAAGTGACCGGGACGCCCTCTGGCTTGATGCTCCGCGCGATCGATGCGGCCTCGATGGTCGGGTACGCCCAGTTCGGAACCGGCTCGCAGGCGACAGGCGACTTCTCCGTGATGTTCCCCCTCGTGCCGTTCGGCACCGCGGACACCTCGACGGGAGACGGCGGACCGACGGACCCGAACGGCTACGCCCTGTTCGGGTCGCTTTCCGGCGCCGAGCTGAGTGCGTACTCGATCGACGGGAGCTACACCGGTTCGGCGACGGCATCGAACGTGTCTCTCGCGTCCGGCATCGCGGCGACGCTCGTGCTCGTGGGAGGCGAGAACAACGGGCCTCCACCGCAGATCATGATCTGCAACGACGTCGCCGCCGCTGCAGGCGCGGCGTCGCCGTGCACCGTCTACAGCCAGTGACGGCTCGCATCTCGCAGGCCCGCGTAACGTGGCGATCGCGGGAACGCTCCTGCTCGTGTTCGTCTCGCTCCTGAGGCCGCAGGAGTTCATCGAGGCGCTGCGCCCGCTTTCGATTCTCAATCTGTGCGCGGCCATCGCTGCCATCGGGCTCGTCTTCGAGCTCGGATCCGGCAAGCACCGTGCGCCGTGGACGCCGCAGCTGCCGTGGCTCGGCGCCTTCCTCGCCTGGTGCTTCCTCGTCACCGTCCGGGCGCTGGGCCCCGAGGGCATCACGGTCGCGTGGGACTTCGTCGGGCTGAGCACAATCTTCATGCTCGTCGTCGCCTTCTCGGCGCGCACGCTCCCGCGTTACCGCGCCGTCGCGGCGGTGTTCATCGTCACCAGCGTCGTGCTCTCGCTGGTGAGCATCCACCAGGCGCGCCAGCCGCCGGAGTGCATCGTCATGGATACGTCGGCGGAGAACGGTGGCGATCGCTCCGGCGAGGGCACGCCCGACGGACGGGGCTGCGACAGCGCGTTCGAGTGCGAACGCAACGGTGGCAAGCCGAACGCCTCGTACGTCTGCGAGAAGGTCGGGCTCTTCGGCACGTTCACCACGGGCAGGCGCGTGCGCTGGCGCGGTACGCTCGGGGACCCGAACGAGCTCGCCCTCGCTGTCGGTGCCATCACGCCCTTCACGCTCGCGTTCGCTGCAGCGGCGCGCAAGGTCTGGGTGAACATCCTCACCGCCGTCGTGCTCGTCCTCTCGCTCGTGACCGTGGTCCTCACGAGCTCTCGAGGCGGCCAGCTGGTCGTACTCACCGTGTTCGGCGTCTACTTCGTCCGGCGGTACGGGCTGAAGGGGCTTCTCGTCGGCGCCATCCTCGCCATGCCGGTGCTCCTCTTGGGGGGACGCTCCGGCGAGGAGGCCGACTCCTCGGAGCTGGAGCGCATCGACCTGCTCTACGAGGGCATGGACATGATCCGCGCTCACCCCCTGCTCGGGGTCGGGGTCGGACAGTTCGGGGACAACGTCCCAGCGGGAATGACGGCGCACAACGCGTACGTCCTCTCCTGCTCGGAGCTCGGGTTCCCCGGCAGCGTGCTGTGGCTGATGCTCGTCTACACCTCCATGAAGATCCCCTGGACGGTCCTCTCGCGGCCGCCCCCGGGGCTCGATCCGCGCGTGCCGCCGTTCGCGCTCGCGCTGGTCGTGTCGTTCGCCGGGATGCTCGTCGGCATCTTCTTTCTCTCCTTCAGCTACAAGGCCTTCCTCTTCATCTACTTCGGCATGTCGGGGGCGCTCTACGGCGTCGTGCGGAGGGCCTGTCCGGAGTTCGAGGTGCGCGTCGAGCCCAGAGAGCTCGTGCGAGTCGCGGTCGCCGACGTCGCGGTGCTCCTCTTCGTCCTCGTCTTCAGTCACGTCAAAGGAGCGCACGCATGAGCGGACGCTGGCCGAGCATCCTCCTGTGCACCATTGCCCTGGCAGGCGCAGGGCTCCACGCTTGCTCGCGGACCGAGATGTGGCCGGGACCGAAGACGGCCGGCGCGCCCATGGTGCAGCCGAACGCTCCGCCGCCGGCGGAGAGCCTCGGTTCCCTGCAGCTCGAGCACGAGCACGGGCCGCACCCGCGGATCCTGCTCACGGCCGACCGCCTCGCCGCGGTGCGCGGGCTGCGCGACGCGGGAGCGCCTTCGTGGCGCTCGCTCCAGGAGCGGTGCGACGAGGACGTGCGCACCAGGATCGACTCCGGCTACCAGGCGTGGGACTGGGCCAACGCCGCGCTCGATCTCGCGCTCTGTCACCAGGTCACGCGGCGCGCCGACTACGCGCGAGCGGGTGTCCTGTACCTGCGGGCGCTGCTCGACGACGAGCAGAAGGTCGGCGACAGCGCCGGCGGCGACGATGTCGTCCACCACGACTCCGGATACGGCATCCGCGCCCGCGGGTGTTTCGGCGCCATCGCCTACGACTGGCTGCACGACACGCCGGCGATGAGCGACGAGCTGCGCAAGCACGTGGTGGACCGGCTGGTCGCGTGGACGCGCTGGTTCGGCGAGAGCGGCTACAGCCACGACGAGCCGATCTCCAACTACTACGTCGGCTACTTCGGCGCGGTCGCCTTCGCCGGCATCGCCGCGCAGGGCGACGACGCCCGCGCCGCGGACCTCCTGCGTCACGCGCAGCGGATGTTCGACGCCGAGATCGTGCCCGCTTACACCCACACGCTGGCAGGCGGCGACTTCCCCGAGGGCTGGCAGTACGGAGACTTGGTCGGCGTCGTGCTGGCCATCTTCGCCGACGCCGAGGGCGCCGTGGGGACCAGCGGCGGTCGCTCCGCGCTCGACGAGCTCCCGTGGCTGCGTCAGACGGTCACGTTCCGCGCGCACGCGCTCCTGCCCGACGGCAAGCACATGCTCGACAGCGGGGACTGGAGCGACAAGCCGGCGGTCGCGCCCCCTCACGCACTGCTGGCGCTGGCCACCGTGCTCCCTGCAAACGACGCCGCCGAGCGCCAGGCACGCGCGTTGGCGAAGCTCGCCGCGGATCCCTCCGAGGAGTGGCACTGGATGGTCGCGCTCGCCGACGACCCGTCGCGCATCGTGCAGGACCCGCGCACGGGCGATCTCGCGTACCTCGCGCGCGGCACCGGAACCATGACCGCGCGCACCGACTGGTCCCGGCGCGCCGTATGGTTCTCGATGACGAGCGCGCCGGCGCTGGCGGATCACCACCACCTCGACGCGGGCCACTTCGAGATGGTGCGCGGCGATGACGCCCTCGTCGTGGACGGCGGCGGCTACGGTTCCTTCTCGAGTCTGAGCCACAACGTCATCGCGGTCGACGACGGCAAGGAGAGCGACCCGTACTCGCCGAGCCAGAGCGGGTGGGGCAAGTCCACGACCATCGCGCGCTGGGAGAACACCGGCGGATGGAGCTACGGCCTCGCCGACTACACCGGCGCCTACGATCCGCAGGGGTACCCCAAGGAGACGACGCGTCGCTCGGTGCGGCGCGCCGAGCGTGAGCTCTTCTTCTCGCGTGCCTCCGTCGCGGGCTCACCCGAGTCGGCGCGTCTCGTCGTGTACGACCGCATCAGCGTCAACCGCCCCAGCTACCGCGTGACCTTCCTGCTGCACGGCGGAGCCATGCCGCGTGTGGACGGTCCCGGCCTGCTTCGCATCGAGGTCGGCAAGAGCGTCGCCTTGGTCCAGACGCTGATGCCGGTTGATGTCGCGCCGGTGCTGGTGCGCGAGCCGACGACCCTCGGTGACGGCGCCTTCTACGTCAACGATCCGCCCGACAGCGTGACCAGCGTGCGGGCCGAGGTGCGCTCCCGCGTGGGCAACGTGGAGCGGCGATTCCTCCACACCATCGTGGTCGGTCCCTCGGACATGCACGCACCGTCCCTCGTTCGCATCGACGGCGGAAGCGTCGCCGGCGTCGCCATCGGAGACGAGGCCTATGTCTTTGCGCAGGGAGGTCCCCAGACGCGCCCGATGCCGCTCGACTATCGCGCGCCGCTCTCCGCCACGCGGCACCTCGTCGCGTCCCTCGCCGAAGGCGCGCGCTATGCCGTCGAAGCAGAGCGAGATGGGGACGCTTGCCACGTCTCGCTCCAGCCCGGCGCGGGCAAGGTCGCATCCGGTGCCGGCGTGCTCGAGGTGGACTTCGCCACGGGTTGCACGGTCCGCTGACCGCCGCCGGCGTTGCTACTCGGCGGCGGCGTATCGGTCGTCGCACGCTTGCTCGACGGCACCGGGGTCGGCGCCGCCGCCTTCGACCCAGTACACGTCGAATGTGTCACCGCGCCTCGTCGCACGGGCGCTCCGGGCCAGCCACTTTTCGTACGCCGACTCCATGGCACGGCACGGGAAGAACGAGGAGCTTCGCTGCAGGACGAACGCCATCGGGCGGCCCTGCGCGTGCGCCTCGATGGCCGGCACACGGCTCGGCGCCGGAAGCCAGTGCACCGTGCCTCCGATGGCGGCCGACACTTCGAAGGCGCGGTCGGAGAAGAGGAGCGCCGCCGCACTATCGGCCGTCCCGTCCTCGAGCAGCGCTCGAAGCTCCGCCGCGCGCGCCTCGGCCCGCTCCGCGCGCGCCTCGACGCGCGCCTGCTCAGCCGGTACCTCGGATAGCGTCGCCAGGGAGAGCAGCGCGACGAGCGCGGCACCGACCCGGACCCGGGCGTCCGGGCGGACCATTCTCCCCCCCACCAGCATGCCCGCGACGGTGAGGGACACGAGCGCCGGCAGCAGGAGTCTGGCCTCGAGCTCGTCGGCGAGCGTCCTCGTGCGGACGGCGACGAGCGCCGCCACGTAGAGTGCCCCGAAGAAGACCACCGGCACGAGAGCGCGCCGCTCGCTCGGCTCGGGCGCGATGGCCCGCTCGTTCCGAACGTAGGTGGCGACGAGCACCACGAAGAGCACCGTGATTGCGCCCGACACGACCAGGTCGAGCTTGCCGGGGACGGCATCGAAGGAGAGCGGTAGCGCGCGAAGCGTGGAGCGAGCGACGTCCTCGACGTTGCCCAGGAGGCCACGGTCGGAAGGGAGCCGTTCGGTGCCGAACAAGAAGCCGGTCTCGCGCAGGTTGCGGAGCAGCAGCGGAGCCATCGCGAGCGGCGCCGGTACGGCAGCGATGACGAGCTGCACGGCGGCCGCCCGGCCGACCAGCCTGCGTCGCCATGCGGCTGCCGCGACGAGCACGGCGATCACGGGCACCACGAGGAGCGCGAGGTAGCGGACGTACGCGGCCGCGATGGCGCAGGCCATGGCGGCGGCGAGCGCCAGCGCCGAAGGCGTGCGCGCCCAGCTCACGAGCGCCGCCAGGGACAGCAGGAGGAGTGCCGTGCACACCACGTCGGACCCCAGGAAGCACGTGCCAGCATCGAAGAGGTAAGGCGAGGCCACGACCGCCAGCGCGCCCATGCCGAAGGACGTGCCGCCCAGCGCCCGGCCGAGGAGCGCGGCGCCGAGCGCCAAGAGCGCATACGAGGTCAGCATCGCGGCGAACGTTGCGGCGGCGCGAGAAGGGAACGCCCCGACGAACGCCGCGAGGAACACGGGGAACCCCGGTGGCCACGCCGTGTACGACGCGACCTCGGGAGGCACGCCGTCGGCTTCTCCCGGCTCGGCAGGTTCTGCGGGCCACCTGCGGAGGTCGCGGACACGCTCGCCGTTG
>DATJYG010000341.1:0-9626 GCA_035499695.1 Polyangiaceae bacterium
GAAGTACATGACCGCGGCCGTCACGAAGCCGGCGGCACCGATGCCCAGCATCACCGCAGCCGGAACGACGTTCTTGGGCGGCGCGAGCAAGTTCGCGTGCGCCCCACCGGCGGCGGTCTCCTTGGGAGCGGGCGACGGCGCGGCATTGCTCTCCTCCGGCGGGCCGGGTGGTGCTGCCCCCGACTCGGACGGAGTGGGCGTGTTCGATGCGGTCGAGGGCGGCGGGGCGGCCCCGGCGACTGCGCCGCCGCTCGGCCCGCTGAACTTCGCGACCGCCTTCTGCCCGGCGAGGACGCTGACGCTCTCGGTGTCCGTCGTCCCGTCAGGGCCCTTGAACTTCACCGTGTGCGCACCCGCATCGACGTACACCGGGTCCGAGATCGGCGCCGTCCCGGTGTGCTCGCCGTCCACCGTCACGTCGGTTCCCGACGGCGCCTGGATCTCGATGCGCCCGAGCTTCGCCTTGGACTGAGAGAGGCCGTCGTTCGCGTCGGCCCGCTGCTTGTCCGTGGCGTCCTTCGCCTCGTTCAGGAACTGCTCGAAGTACTTCTTCCCCTCGAGCGCGTGCCCGCTCTTCAGGCTGCTCCAGGCGAGGTTCAGCAGCACGGCGGGGTGCTTCTTCAGGGCGTAGGCCTGGAGGAAGGCGGCCCGCGCCTGCTCGTACTCGCCCTTGTCGTAGAACTCGACGCCCTCCTTGAACCGAGCGCGGGCCATCGTGGTGATGGCGTCCTCGGAGCCGGCCTGCGCGAACACGGGCGCCGCGTAGGCGCCGGGCGCGAGGGCGATGAGCAGGGCGGCGAGGGCGACGCGGGGGGCTCTCATGGCACCCGCATCCTAATCCGTTCCGGATTGTCCCTGTACTTCTCAGAACGGGACGTCGCGGACGATGGTCTGCCCACCCTTCTTGGGGTGCGGTGGCGCGGCCGCGGGGGGAGGGCGAGGCGGCGGGGGCGCTGCCGCGTAGTGCGGCTGCGGCGGGGGCGACGGGGCCACGGGCAGGGCCGTCACCGGAGCGACCGGGGGCTGCACCGGGGCGGGCGGCGGCGCGGGGGCCGTCGTCTGCACCGGGGGTGGAGGAGCGGCCGGAGTGGGATCCGCCGTGGTCGCCGCCGGGGGAGGCGGGGGTACGGCCGCCAGCTTGTCTTCGGTGGGCTTCTCCATCGCCGCCGTGGTCGCCGCGGAGGGAGCGGGCTTCTCGCCGCCGGACGTCGCGGCGAAGATGCCCACGACGACGAGCACCGCGGCGGCTGCGCCCAGGCCGATGAAGAGCCCCTTGCGCGACTTGCGCGGGTACGCGACCGGCTCGTCGATCTGGATGGCCTGCCGTATCGACGCCGGCGACCTCGCCACGGGCGGTCCGACTCGGAAGTCCGGCGCGGCGGGTCTCTGAATCGGCTTCGGCGTCGGGGGTCGCTGGAGAGCCGGCTCCGGCGCCGCGGTGGACGGCGGCGGAGCGACGGGCGCCTGCAGCCCGCCCATGATCGTCTTCGCGCCCGCCTTGGATGGCAGATCGGCCGCCGTGATCGACCGGTCGATGACGACCGAGTTCTCGGGCTCGTGCGCTGGCGCCGCCGCGTGCGTCCCGTTCGTGACCGGATGGGCCAGCGCCGCAGCGGTCGCCGCACGCACCTCCGCTCGCACGCCCCCGCCCTGCAGGGCCTGTATCTCCGACGGGGACAGCGATCCTGCGCCCGTGAAGGGGGCGTCGTCGTACTCCCACGAGGGCCGGAACATCGCCGCGAGACGGTCGGCTTCTTCGGGCGTCAGCCGCGCATTGGCGAACGTCGCCGGCGCCTTGACGGCCGGATCGGCAGGGTGGGCCATGATCGCTCCCGAAGCGTAACACCCGGTCGCCCCGCCAACAAACGCGGCGACGGCCGATTTCCCGTGCAGCCACGCGTGATACGGCCGCTACTGCCCAAATTCCCCCTTGAGCACGTCGTCCCACTCGTCGGCAACTTTGCCCACAGTCTCGAGCAGGTCCTCGAACTCCTCGTAGTCGAGCCCCGAGAGCCTGCGCAGCGCCCGGACGACGACTTCGTCGCGCTGCGAGTCGATGGCGAACGCCGCGTCCGACGTCGTGAGGAAGGACAGCTCGAGCAGGCGCCGGAACAGCGTCTCGCGGCCCGTGTGCGGCACGGCCATGACCGGCGCCACCATGAGCAGGACGCCGTGGTCCTCGAGCACGTTCAGGCCGACGCTCGCCGACCCCTTGCGCACCAGCGTGTATCCGCTGGCGTCGAGCGCCTCGAGCTTGGTGCCGGCTCGCTCGCCGAAGCGCGTGAGGTACGCGTCGACCATCGCCCGGGCAGTCGGGTACGTTTGGCCGGTCGCCCGGTCGGCGTATATCGGTTGTTGGGTCGTCGGCGAGTCGGGCGCAGCCATCGCATGCCTCTCCTCAGGCTGGGACAGGATAACGCCCACGGGCGCCGTCATGGAACGGCCCTCCTCGTTCTGGTCGGCATCGGCCTTTCGGTCCTCGCCGCCGCCGGGTGCGGGTCCCGGTCGGCGGGGGCGGGCGGCGACGGGGGGGCGGCGGCGGCGAGCGATCCCGCGGACGTGGCGCGCGCGCGGGCCCTGGTGGCTCAGGACGCGGGCCTACCCGAGCGGGCCGAGGCCCTCTCTCTCGCCGAGTCGATCGAGGCTCGGGCCGTGCGCGAGGGCGCTGGCGCGCGGGCGACGGAGCTCCACCTCGTCGCCGCGCGATTGCTGGAACGCGTGTGGCGGATCGAGGGGCGCGATCAGGACGCCCGCGAGGCGGTCGACCTCTATCGCGCGGCGTCGCGCGATCCGGACACCGCCGGCGCCTGCGATGCGGCGCTCGCGGGGGCGCGCCTCGCCGGCGACGTGGCTCACGACGCGGCGGCGACCTACGGCGAGCTCTATCGCGCCGAGCGGCGCTTCGCGTCGGCCGTGGCGGGGGACGCGGGCGCACCGGGGCCGTGCCGCCACGAGATCGAGAGCGAGCTGTCGCTGCTCGTGGCCTACCGGCCGCCGCAGCGCGTGCTCGAGGCCATCGACGAGGGGCTCGCCAGCGAAGGGGCCGTCGCGCAGGCTCTCGCCGCCGCGCGCGACGCCGGCGCCATGACACCGGTGAAGCCGCCGCAGATCGTGCGCATCGAGGACTGGCCCGGCCGCGAGGCCACGCGCGTCGTCGTCGTCCTCGATCGCCCCGCTCCCTACCGCGCGGGCGACGAGGTCCTCGCGGGGGGCGCGCCGCGTACCTTCCTGGACCTCGACGGTGTCGACCTGGGCACCGTCCCGCGCGATCAGCCGCTGTCGGGCGTCGTCACGCGCGTGCGCGCCGAGCCGACGAGCACCGGGTCGCGGGTCTCGCTCGACCTGGACGGGCGCGCCTGGCGCCGCGTCTTCTACATGCACGAGCCGTATCGCATCGTCGTCGACGTCGCGCGAAATCCCCCCGGCGTGAAGGGGCGCAACACGCGCTCCGTCTCGCGCGTCGTGCTCGACCCCGGCCACGGAGGCAAGGACAACGGCGCCGTCGGCCCGGACGGGCTCAAGGAGAAGGACGTGACCCTCGACGTGGCGCATCGGGTGGCTCCGGCGCTCGCGGCGCAGGGCATCCAGGTCGTCCTCACGCGCGACGACGACCACTTCGTGTCGCTCGAGGAGCGCACCGCGCGGGCCAACGCGTTCGGGGCGGATCTCTTCGTGTCGATCCACTGCAACGCGAGCGAGAGCAAGGGCCGCCGCGGCATCGAGACGTACGTGCTCGACACGACGCGCGACGAGATCGCCGCCCGCGTCGCGGCGCGCGAGAACGCGACGACCCAGGCGGCGAGCGCCGAGCTGGCCTCGATACTCGGCGGGATGCGCATGGCGGACGAGGGGGCCCGCTCGATCCGGTTCGCGCAGCTCCTGCAGCGCTCGTCGACCACCGCGATGCAGACGCGCTTCGGCGACGCCGTCGACGGCGGCGTGCACACCGCGGGCTTCTACGTGCTCGTGGGCGCGCGCATGCCGAGCGTGCTCTTCGAGGTGAGCTACATCTCCAACCAGACCGACGAGCAACGCCTGGGGGCAGACGACGTGCGCCAGCTCGTGGCGGACTCCATCGCGAACGCGGTCCGTGCGTACCGCGAGGGGCGCTGACGTCACCCTCCTTGCAGCCGCTCGACGCTCTCGCGCAGCTTCGCCACGTCGCCCCGCGGAACGACCCTCACGTGACGCGTCGTCTCGATCGACCCCAGCTGCCGCGCGAGGTGGTCGAGGCCCAGCGGTGAAGCGTCGCCCACGACGAGGACGTCGGGCCGCAGCGTCGCCACGGCGACGATCGCCTCGACCACGTCGTCGGCCGTCGTCAGCTCGAACCGGCGCGACAGCGCGCGCTTGCACGCCGCGAGGATGGCCGCGTCGCCGTCCAGGACGAGCACGCGGAGCCGCGCGGACCGCAGCGACTCGGGCACGCCGAGCTCCCACGCCCGCAGGAAGTCGACCACGTCGAGCGGCCAGAAACGCAGATGGCGCCCGCCGGTGCGATGACCGCGGATGCGGCCCTTCCCGACCCAGTTGTGGATCGTCTTGACGTCCACGCCGCACATGCGCGCCACCTGCGTGGCGGTGAGGAGCCGCCCGCCGCCGCGCAGGTTCATCCAGGCGGGTCCTCGGGCAGGAAGCGGTCGCCCCGGAGCACGTAGCGCGAACACCCCGGCGATCGCAGCTCGCGCACGTCGTGCTCGGGGTCCCCGGGAAGCGCCAGCCCCATCGTCTCTCCTCGGGCATCGCGATGCGTGACGAGACGCGGGCACACCGGGTCGAGACACGCGGCGTCGGCCAGGGCGACGGCCGCGCGCGCATCGGGCACGGTCGCCAGCATCTCGAGCGTCCGGTGCGTCGGCGGCGCGAGCTGCAGCGAGCCGGCGACGAAGCGCCGGAGCACTTCTGCGGGGGGGGCCCAGAAGCTCGCCGTCGTCTCGTGATCGTCGTGCGCACCCGTGAGCGCGCCCTCGGCGACGTAGAGGAAGAACCGCGTGTCGAACCGGCGCGACTCGGCGACGGGAGTGACCCAGCGTGCCATCGGATGCAACGCCGCGAGGTCCAGCTTCGCCCCGCGCGCCGACAGCAGCGAGAGCAGCGACTCGCCGCCCGCGGCGCGCTTGCGCCACGCGAGCAGCTCGTCGTGCGAGAGCTGGGTGCCGACCAGCGGGAGGATCGCCGCCTCCTCGAGGGCCTCGCGGCACGCCGCGACCGCCAGCGCCCGCAGCGTCGCCTCGTCGTCCGCGATGGGTGAGCGCGGCGTGCGCGGCGACGTTGCGGCGCTCGCCCAGCCCGCGTCGGTGTCGGTCGCGTCGAGCTTGCCGCCCGGGAAGACGACGGCGCCTCCGAGGAAGCCCACCTTCTGGCGCTCGACGCAGAACACCTCGATGCCGGTACCGTCACGCACGTCGCGCACGACGACGAGCGTGGATGCGTCACGCGGCTTCGCCCCCTCGCGATTCGGATCCAGATCGAGCATCGTCACACCGTCCGGACGCGACGGCGCTCGTCGGCGGCGCGCTGCTCCACGAGCTTCTGCGTCGCGGCGTCCTCGACGAGCCACCACGCGTCGTGCTCCGGCGACGTTCCAAGGCACTCGAGCGTCAGCGAGATCGCCTGCTCCGGGTCGATGGCCGCGCTACCCCGGCCGGGCAGCTCGACGACCGCGCGCCGCACGTGCATGCCCTCGAGGGCGCCCGCGATGCGCGTCACGGCGCGCCGGAACGCGTCGGCGTCGAAGCTCGCCCGCGGCCCGAGGCCGACGACGAGCACCTTCTCGTAGGGCAGGTGCGGCTTGCCCGGGACGAGCAACGCCTCGCCCCCGGCGCCCGTCGCGAACCCGCAGGCCAGCAGGGCGCTGAGCCGGCCTCCCAGCCGCCAGTCGAGCAGCCCGGCGAACCCGCGCACCGGGCGCTGGTCGCTCCAGATGCCGCAGGCGCACAGCTCGACGTTCGCGTCGTCCAGCCGCCGGACCTCGGGGGGGAGAAAGCGGATGTCCACGACTCACTCCGCCTTGGGCTCCGCCGCTCGGCCCACGGCGTCGGCCACGGCGTCGAGCACACCGTTCACGAACGCGCCCGAGTCGTCGTTGCCGTAGGACTTCGCGAGCTCCACGGCCTCGTCGAGGATGACGGCGCGCGGCACGTCGGCCCGATGCGCGAGCTCCCACGCCCCGAGGCGCAGCACGTTGCGGTCGACGCGCGTCATGCGCTCGATGCGCCAGTTGGTCGACGCCTTCGTGATGTGCGCGTCGATCTCCTCGCGCACCCCCGCCACGCCGCGCACGCACGCGTCCGCGTACTCGCGCGACTCGGGGTCGGAGTCCGCGCCGAACGCGCGCCAGAACAGCTCGATGGCCTCGTCGGCGCTGGCGCCCGAGGCCTCCATCTGGAAGAGCATCTGCAGCGCAGCCTCGCGCCCGGAGTGTCGTGCGCCCATGACTCATCCGCCTCCGCGGCCCATCGAGTGCATCGGCACGCGCTCGACCACGTCGAGCCCGAAGCCGTGCAGGCCGGCGATCTTGCGCGGGTTGTTCGTCAGCAGGCGGATGCGGTGCAGTCCCAGGTCGACGAGCACCTGCGCGCCGAGGCCGAACTCGCGCAGCGGCGCAGCGGCGTTCGTCGGCGGCGGCGCCTTGCGCATGCCCACCCACGCCTCGAGCTCCTTGCCGACGTCGCCGCGCGCGGCGATGTAGACGAGCGCCCCGCGGCCCTCCTGCTCGATCTGCGCGATGGCCTCGCGCAGGTGCTGCCCGCCGTCGCGCGGGGTCGACGCGAAGACGTCGGCGACGGCCGACCCCGTGTGCACGCGGCAGAGCGGCGGCGGCCCCGAGGCCTTCAGGTCGCCCTTCACGAGCGCCAGGAACTGCCGCTCGTCGATGCCCGACGTCTGGTACGCGACGGCGTGCCACTCGGTGCCCGTCTGGTCGAGGACCAGCGTGGCCTCGCCCACGCGCTTGACGAGCCGCTCGGTGAAGAGCCGGTACTGGATGAGGTCCGCGATCGTCAGGATGCGCAGCCCGTGCTTCGCCGCGAACCGCTCGAGGTCCGGCATCCGGGCCATCGTGCCGTCCTCGTTCATGATCTCGCAGATGACGCCCGCCGGCGTGAGGTCCGCCAGCCGCGCGAGGTCGACCGACCCTTCCGTCTGCCCGGTGCGCACGAGCACGCCCCCGCGCCGGGCGCGCAGCGGGAAGACGTGACCGGGAGTCACGATGTCGTCCGGCCGCGACGCCGGGTTGGCGGCGACGCGGATGGTGTGGGCGCGGTCGGCCGCGCTGATGCCCGTGGTGACCCCGTGGCGCGCCTCGATGCTCACGGTGAACGCCGTGCCGAGCGGCGGACCGAGGCGGCCGGGCGCCTCCATCATCGGGAGCTTCATGCGTTCCACCTGCTCCTCGTTCAGCGCGAGGCAGATGAGCCCACGCCCGTGGGTCGCCATGAAGTTGATCGCATCGGGCGTCACGAACTGGGCGGCCATCGTGAGGTCGCCCTCGTTCTCGCGGTCCTCGTCGTCGACGAGGATGACCATCTTCCCGGCCCGCACGTCGGCGATGGCGCCGGCGATGCGCGCGGTGAGCTCGGGGTCGATGGTCCGGGACACGGCTATTGCCTCCAACGTGCCACGTAGCGCGCGACCAGGTCCACCTCGAGGTTCACGGGGTCACCGGGCGCGAGCTCCCCGAGCGTCGTCACGCGCAGGGTGATGGGGATGATCATGACGTCGAACGACTCTGCCGACACCGCGTTGACCGTGAGGCTCACGCCGCCCACCGCGACGGATCCCTTCTCGGCGACGAAGCGCGCCAGCTCGGCGGGCAGCGAGAAGCGCATCGCGACCGCCTCGCCCACCTCGCGCCGCTCGAGCAGCTTGCCCACGGCGTCGACGTGCCCGGTGACCAGGTGGCCCCCCAGGCGGTCGCCGGCTCGGACTGCCCGCTCCAGGTTCACCTGCTTGCCGACCGGGAGCGTACCCAGGGTGGTGCGGGCGAGGGTCTCCGCCGTCGCGTCCACCGCGAAGCGGGCGGGCGCGGAGCCCGCAACATCTGGGGTCGGGCCGAGCTCGACCGCGGAGAGGCAGCAGCCGTCGACCGAGATCGACTCGCCCATCGCCAGCGGCTCGTTCGCCAGGGTCGCGCGGATCACCAGCCGTGCGCCGGGGCCCCTGGCCGTGCGCTCCGCCAGCACCCCCATCGTCTCGACCAGGCCCGTGAACACATATGCGGTGTTAGTGACCAAGGGGCTCATCGTCCAGTAGCGGTTGCCAGGAGCGCTCCCGCGGCAGAAACTCTTCCTGTGGGAGTGGGTGCCCGGCGTCTGCTTTTGACCGCTGCCGCGGGGCTGCTCGTCCTCGCCTGCGGGCCGAGCTTCCAGGCCGTCTACGAGTGCGACGTGCGCTTCGAGCACTGCTACGCGCTCGACCAGGAGGCGGCGCCGGATTCGGCCAAGAAGACGTGCTGGCGCGACTGGCTGCACGGCTACACCTACGGGCAGCCGCGCGACCGGGTCGAGTACGCCGCCACACGGTTCAGCGAGCTGTCGCTCGATCCGACGCTGCCGAAGGTGGAGACCGAGGCGCCGAAGCACGTGCACGCGATGGCGGTGCCGGCGCCCACCAACGCGTTCGCCCCGCCGCCCAACCTGGCCGACCACGGGCCGCCGCCGGAGGGATCCGGCTCGGCTCCCTCGCCGGCAAGGAGCGCTGCGGCGACGCCGGTCGCGGCGCACGCGCCCGGCGAGGAGTGCGCCGAGAACTGCGCGAGCTACTGGAGCGCGTGCCACAAGACGTGCAAGGACGGCGCGTGCGACGCGTGCGACAAGGCCTACCGGCTCTGCGTGCCGGCGTGCTTCCCCAAGCGGTAGTCGTTCAGGGCGGTGCGGATCACCTCGTTGGCCTTCTCGGGACCGTGGAAGTCCTCGATCTCGACGCGCTTGTTCTCGAGCGCCTTGTAGTCGAGAAAGAAGCGCCGCAGCTCGAGCATGATGTGCGGCATGAGGTCGCGATAGTGGCGCACCTCGCGGTACGTGGGGTCGTCGAGATGCACGGCGATGATCTTGTCGTCGAGCCCCTTCTCGTCTTGCATCTGCATGAAGCCGATGGCGCGAGCGCGCATGATGCACATCGGCACGACGGACTCGGTGCCCAGCACGAGCACGTCGAGCGGATCGCCGTCGTCGCAATACGTGCGCGGGATGAAGCCGTAGTTGGCCGGGTAGTGCACGGCGCTGAAGAGCACGCGGTCGACCTTCAGCAGCCCCGTCGCCTTGTCGAGCTCGTACTTCAGCTTCGAGCCCTTGGGGATCTCGATGAAGGCGGGGAACCCGTCCTCGAACTGCTCGGGCACTTCGATGTCGTGCCAGGGATGCGTCATGGGTCAGTCGTGCGGCGCATCGGGCCCGGCGTCAACGGGCGCCGAGGGCACGGTCACGGTCGCCACGACGCGCAGGCAGTATTGGGAGCACGTGTCATTGACCACGGTGAAGCTCTGCAGGCCGGCGATCTGGAACTCGGCGAGCTGTCCGGCTGCCTCCACGAACTGACCTACGACGTCGCATGACGGATCCGTGGACGTCGCGGTGTACGCCGAAAGCGTGAAGCCTTCCGTAGACGTCGAGGGGAAGTTCGACGGG
>DATJYG010000342.1:0-6467 GCA_035499695.1 Polyangiaceae bacterium
AGGATCGATGACGACGAGCAAACGGAGCGCGCGTGCGGTGCAAGTCCCGCTGCGGCCGCTCTACACGATCGCCGAGCTGGCCAAGCTCGTACAGGTTACGAGACACACGATGGTGAGGCTTCTCCGGGCGCACCACGTCGCGTTTCTTCGATCCGGTCGGGCGTTGTACGTCCCTCTGTGCGAGATCGAGGAGAAGATGCAGCCGTCGTGGAAGAGCACTTGCACGTCCGGGGAGGCACATCGGCCGGGATCTTTGTGAGGTCGGCGACGATCTCGGGGATCGAGACGGTGATCTCTTCGACATCCGAGGGGATCCGTTTCACGGTGGGCGTGGGGATCATCCCAGCGGCTGCGATCGAACGGACCGGCGCGAGGCTGACTTCACCAGCGGCGTTAATCTGCTCACCACCCGCTGCGCAATGGTTCACGGCGAGCGCGCTCTGTCGAACAGCCGCGGATCGATAGATCGAAGCCGACCGTCAGATGATCCCCGACGTCCTGCAAGACATGGCGGCGGGGGAGATGAATCGACGGTTCGACGTGCATCGAGTGACGCTCGACCCACGACGAACGCCGTCGAGCGCGATCCGTTGCCCAGCCGACGTTCGACATGGACCACTCGACGGCATGAGTTGCACGCCGGGGCCGATCGCTGGCATGCCCGACGTCGCTGAATTCACCGCCGACGTCATGGACATACCTGCCGACGTCACCAAGATAGCTGCCAACGTCACGAAGGTAGTTGCCAACCCCACGGAGATCCCAGCCGAGGTCACCTGTTTCACGGCCGACGGAGCAGAAATCACTTCCGCGATCACTGCTTTCACAGCCGACGCGCCTCGAACTCGGCGCGCAAGGAGCGCATCACGCAAGAGCAACCGTCTTGCGCTCTCGGTGAAACTGCCGTCAAATCGCGGTGATGTCCGGCAGTCCCAGCGGGAAGCAACCACCCGACGAGGAGCTGGAGAGTCTGCGCCGCCGCGTCCTCGCGCTCGAGGAGGAGGCCGGAGCGCTGAGGGAGCTCGTCGACAATCTCGGCGTCGGCGTCTTCACGATGGAGGACCCGGGCGGCGTGGCGATCGTCTCGCGCGCCAACCCTGCCTTCGCGCGCATCATGGGATTCCCGTCGGCCGAGGCCGCGATCGGTCAGAGCGCCTTCGAGCACTACTCGGACCCCAAGGAGCGGGCCGAGACGCAGGCGCACTTCATGTCGGATCCGGCGTTCCGTGCCTCGGGCGTGTGCCGGTTCGAGGCGATCCGTCTGCGCAAGGACACGCGCGAGCCGGTGCCCACCCTCATCCAGATCAAGGCGACGTTCGACGAGCAGGGGCGTCTCGCCCGCTTCTACGGCGTCATCGAGGACACGCGCGATCGCAAGCGCGCCGAGAAGGCATTCGCCGCCTCCGAGGCGCGATTCGCGGCCGTGTTCGAGGAGAGCGCCGTCGGCATGGCGATGACCGACATCGCCGGCGCCGTCGTGCGCACCAACCGCGCGCTCCAGTCTTTCGTCGGGCGCACCGAGCACGAGCTGCTCGGCCGTCCGTTCGACGCGCTCACCGACGGCGCGACGTCGATCGTCGATCTGTCCGCCGAGGGGCACGGGCCTCCCGTCGAGGTCCGCTTCGGGCTCCCGGGCGGAGGCGTCGCCTGGGGGCTGGTCAGCGCGACGCTGCTGAGCGACGCCGAGGGTCGCCCGACGCAGCGGGTGGTGATGGTCCAGGACGTCACCCGCCACAAGGAGGCCGAGCGCGAGCTCGCGAGGGCGATCCGGCTCGAGTCGCTGGCGCTCATGGCGGGCGGCATCGCGCACGACTTCAACAACCTGCTCACCCCCGTCATCGGGAACGTCTCGATGGCCGTGAGGCGAACCGAGGGCGACGTACGGACCATGCTGGTGCTCGCCGAGCAGGCCGCGGGGAGGATCCGCGAGCTGGCGCAGCAGCTCCTGGTGTTCGCCCGTGGGGGCGTGACCTCGATGAAGCCCGGGCTGCTGACCGAGGTCGTGACCGAGTGCGTGGAGCTCTGCCTGCGCGGCACGAGCGTCCGGTGCGAGCTGAGTCTCGAGCCCGAGCCGTGGGCCGCGGACTTCGACGCCGGGCAGATGGTGCAGGTCTTCACCAACCTGCTGCTCAACGGGGTGCAGGCCATGCCGGAAGGCGGCGTGGTGGAGTGCGCGGTGCGCAACGTCCAGACCGGCGGCAAGCGCTACGTCCAGGCGACCGTCCGCGATCACGGCTGCGGCATCGCCCCCGAGGATCTAGGCCGCGTCTTCGATCCGTTCTTCACGACGAAGAGTCAGGGGCGCGGGCTCGGTCTCGCCACGACGCACACGATCGTCGCGGCTCACGGGGGGCGCATCGACGTCGCGTCCGAGGTGGGGCGGGGCTCGGTTTTCACCGTCACGCTTCCCGCGCTCGACGGCGTGCCCGCTGCCACCGACTCGCGTCCCGAGGAGGCGTCCACTCCGGCGGGGGTCGCGAGGTTGCTCGTCATGGACGACGAGCGTCTGGTCCGCGAGACGACGAGGTCCATGCTCGCGTCGTGCGGATACGACGTCGACGCCGTGGCCGACGGCGACGAGGCCCTCGCGGCGTACGAGGAGGCGCGCCGGCAGGGGCGGCCCTACGCCGCCGTGATCCTCGATCTCACGGTTCCCGGGGGGCGCGGCGGCGCCGACACCATGGCGCGCCTCCTCGAGCTCGACGCGAACGCCAGGGGCATCGTCGCCAGCGGCTACTCGTCGGGGGCCGTGATCGACGATCCGAGGCGCTCGGGGTTCCGTGGAGCGGTGAACAAGCCGTTCACGCTGCGCCAGCTGCACGACGCGGTGTCGTCGGTCCTCTCGGAACCGGCTGCGTGAGCGGAGCGGCCGAGCGACAGGGAAGCTCGAACCAGAAGACGGCCCCGCCACCGGCGCGCGGGCGGACGCCGATGTTGCCTCCGTGGGCGACCACGAGGCGCTTGGCGGTCGCGAGGCCGAGGCCGAGTCCGGCGCGGCTGGAGTCGCCGCGGACGTACGGCTCGAAGATGCACCTCTGCTGCTCCTCGGAGACGCCCGCCCCCGTGTCCGCGACCTCGACGCTCACGCACCCGTCGTTCCCGTGCGCCCGGATGGACACGACGCGCGTCTTCGCGTCGGCGGGCATGTACTTGATGGCGTTGCCGACGAGGTTGCCCACGATGCTCGCGAGGACGCCGGGCGAGCAGCAGACGGTCGCCACGGGCAGATCTCCGACCTCGAGCTGCACGCGCGCGGACGAGGCGTCGCTCTCGACGTCTTGCACCGCCCCCGTGATCACGTCTCCGAGGGATGCGGATGCCTCGGGGTCCTGGGTGGCGGCCGCTCGCGCGAACATCAGTAGATCGGCCACGAGCGCCTCGGCGTGCTGCAGGCCACGAATGCCTCTCTCCACCATGACGCGATGAGGGCTCTCGGCTTCGAGCTCGGCGGCGAGTCGCTTCAACGCGAACATCGGCGGCGTGAGAGGCCCACGGATGTCGTGGGCGACGCGCGCCGCGAACGCGTCGAGCTCGTTGGCTCGCCGCGCCTCGCTGGCGAGCAGCCGCCGCACGCTCTTCAACGCCAGCACGGCGAGGCCCGCCGTGAGCAAGACGCACGCGAGATCGAGGGCGAACGAGACCATGCGCGCCCGCCGCCAGGCCCGGTCGGCCCGGCGGGCGGCAACATTGCCTTGCTCGAGGTTCAAGCGGTGCACCCCGGCGAGCGCACTGCTCACCGCGGCTTCGGCGGGTGCGAACACCTCATCCACCCGGCGCTGCGCCAACTGTGACGATCCCGCCTGCGCGTCCGAACGGATCTGGGCAATCACCAGGGGCAGCGAATCGAGCGCGCGGCGCGCCGGCGCCCAGAGCTCCTCCTCGCCCTCGAACTGAGGGTACGACTCGTACTTGCGTCGCGCTTCCTGCAGCTCACGCAGAGACCCGTCCAGCAGGGCCGGATCCACCTCGTCGCCCACTGCCTGCTGCTCGAGCCGGAAGTGAACGTCTCCGAGAGCGCGCTGCATGACCCCGATCTCGGCCAGACTGGGCATCGCGTTCTCGGAGACGTCGTGCGTCAGCCGTACGACACGCCCGAGCCGCGTGTCCGCGTAGAAGGTCGCGCCGAGGAACGCCGCCGCCGCGAGCACGAAGGACAGCGCCACCATGACGAGATGCCGCGCACTGCCGCCTGCATGACAGGCGGCCGCTTCGCGCGGCTCGTCCGTCTTTCGTCGGCCACACCACACCATCACGCGACGGCCTATCCCGCGATGCACACTGCATCAAGATCGACCGTTCGCGCGATTGCCCGCGCTACCGGACGGTAACGTCGACGAGCCTCCACCGGCCGCGGCGGTACAATGAGAATCATGGGACGCAATACGAGGAAGTTGCTTCCATGGCTCGCCGTCGTCGGCTGGGTGGCGTCGAGCGGTGCGTGCGGCTCTCAGAGCTCGCAGAACACGGGGTCGGGTGATGGCGGCGCCGAAGGCGGGTCCGGGTCGAGCTCCGGGTCCGCGTCCGGATCCGGATCGAGCAGCGGCACCGGCTCGAGCTCCGGTACGGGCAGTGGCAGCGGCAGTGGCGGATCGACGTGCGACGGCGGGGCGTGCAACCAGGTTCCCTCCGGCCTCCTGAATCCCGCCTACACGACGACCTGGAACCCGGGGATCCTCTCCGACAAGCCGACCGGACAACCGCTGGGCAACGACGGGCTCCCCGTGCGCACGACGACGTGCGCCAGCGTCCCCGCGCAGAGCGGCGATGCCACGTCGGCCATCCAGACGGCCCTGAATGGCTGCATGGGAAAGAACCAGGTCGTGGCCCTCGCCGCCGGCAAGTACACGACCTCGGCGACGATCCAGATCCCACCTGGCGTCGTGCTGCGCGGCGCAGGGTCGGATGTGACTTCCGGCACGGTCGTCGTCAGCACGAATGGCGGGCCCGTCATCGAGATCGGCACGTTGCAGGACGGCACCTGTTACGACGGCCGGGGGTTCGACTCGACCGCCGAGCCGCTGCTCTCGCAGGACGCGAAGAAGGAGACGTCCACGATCACCGTCGCCGACGGCTCGAAGTTCGCCGCCGGGGATCTCGGGCTCGTCGACCAGCTCGACGACGCCGACGTGAACGAGGGCGACTGCACCACCATCTTCAAGCGCACCGCCAACTACGGCGTGAGCGAGCGCGTCGAGGTGTCCGCCGTCGCCGGCAACACCCTCACGCTGACCACGCCGCTGCACTGGACCTTCACGACCGCCCAGAAGGCGCAGATCGCGAAGGCGGTCACGCCGGTGGTCGAGTGGGCGGGCATCGAGAGCCTGGCCGTGCAAGGCGGGCGCCCCGGCGGTTACCCCGGGCAGAACGCCGGCGGCATCGACGTCTCGAACGCCGCGTACTGCTGGGTGAAGGACGTGCAGGTCGACGGGACGACCTCGGGGATGCCCATCCGGCTCGCCGGGACGTACCGCTGCGTCGTCCGCGACAGCCACTTCCACAACTCGTACAGCTACGGTTTCGCGCAGGACAACTACGGCATCGTCCTGGCGTGCGGCTCGTCCGACAATCTCGTCGAGAACAACGTCACGCGCTTCGTGAACAAGCCCGTCGTCTTCAACAACTCGGGAGGCGGCAACGTCGTCGGTTACAACTACGCCGACAACTCCTGGTCGTGCGACGGCAACAACGATGACGGGTTCCAGGAAGTGAACGTCGACTGCCACTGCGCCTTCCCGCACATGGAGCTCATGGAAGGCAACTGGGCCCCGCACATGGGGGCCTCGACGACGCACGGCAACGCCGGCTACCTCACCTACTTCCGCAACTACGCGTCGAGCCAGTGGTCGCCCAGCAAGGCCGGCCAGGCGCAGTCGGCGATCATCTGGAGCCAGCCGTTCGCGCCGCAGTACGCCAACGTGGCCGCGCTCGACTTCCCCTCCCCCGACCTGAACATGACCGTCATCGGCAACGTCCTCGGGAGCACCGGCAACGCCAGCCTCGGTCTGCCCGCCGATCTCGGGACGACGAGCACCGGCCAGGGCGCAGCCGCGGCGACGTCGCAGTCCTACACGTCGGCCGACGGGAGCACGCTCTCCATCTTCCTCGCCGATCAGACGACCGTGTCGTGGACCAGCATCTGGCTGACCGGCAACTTCGACACGGTGAACGCGAAGGTCATGTGGAACGCGTCGTCGCTCACGGCCAACCTGCCGGCGTCGACCCAGAAGCTGCCCGCGTCGCTCTACTACGCGACGAAGCCTCGGTGGTGGCCGTCGGGCGTGGCCTGGCCGTGGGTCGGCCCCGATCTCACCCCCAAGGTGGGCGCGCTCCCGGCCAAGACGCTGTCGAGCGCGTTCGATTACTACACGACCGCCGACGCGACCTGCACGCTGAACTGCGGCAACTACTGCTGCAGCGTCGGGCCGAGCTGCTCGCTCTAGGGCTGCCTCGATGTCGTGGCGCGCGGT
>DATJYG010000343.1:0-4550 GCA_035499695.1 Polyangiaceae bacterium
CACGTCCTCCTGGGTGAGGCGCCGCAGCGCGAAGAGCTCGCCCTCGCGAGCGACCCTCCGGAGGACGTCCACGACCGGCGGCTGGCGGGCCTCGAGATCCCGGTACGTCCCCACGACGGCGACGCGGGACGAACGGAGCCCCCGCGCGACGAACGAGAGCAGCTCCAGGGAGGGCACGTCCGCGGCGTGGAGGTCGTCGAGGACGACGAAGAGTGGCGCCGATCGGGAGCGGACGCGCAGGAAAGCGCCGACCGCCTCGAAGAGCTCGAACCGCTCTCGTGCGGGATCCGCCCGCATCCGCTCGGCGGAAGCAGGGCTTCCCGAGCGGTCGAGGAGCTCGCGGATGCGAGGGGAAACCTCGGCGTCGGGAGTCGCGAGCACCTGAAGGACCTCGATCCACGGCCAGTACGGCGGGGCGCCGCCCGTCTCCCACGCGCGTCCCCACGCGGTCGTGAAGCCGCGCGTGGCCGCCCGCGCGGTGGCCTCGTCGGCGAGCCGCGTCTTGCCGATGCCCGGCTCGCCGTGGACGATGCGGAGCCCGCCGGCCCCCGCGGTCGCGCCCTCGAGGAGCCGGTCGATCCCGTCGATCTCTCGAGCGCGCCCCACCAGCATGCAGCCCGAGGCTACCCCCAGGCTCGCGGACGTGCACTCGTGCTTGCCCGGGCGCCAAACGGTTGAAACGATGGGGGTCGTGAGACCGTCCCGATGGCTGGTCGTCGTGCTGGTCGGTGCGGCGGTCGGACTCCTGTTCGCGAGCGTGTCGACCTACGACTTCGTGCAGCACCTGGATCGCCAGGTTCACGGCCTGCACTGCTCGTTCATCCCGGGCATGGGAGCGGAGGCGGGCGCCTCGGGCTGCCAGATCGCGATGATGAGCCCGTACTCGTCGGTGCTCCGCGAGCGGATCTGGGGAGGGATCCCCATCTCGCTGCCCGCGATGGCGGTGTTCGCGTTCATCGGCTTCTACGCGATCGATCTCCTGCTCACGCGGCGTCAGGGGGATCCGCGCGCGACCGCCTTCCTCGCGATGGCGTGCGGCGTGCCTGCTGCAGCCTCCGTCGTGATGTTGATCATCTCGATCGTCAAGGTCGGCGCCCTGTGCAAGATGTGCATCGCGATCTACGCCGGCAGCGCGGCGTGTCTGGCGGGCGCGCTCGTGCTCTGGCGGCGTGCGGTGCGTGGCCGCGTGCCGCAGATCGAGCCTCCCGCCTCCAATCGACTCCTCGCCGTGATGGCCGGCGTCGGCGTGCTGTTCGTCGTCCTGCCGCTCGCGCTGTACCTCGCGCTCGTGCCCGACCAGTCACGCTTCGTCGGCTCGTGCGAAGGGCTTCCGCATCCCGACGACAGCTACGGCGTGATGGTGCCGCTGAGCAAAGGCACGACCAGCCCGACGCCGGCGCTCGAGGTCCTCGACCCGCTCTGTCCTGCCTGCAAGGCGTTCGAGCAGCGCCTCGACGCGTCGGGTCTGGCCGACCGGCTCGATCGCAAGGCGATCCTCTTCCCGCTCGACACCGCGTGCAACTGGATGATCACCGAGACCGCGCACCCCGGTGCGTGCACCGTCAGCGAGGCCGTGCTGTGCGCCGGCAACAAGGCGCCCGAGGTCCTCGCGTGGGCGTTCGACGTCCAGGACCGGGTCCGTGAGGAGACGAAGGCCGATCCGACCGCGGCCGCGCGGATCGTCAAGCAACGCTTCCCCGCCTTCGCGTCGTGCGTCGGATCGTCGGAGGTGAAGTCGCGCCTCAACAAGTCGCTGCGCTGGGCGGTGTCGAACAACCTGCGCGTGCTGACGCCGCAGCTCTTCGTCGGCACGGCCAAGCTGTGCGACGAGGACGTCGACCTCGGTCTCGATTTCGCGCTCAGTCGCATGCTCGCCCGAGGTGCACGATGAGTCTCTTCGAACGCTTGCCCCGGATCGCCGTTCGCATCGAGGTCGGCGCCGCGCTCTTCCTGCTCGTGACGGTGTCGACGGCCGTCTGGATCAAGTCGGCCGACGCACGATTGAAGGAGGCGTCCTCGACGGCGGCCGAGTCCGCGCCGGTCGCTGCCGCGTCCGACGCCACGTACTGCAGCCCCGGACTCAAGAAGATCCTCCGGCGGGTGCTCATGAGCTGCGGGCTCTCCAGCAACGGGGACGCGCGTGGTTGCCAGCCGGTGCAGGCCAAGAACGTCGCGACGATGAGCGGCGCGGACTTCAACGCGCTGTTCCAGCCCATGAAGGACCGGGGCGGAATCGTGCAGTTCGAGCTGGGCAAATCGGACCTCGACGCGAACGCGCTCGCGCTGATCGACCAGGTGTTCGCCGATCAGAAAGGCGCGAGCTGGTTCTTCGTGGTCGCGCGGTCGTCGCCCGACGGCACGGTCGAGTTCAACCGCACGCTGTCCAAGTCGCGCGCCGAGGCAGTCATGAACCACCTGCGCGACCATTTCAAGGATCCCGATCTCGACAAGGAGGTCGGGATGCTCTGGCTCGGGAAGGAGTACGCGCAGCTCGACACCGAGTTCTGTCAGTGGAAGCGCAGCGCCACGGGCAGCAGCTGCACGTCGGACGACATCAACCGGAGCGCGTTCATCGCATGGATCGACTGCCAGCTCTGATCGCCGTCGCCCTCGCGGCGTCTGCCTGCAGCAAGGACGAGCACGCGCCGCCGCCACCACGCGTGGAGGGGGCACAGGTCCAGGGGCGCAAGGACGCGAGCACCGAGGCGTTCTGCGACCGTCACATCGCCGACGAGAGCGGCCCCGTGTTGACGCTCCCGCCGCTCGCCGGCCCGCCGCTCACGGGCGCGCCGGGTCACTGGCGCTGGCTCAACGTCTGGGCCACGTGGTGCAAGCCGTGCGTCGAGGAGATGCCGCGGCTCGCGCGCTGGCGCGAGAAGCTCGTCGCCGCCGGGCGCCCGGTCGATCTGGGATTCGTCTCCGTGGACGAGTCGAGCGCCGACGTCGCCGCGTTCCGCAAGCTGCACCCGGAGATGCCTGACTCCGCTCGGCTCGCCGATTCGAACAAGCAAGGTCCGTGGTTCACCTCACTCGGCCTCGACGCGGCGTCCCCGATCCCGATCCACGTGTTCGCCAGCCCGTCTGGCCACATCCGCTGCGTGCGCGCCGGCAGCGTGAGTGACCGGGATTACGCCGCAATCGAGAGCTTGCTGGGCGAGTAGCTCCGCAGGGCTTGCCGTTCGGCCCGGCCCCCGATAGAGCCTTCCTCGCATGGCAAAGAGCGTCTTCTTCTTCGGCGAAGGCAAGGCCGAGGGCGATCCGAAGCGACGGGATGTGCTGGGAGGCAAGGGCGCAGGCCTGGCGGAGATGACCTCGCTGGGGCTGCCCGTGCCGCCCGGGTTCACCATCTCTACCGAGGTGTGCAACGCGTTCTCGCGCGCCAAGCGGATCCCGGACGAGGCGCGTGCCGAGATCGAATCGGCGCTGACCCGGCTGGAGAAGGCGATGGGGGCCCGCCTCGGCGATCCGTCGGCCTCGCTGCTCGTGAGCGTCCGCTCCGGCGGGCGCGCGTCGATGCCCGGGATGATGGACACCATCCTGAACCTGGGGCTCAACGACGCCGTCGCCGAGGGTCTCGCGGCGCGCACCGGCAGCCCGCGGTTCGCGTACGACGCCTACCGGCGGTTCATCGCCATGCATTCGAGCATCGCCCTCGGCGTTTCGAAGGACCCCTTCGACCGCGCCCTCGACGAGGCGCGCGCGCGTGTCGCGCAGGCCAAGGGGATCGACCGCAGCCGGCTCAACGCCGAGGAGCTGAAGCGTCGCGTGCCCGATGCGGACATCCCGGCCGAGGAGCTGAAGGCGCTCGTCCCCACCTTCAAGGCCATCGTGAAGAAGGAGACGGGGCGCGACTTCCCGAACGACCCGCGCGAGCAGCTCTGGCAGGCCATCGAGGCCGTCTTCGCGTCGTGGAACAACCATCGCGCCCAGGTGTACCGGCGGATGCACGACATCCCCGACGACTGGGGCACCGCCTGCAACGTGCAGGCGATGGTCTTCGGCAACCTCGGGGACACGAGCGCCACCGGCGTCGCCTTCACCCGCGATCCGTCGACCGGGGAGAAGAAGCTCTACGGCGAGTGGCTCCCCAACGCTCAGGGCGAGGACGTGGTGGCCGGCATCCGCACGCCGTTCCCCATCCGCTCGCAGGGCAAGGTCGTCGGCAAGGCGGACGATTCCCTCGAGGCGCGCATGGCCGATGCGTACCGCGAGCTGTCACGCATCGCCGAGACGCTCGAGAAGCACTTCCGCGACATGCAGGACCTGGAGTTCACCATCCAGGAGGGCCGCCTCTACATGCTGCAGTGCCGCAACGCGAAGCGCACGGCACGAGCGGCGGTGCGCGTGGCCGTCGACATGGTGCGCGAGGGAGCCGTGTCGAAGGAGGAGGCGGTGCTGCGCGTCGACGCCGGCGGCGTCGACCAGCTCTTGCACCCGACGCTCGATCCGAAAGCGCCGAAGAAGGTCCTCGCGCGCGGCCTCACAGCGAGCCCCGGCGCCGCGAGCGGCCACATCGTCTTCAGCGCCGACGAGGCCGAGCGCCGCGCCGG
>DATJYG010000344.1:0-5662 GCA_035499695.1 Polyangiaceae bacterium
GGAGGAGGTGGAGGACGACGTCCCCGTTCGACTGCTCACGGCGGACGCCACGGAGGACAGCCGATCGGGCGAACGGACGTGGCACAAGGTGTCGCTGGCGGACGTGCAGGAGCTCCCGCAGGCCCTTCGAGCCATGCCGCCGCCCGCGAGGTCTCCCGACCCCTTCTTCGACGAGGCCGATTTCCGCGAACACATCCTCCGCGACTTGCGCGCGCGGGCGACGGCGTCCGCCATCGCCCAGCCTCGCCTCCATCAGCTGGCGGCGACCTTCGCCCGCACGGGAAAAACCCCTCCGCTCGGCACGACGAGGCGCATCACGGGCGCCCTCCGCCTGTTCGACGAGCTGCGGAAGCACACGGAGCTCCTGAAGGGTGGCGCTCACCTTCGCGAGGTCGCCGAGTTCCTCACCGCGATGGCAGAGCAAACGAGACCAGCAGCCCCGGCTCCGGATCTCGCCATCCTCGCCGCGCGGGCGTGGCTCGCCGCCGGTGAGCCCGCGCACGCGCGTCACTTCGCCAAGCTCGTGGTCGAGGACCGCTCGTTCTCGGACGAATCACGCGTCTTGGCCCTGGAGATCCTCGATTCGACGCCGGTCACCCACGAGTCGATGGTGCCGCCGCCCGCCACGCCGATTCAGCCCGCCCCGGTGATCGTGCTCTCGGCGATGGAGCCGGATCGGCCTGCGCCCCCCGGCGCTTCTCTCCCTCCGACCGCCCCGGACCCCGAGCCCCCTCCTCCTCCCGACACCGAGCGCACCCTCCCGGACACGGTGCGCATCCCGATGCCTCCTCCTCCGCGCGTGGCGGCGCGCGCGCCTGCCCGTCCGTCGCGACCCGAGATCATCGAGACCCTCTCCCCGCCGCCCGGCGTGGACGAGGCCATCCTCGTACCGGGCGCCGCACCCAGGACGCCCGATCAGGCGCGAATCGCCATGATCCGTCTGTCCCGCGAGCTCGGCAGGGACTATCGCCTCTGGTACGGCACGACGCTGAAGACGGACGTCATGGCCATCGATGCGATGCAGCGGCATCTGCGCCGCCGGTTCTCCGAGGCCCCCCTCGACGAGAAGCACGCGTCTCAGCTCAAAGAAGAGCTGACGCGGCACGGCGCGATGCTGAGCGAGATCCTCGCGCGGCGCTTCGGCGCCGAATGGACCGATCTCGAGTCGCACGAGCCCGGACACTGGGCCATGTCGGTCCCGCCGGGCGTTCGCGTCTGGCCCATCGGACGCGTCTACCGCTTCTTCCGGCAAGGCCATCGCGAGGCCGATCTGGTGGCGTTCTACACGGAGCTGGATCGGGTCGCCCGCGAGCTCCAGGAACAAGAATGATCTTGCGCGGCGCCCCTTTACGGTAAAGCCTGGAAGGTAATGGCCACCGAACGCCGCCGTTACCGGAGGATTCAGGCTCCGGTCTATTGTCGGCCCGCCGGAATGACCCTGCTCGCACGGCACCGCGAGGCCGTGGATATCAGTCTCGGCGGCGTTCGCGTATACAGCGACGACCGTCATCGCCCGGGAGCGCTCGTGAAGATGGAGTTCTTCGTCGAAGGATGCCCGGCCGTCACGTACACGGCCGAGGTCGTCTGGATCGAAGAGCTTCCCCCCGGCTCGGTGGCGAAGTACGACCTCGGGCTTAAGTTCGTCGATCTCTCGCCGGAGGCGCTCGGGTTTCTCACGAGCGTCCTCGGCCCTGAAGGCCCGTAACCGTCGCATGCACGAGGAACGACTCGAGATCATCCGCGGACAGGGACGCAAGGAACCGATCTACTTCGGCGTTCCGGGGCGGCCCCTGTTCGGCTTCCACCACTCGCCTCTCGAAGAGGAGCGGCGACGTCAGGTGGGCGTCCTCCTGTGTCCCCCCATCGGGACCGACCACGTCCGCACCGAGTGGATCTACCGGAACCTCGCCGAGCGTCTGGCCGCCCTCGGCTTCTCGTGTCTGCGCTTCGACCTCTCCGGCACCGGCGATTCGAGCGCGGAAGATCCCGGTGGCGATCCCGTGGGCAGCTGGCTCGAGGACATCGACGCCGCAGCCAAGGAGCTCCGCGCGCGGTCGGGGGCGCCCAGGATCGCGCTGTTCGGGATCCGGCTCGGTGCCACCCTCGCGCTCGCTTACGGCAGCAGTCGCGCCGACGTCGAGTCGCTCGTCCTCTGGAGCCCTTGCGTCTCCGGCGCCGGGTTCGTCGAAGAGCTGCGGAGACTTCACACCGTCTACACGCGCATCGAGCCTCACGTCGGCAAGGCCCCTCCTCCGCGCGACGGGTCAGCCGAGGCGCTGGGCCTGAGACTTCCACGTCGCCTCGTCGACTCTCTCTCCAGGCTGGACACCCTGCAGCTCACGGGTCGCCCGGCAGCGCGCGCGCTGGTCGTCGATGGGGGCGGCGTTGCAGGGCTGGACCGCCTCTGCGACCGATTGCGCGCGCAGGGAACCGAGACGGCGGTGGAGCCACATCAGGGGCACAAGTTCCTGGTCACGGTGTCCCATCGTCAGGTGCTGCCCGAGCAGCCCATCGCCAGCGTCGCCCGATGGCTGGATCGCACGCACTCGGAAGTGGGATGTGCGCGGGTGCAGCCCTCGGCGTCGGTGGCCGGTCCCGCGGGCGAGCGCGCCCTCGTCTTCGGCTCGCGTCAACGGCTCTTCGGGATCCTGACTCCGGCTGCGGGGGCCTCGGGCAGCTCGCGTCCGGCCATCGTCATCACGAATGCCGGATGCGTGAACCGCCAGGGTCCGCACGCGATGTTCGTGCAGGCCGCGCGGCAGTGGGCGAGCCGCGGGTACGACGTGCTCCGGCTCGATCTGTCGGGCATCGGTGACAGCCCCGCGGCGCAGGACGTGAAGGAGAACCTGACCTATCCCCCCAGCGCGCTCGACGATCTCACCGATGCGATCCGGGCGACGGGCCGCACCCGCGCGATCATCGCCGGCCTGTGCTCGGGCGGCGATTACGCGTTTCAGCTCGGATCGCGTGGCGCAGGAGGCGCCGCCGACGTGGTGGGCGCGTGGATCATGAACCCGCGAACCTTCTGCGCGCTCGACCTCACCGCCGTGGAATCGGGAATCCCACCGGCGGCCCCGGTGACCGAGGTGCCGCGGGCGCTGCGGTCGATGGCCGAACGGGGAGTCGACACGCTGCTCGTCGTGAGCCGGGGCGATCCGGGCGTGGCCTACGTCGATGCGCACGCCGGCGAGGAGATGAAGGCACTCTCGCGAGTCGACGGCTTCTCGAGGGTCGACATCGAGGATGCCGACCACCCGTTCTCTCCGGTGAGCGTGCAGGAGCGCGTGACGGATCTGCTGACCGCGCGGCTCGCTGCAGCCCGTCGCGTGAAAGTCACCCCGGTGAAGTTCTCCAGCGACGAGCTCGCGCTCCTCGAGGTGATCCAGGGCCAGACCGGGGTCAAGTCCCGCACCGAGGCGCTGCGTGCCGTGCTCGAGTTCTACGCGAAGGAAAAGGGGCTCGAGTCCCCTGCCCCGCCTTCCGGCACGGCCGACGATCGAGAACGAAAGCCCTGAGCAGCCGCTCCTGATCGTCGAGCTGCGTCAGCGGTGCTCCTGAGGGGCGCGTGCCTCGTCGGGGTATGTCGGCGGCACCCGCTCGCGCAGCGCGCGGGCAAGCGTCTGGAGCAGGCGGTCGAGAGAGAACGGTTTGGGCAGGTAGTAGGGCGTGCCCACGCGGCCCGCGACGCGCTCGAGGTCGGCCACACCCGAGAGGAACAGAATCGGCACCCGCTCCTGACCCAGGTCGTGCAGGAACATGCCGTGAGCCATGCGCGGCCCATCCAGCACCGGCATCTCGACGTCGAGCAGGACCACGTCGGGGCAATTCTCGCGGAGGAGCCGCAGCCCCTCCTCGCCGTCGGCCGCGATGCGAACGCGGTGTCCCTGGCCCCGCAGGAAGTCGGCGAGGGTGTCGGCGATGTCTCGGTCATCGTCCACGAGGAGCAGTTCGGCCATGAGCAACCTCTAGTGCCGCTCCGCTGCGTGCGCGGACGGTAGCCAGACGTGGAACGTGCTGCCGTGGGCGGGCTCGCTGTCGACCCAGATGCGTCCCCCGTGCGCGGCGACGAGCCCGTGGACGATGTACAGACCGAGGCCCAGCCCGGCCCTCATCTCCCTCGCTCGCTTCGCCTGGTAGAAGCGATCGAACAGGCGCGGCACCTCCTCGGGGGCGATGCCCATCCCCTCGTCCTTCACGGACACCTCCACGCCGTCCGCGGAGGGCGCCACCTTGACGTCGATGGGCGCGTCACGGGGCGAGTACTTGGCGGCGTTCTCGAGAAGGTTCGTGAGGATCTGATCGAAGCGTACGGGGTCCGCCAGGATCGGCGCCGGCTCGCCCTCGGTCGCGACCTTGACGGGGTGCTCGCCGAGTGTCGGCCGGACCTCCTCCACGATCGCCTCGACGGTCGTGCGGGGCGGGAGCAGTTTGCGATCGAGCGACAGGCGGTCGACTTCGATCCGCGAAGCGTCGAGCAGGTCCTTCACCATGTCGCCCAGGCGTGCTGCCGCCCTGCGGATGCGCTCGAGCGCGGCGGTGCCGACGTGGATCGCGTCCCGGCCTTCGGCCTGCCGCAGCAGGAGCTCCGAGTTCATGAGAATCGAGGAGATGGGGTTGCGCAGGTCGTGGGCGACGATCGACGCGAACTCGTCGCGGAGCCGGTCGAGCTCCTTGAACACGGTGATGTCCTCGAACGCCATGACGGCGCCGGTGACCTCGCCCGCGGGGCCGCGGATCGGCGTGGCGCTCATGAGCACGGGCAGGGGGGTTCCGTCGCTGCGGATGATCCGCGCCTCCAGGCGGGACACCGACTCGCCGCGCAGCGCGCGCTCTCCGGGCCACTCGTCGCGAGGTATGGGGGTCCCGTCAGGGCGACGGACGAGGTCCGCACGGAGGTCGTCCGTCCGGTTGGTGACCGCTGGGTAGCCGGTCATCCTCTGCGCGGCGGGATTGTTCTCCACGCGCCCCTCGACGGCGTCGACGAAGATGATGCCGTGCGGGGCGCAGGTCAGGATCGTCTCGAGCCGTGCGCGCTCGGCGCGCAGGCTCTCCCCGCTCCGCTCGAGGGCCGATGCGTTCCACAGGACGACGGCCGTGAAGATGATGCCCAGGGCCGCGACGAGCAGGGCCGCCCCGAGCTTCAGGTCGTGGGGCCCCAGGATGACGAGCACGAGGCTGAGCGCGATCGGCAGCAAGAGCGTCACCGGGACCAGCCGTCGGGCCATCGCGCCTCCGACCGTGCCGTGCACCAGCATGCGCAGCAGGCCGCCTTGCGGGTCCTCGAGCACGACGCCGATCGCGAGGATGCAGATGGCAATCGCGGTGGGAAGCGCCATCGCGAACGGCGCGACCCCGTAGAGCGAGGTGGCGCCGTAGGCGTACCCGAGCGCGACCACGCCTGCGATCGTGCCGGCGCCCAATGCGAGCGCGTCGCGAACGAAGTGGGGCCTGCGCGGGGTAGACGCCAGCAGGGCGACGCCCAGCAGCACGAAGGCCACGGCCGCGTCGATCGAGAGCATACCCGGGTAGAGGCCGCCTGCCTCGACCACGCCTCGGCCGAAGACGTGGCGATCGAAGTGGAGGTCCTTTCCGAGCGCATACTCCCCGAGCGCGCCAAGCCCGTCGAGCATCGCGAGCGCACCGACAGCCCGACCGAAGGCCC
>DATJYG010000345.1:0-17576 GCA_035499695.1 Polyangiaceae bacterium
CCCGCGCGTGCGCCGTGTCTGGCCGCACAGCTACTTCGAGGGCCGCGTCGAGGAGCAGTGCGCGCGCGCGGAAAGGTCGGGCGAGGAGTTCGCCGTCCTGCGCGTCAACCTGCAGGCAGCCACGGGGACCGGCGTCCCGCAGGAGAGCGTGGACGAGGCATTCGCCAGCGCCCTGCGAGCGAGCGACATGCTCGCGCTCTACGCCCCCGACGAATACGAGGTCCTGCTCGTCGACACGTCGGCGACGGACGCCGAAATGGTCTCCGAGCGCCTTCGGTTGCACCTCGAGAGAAGCGAGGTCCGCGCCCACATGGGTATGGCCCTCTACCCTCGCGACGGATCGACACCCGAGGCGCTCGTCGCGCGAGCGTGCGACGCGGTGCGGGGGGTCGAGCCGGTCGGCGCGACCGAGGTGGTCCCCGTCGCGACGAGCAACGCGATGCGCGACCTCCAGCACCTCACCGAGCAGGTCGCCCAGAGCGACCTGAGCGTGCTGATCATGGGCGAGACGGGCGCGGGGAAGGAGGTGCTCGCCGAGACGGTGCACCGACTCTCGCCGCGCGCGAAGGGGCCGTTCGTCCGGCTGCACTGCGCGGCGCTGTCCGAGCAGCTCCTCGAGAGCGAGCTTTTCGGGCACGAGAAGGGTGCGTTCACGGGCGCGCACCAGACGAAGAGAGGGCTCCTCGAGTCAGCGGACCAGGGCACGGTCCTGCTCGACGAGATCGGCGAGCTGCCGCTGACGATGCAGGTGAAGCTGCTGCGCGTGCTGGAGGACCGCAAGGTGCAGCGCGTCGGGGCGCTCACGGCACGCCCGGTCGACGTACGATTCATCGCCGCCACCAACCGCGACCTCGAGGCGGAAGTGGCCAAGGGGAGGTTCCGCCTGGACCTCTTCTTCCGTCTCAACGGCGTGACGCTCTTCGTCCCACCGCTGCGATCGAGGCCCGAGGAGATCGAGTCGCTCGCACGCACCTTCGTATCCCAGGCGGCTCAGCGCATGGGGAGAGCCGACGCGCCCGCGCTGTCCCCGGAGGCGCTCGACCGGCTCAAGGCCTACAGCTGGCCCGGCAACGTCCGCGAGCTCCGCAACGCCATCGAGCGTGCCGTGCTCCTCTGCGTGCGCGGTCCCATCCGGGTCGAGCACCTACCGACGGAGAAGATGGGTGCGACACGAGCCCCCATCTCACCCCCGGGCCCCGCCGAGGCGGCCGCCTCGCTCGCCGCCGGGGGTTCGACGGATTTCGACGCACCCACGCTCCCCGCGATCCGGGCGTCGGCCGACAGCAGGCCGGCCGACTCGATCCGTGCGCTCGACCTGCAGCGCGTGGCGCTCGAGCGCCAGCACATCCTGGAGACGTTGGACGCGTGCGCCGGCAACCAGACACGCGCCGCGAAGATGCTCGGCATCTCGCGCGGGACGCTCCTCGCGCGCCTAGACGCGTTCGGGATACCGCGGCCGCGCAAGGCACGCGACGACTGAATCGACCGCTTGGTCAGAGGCCGGTTCGAACTGTTCAACGCGTTGATCAATTCGCTCAGAGGCGTGAACGGCGCTCATCGAAAAACCCGCGTGATCCTGCGTCGCTGAGGCTGGCTCAGGCGCTGCAAAGGTGCAGTCCCGACGGAGGGATCCAATGGGGCATGACCGCGGCGCGCGCACTTGGATGTTGGCACTCGGGGGGATGGCAGTGGTCCTCGGAGCGGGGGCCGCGATCGGTTGTTCCTCTGCGGGGCCGACGGACAGGCCGCCGGTGTCGAGCCTGCACGAAGGGTTGAACGTCTTCGAGTCGCGTGCCGACTGGGGCATGAACGCGGCCTACGTGAAGAACGGCTCCGTCGTGTACGTGCAGAGCCGCATCGGGCCGCTCACACCGGAGTACCTCAGGCAGTCGGACCCCGAGACGCCGCTGCACGAGGTCGACGTCCGCTTCGTGGACGTGATGGGCAACACCTTCTCGGCGCAGCGCGGGGGCGACGAGTTCATCGACAAGTCGTGGTACCCGGACATGGGAAGTCACGTCGACGTCAGCCCCGCGGATCGCGACGCCTGGTCGTTGCTCGCCCAGGAGGCCTCGCAGGTCATCAAGGCGGCGTTGAAGCCCGAGATGGCGGAGCACGTGAGCGCCATCTCGAACCTCGGCAACTACATTCCGTCTCGCGACCCGCACATGATTGCCGAGGCGGAGAAGCTGCGCGCCCAGGGCGTCGGTGCGTACACCACGTACACGCACTACGCGAAGGTCTACTACAAGTGCCTCGCCGCTTGCCTCGGCGCGCACAGCGCCGTCCAGGCCACCGAATGGAACGGAAGCTCGTGGGACTGGACGGTCAACACGTGCAACCACGGCACCTGCGCGGCTGCGAGCGGCATGACCTACGAGTCCCAGTCGTCGGTCAGCGGACGGTCGAACCATGAGTCGAGCTACTTCAACGGCGAGATGAGCGGGAGCATCAGCACCGTCAGCGGCGGCTGCTCGACGGGCTACGCCTGGCTCACCAACGGCAGCAACCACAACTGCAACGACGACTCGTGGTTCGAGATCTGGCAGGTCAAGAACAACCAGACCGGCGCCCGTGGCACGCAGTCGGGCACCGACAAGGACGGCTACAACTACGCGTGCGGCGGCGGCCACGACGACAGCGGCGACCTCAGCGAACCCATCGCCTGGTGATCCGGCCGCACCAGCGCGTATCGTGAGGCGGTGAGGCGCTGGCTGATCGCTGCGGTCCTCGGTGCAGCGAGCTGCTCGCCGCCGGGGACCGAGCGCGTCGGCGCCACTTCGTCGGCGGTCACCAACGGATCGCCAGACTCGAGCGACGGGGCCGTGGTCGCCGTGATCACGGCCGATGGCGGGCCGCACTGCTCGGGCACGCTCATCGGCCCGCACACGGTCATCACCGCCGCCCACTGCGGCGTCGACCCGACCACGTTCCCGCAGTTCGCCGTCTTCTTCGGCGCATCGCTCGGACAGGGGGGCTCGACCGTCGCAATCTCCGACGCTCGACTCGACCCTTCGTTCGACGCCACCACGCTCGATCACGACGTCGCCCTCCTCACGCTGCGTCAGGCCGCCCCGGTGGCTCCCATCGCGCTCGACACGGAGATGCTCGACGCGACCTTCGTCGGTCAGGACGTGAACGTCGTCGGCTACGGCGTCACCTCCGCGACTTCCGCCGACGAGGGGAGTCGCCACGTCGGCCAGGCGCGCGTAAGCGCCGTCTCGAGCCTCGACTTCACCGTCCTCCCCGCGCCGTCCCAGCCGTGCGAAGGCGACTCGGGAGGCGCTGCGCTGCGGACGTCGACGGGCGCAACGACGCTCGTCGGCGTCGTGAGCCAGGGCGACGACGCCTGCGTCGATCACGCCGAGTTCGCGCGTATCGACGTGGAGCGCACACCGTTCATCGATCCGTACCTCGCGTCGACCGCACCTGGGACGGCCCAGGTGGGTCAGAAATGCTTCTACGACACGCAATGCAAGGCCGGCCCCTGCCTGCAGACATCGGACGCGCCGGGGTTGTGGTTCTGCGGGGGGAGCTGCGGCCGGAGCTCGGACTGCCCGAAGGGCATGGCGTGTAGTGGTGGAGCGTGCCGCTATCCCCTCCCCTCGCCGGGGGCTCCGGGCTGGGGCTGCACACAGGACAGCGACTGCGAGGCCGGTGGAGCGTGCATCAGCAATCCGAGCTCCGACGCGCAGGTGTGCTCGGTTCGCTGCAATCCGGCGCAGTCGACTTGCCCTGGCGGCTTCGCCTGCCAGAGCACGTCGGGCGCCGACTTCTACTGCCTCGCCAGCCCCACCTCACCTGCCAGCTCTGCGGGCTGCGCCATCGCGCTGCCGGCCGACGAGGCGCCAGGAGTGGCGGCGACGGCCATCGCCGTCCTCCTCGCTCTGCTCAGTGCGAGGCGCCGAGCGGCCCACCGCGGCTGACGTAGAGCACGTTGTCCTTGCGCAGGCGGTGGAGCGTGTCGTTGCATGCGTCGAGGTTCTTGGCCTGGTAGCGGGGCTCGAGGCAGTTCTGGTCGCCCTCGGGCAGCGCGCTGCACCTCTGCAGGAACGTCGGCTTGTCGGGGAAGCTCTCCCAGGGCAGCGCCTGGCCGACCTCCTCGGACTTGGCTGCGAAGGCCTGGAACGCGTTGTACGCCGACTCGCAGGGCGTCTCGCCGGGCGGAGCGCTCATGTAGGCCGCTATCGGCGCGTACGCCTCGTTCAGGTGTTCGCGGTGGGCTTGCGCAGCCGATGCGGCCGCCCGCCGTCGCTCGACCGACCTCCAGTACAGAATGCCTCCCGCGAGGCATACGAGGATCGGGAGCGCGATCAACAAGCGTCGCCTCATCGCACGGAGATTACTCGTGCGCCTCGTCGAGGGCGCGGAGAAAACGCGCGTCATCGATCGAAGGATCGTCGTGCGCCGCGTGTGCCGCCTTGGGCGCATTGGTCTCGAACCAGAGGGGGTCGGCGCGCCTCGCTGCCTCGAGCTCGTCCAGGGCGCGCTGTGCTTCGTGCTGACGGGCGAAGAGCAAGGCGAGGCTCAAGTGGTCCGACGCGTAATAGGCCTCCGGGCGCTGCCCGGAGTCGATGTTCGCCTCGTACAACGCGATCGCCCCGGCGGTATCACCCTGCTGCATGAGCACGAACGCTGCTCGACGGCGGCCGCGGCCATCCCACGGATCCACTTCTCCCGCGCGGGTCCACGCGTCGACGGCTTGCTGGCGACGACCGGTGGCATCGAGCACGTTGCCGAGCTCGAACCATGCGCGGGCGTCGCGAGGGTCCTCCTTCGTGGCCATGGCCAGGTACCTGGCGGCGCCTGCCGGATCGCGAAGATAGGTCTTGAGCTCCATGCCCCGGTAGAAGTCGAGCTCCGCGGCGTAGGAGACTCGCGCTTCTCGTGTCGAGACATTGAGCCCGAGCGCCGCCAGCGCGAAGCCACCCGCGGCCAGCGCGCGGCCGCGCACGTCCGCACGGGCGACTCGGGCGACTCCGGCGCAAGCGAAGATCGCGAGCACCGGCAGAGCGGGAACCCGGTAGCGCGAGGTCACGAAGAACGCAGCGACGACGAGCGCTTGCGTTGCGACGAACCCGTACAAGATCGCCAACCTCCGCCGCTCCGGCCAGCAGACGACGGCACCGACCAACGCGAGCGGTACCAGGACGCCGTCGGGAAGCCACGGTGGACCACGCGTCACCAGGGCGCCCAGAATCGGGGAGCTCTCGCGCATCGCATAGATGTCCGTGTCTCGCGGGATCTCCGGCCCGTCGAAGTAGAGGAACACCTTGCGCGCGTACAAGCCGACGGCGCGCGCGGGGTGGTCGATCCAGAACGAGGCCACCTGCTGCGAAAACCAGGACGACGAATGCTCCTGCAGCGCTTCCCAGTGAGGACCGGGGCGGACAGCCAGCGTTTCGTCGTAACGATCGTTGTTGCCGATGTAGAGATTGAGACCACCGTTCGTCGAGACGAGGACGACCTCGTGCGCGCGCTGCCAGTTGCCGAGGGTGACCGGTGCGATGGGCAGCGCGATGCCCGCGACGAAGGCCCCGACGAGCAACGGCCGCCGGAGAAGCCACGCCCCGACGAGCGCGAACGGGAGCACGGTCGGACCGAAGACGGCTGCAACACCCAGCGCCGCTCCTGCACCGAGCGCGGACGCAGGCCCTTTCCGCTGGCAGGCCTCGAGCAAGGCCCACAGCGCGACGAGATCCGCGGCCAGCATCCACGTCGGCGGGAGCAGCTCGCAAGCCTCGAACACGAGAACCCCGTGCACGGCGAGAACAGCTGCCGCCGCCAGCGCGACGGGAGTCGAGAAGAACCGCTTCGCCACGACGAACGCGAGCCAGCAGCTCGCCGTCGAAACGAGCGCCTGGACGATCCGGGGAGCGAGCAACCCGGGCCCGCACGCATAGAAGACGGCGCCCAGCGCGTAGACGAGCCCGGGCGGCTGATACCACGCACGCGGATCGACCTGGCCGTCCGCCAGCCGTCTCGCAGTCGCGACGTACGTCTCCTCGTCGACGACCGGGTGGTCGAACAGGATGTCGCCCCGTTGCCCGAGGATGTGTGCGACGCGGAGCACGAAGGCGACGGCGAGGATCCCGCCGAGCGCCAACTCGACACGCCGGGCGCGGATCTCCACCCGTCACTCGCCCAGGACTTCGTCCACCAGAGCGCGCGCCTCCTCGAGGCGGCGGCGCTTGTCGTCGGAGACGGGGGCGGCCGGCGCAGCGTCTGGTGAGCGAAGCTCGCGATCCAGCTTGCGCTTGTGCAGCCAGCGGCCCAGAAGTCCGCGCACCGGCTCGAGGGTGAAGAGGCCGCCCTCGAGGACGGCGGGGCGGTCGCGGAGCGACTCGACGACGTAGGGGTTGGACTCGGTCCAGGCCATCGCGAGGTCGAACGCCTCGCGCTGCGTCGCGCCGAGGTGCGCGCGCGCCACCGAGGGCTTCACGGCGTGCACGGCGCAGAAGAGCGCCAGGGCCACCGTCGCCTCCTCCACGGAGAGCACCGTCGCCTGCGCCATTCGCAGTCCACCGCAGCCCTTGGCCCACACCGACGATCCGCTCGCGACCAGCACGCCGAGGCCGCACGCGATGGCGGCAATCTCGGCGACGGCGGCGTCTTCGGCGTCGTCTTCACCCGCTTCGTGCAGCACGAGCGCCCCGGTCGCGCGCGCGAGGGAGGCCGCGAGCACGTCCGGGTTGCCCACGTCGTTCGCCGCCACGAAGATGCGGTAGCCGTCCTCGAGCTCTGCGACGGTCGCGAACTGCGCGCCGCCGCCGCCGCCCGAGCCGCACGCGAGCGAGCCGCAACCACCGGCGTGATCGCCCTCGGGGGCGAGGAACGCGAGCTCGACTCCGAGGTCCTCGGCGAGCGGCGCATAGCTCATCGTGCGTCGCAGCAGCCGCAAGACGCTGGGAGCGTCGGCGAGGAACTCGTCGGGGAAGTGCTCCCCGGTCGGCTGCACGAGCACCGAGGCGCGCAGCACCGCGCCATGCTCGGTGAGCAGGCGGGCGTAGGTGCCGACGATCCACCGGAGCGCGCGATCGACGGGAAGGTCCATCCTCGCTGCATTCTAGCACCGGCGGCTGTCCTCGACCTCGCCGTCGATTGCGTCGAGGGCCGCCGCGAGTTCCTCCTCGGAAGCGGCACCGGTCGGCGTCGAGGCCGTGGTGAGGGCGATGCGCAGGCGGGGCTCGGCGCACGAGGCGGCCGCTTCGCGGAGCCGCTTGCGTCCGGCGGAGTCGAGGGACGACGCGAGGGCGATGGCCGCGCCCGTGCGCGCGTCGCCGTCGGCGTGCGGGGACTCGACGATTCGCCAGAGGCCCTCCGGCGGCACGGCGCTCGTGCGATACCCTGGTTGCTCCTGGGCGAGGGCGCGCATGGCGCGCACCCAGTCGCGGGTGCGCGTGCCACGACTGCCCGTGCGGCGCACGACGCCGGTGGGCAGGGGCTCGGCGCGGGCCTGCAGGTTCGCCCGCCACGCAGCGCGCAGGCGCTCGACCATGGCGAGGCGTTCGGGATCGTGGCGGTCGTGCTCGTGTGGCGTTCGGAGCGTGAGCCACTGGCCGCCCTCGAGCGCGAGCACGACGCCGCCGTCGAATGGCTCGACCGCGAGCACGGTGGACCACGCGATGAACCGCGACGTGCCGAGCCAGCGCAGATGCACGCCGTCGGCGCCGATACTGACGCGCGTGGGCACGACGAACCCGAGCAGCGCGAGGAGCAGTGCGACCACCGCGAGCGCCGATGCGGCCGGTGACTCCCGGCCCGCGAGCATCCCGAGCGTCAACGCGATGCCCACGAGCGCTCCCACGCGGGCGAAAGTCCGCGGTTCACCGATGGGGCGCGCGAGCGCCCAGAACGAGGCAGCGACGCGCGAAGCATCGACCCCGAGCGCCGCGAGCAGCGCACGGCCTCGCTCGACGTCGCGGACCGCGAGGGTGACGTCGGCGCCGCCTTCGACGCGGACGTGGACCACGGGCGGCGCGTTGGATCGCGGCTCTACCCAACCGCCCATGATGCGCTCGGATGGCACGAAGCGCCCGGGCAGCAGGAGCCCGGCGCCGCACGCGTACACGCGGGCGAGCGCCTCGTGAGGCGCCGGGTTGCGCGCGAGCACGTAGAGCAGGGTCCCCAGGCCGAGCCACCCGAGCGCCACGCCGAAGGCGAGAGTCGATGGTCCGCCCGGAAGGCACGCGAGAGCAGAGCCGAGCGCGAGCGGCAGAGAGGCTCCGGCGAGCCCCACGCGGCAGCGCCGCATGAGGACGACCTCGTCCTCGAACGTGCCCATGGGCACGAGGGGGATGCTAGGCATGTGCCGGTGGGGCTCTCGCTCGCCACGTTCAACGTCAAAGACCTGCTGCCGCCGGCGTCGGATACCGCGCGCGCAGCGCTACCGGCCAAGCTCGACTGGATCGCGCGCATGCTCCGCGCGGTCGACGCCGATGTGGTGGGTCTGCAAGAGGTGGGCTCCGCGGAGCTGCTCGCGGCGGTCGCCGAGCGCATGGGGTCGCCGACCGCGCTGCACCAAGTCATGGGGACGACGGATGCCCGGGGCATCGGGTGCGCGCTGCTCTCGCGCCTGCCTGTGCTCGAGACGCGGGTGCACACGGCAGAGTCGCTCGCCTTCCCGGTGTTCGTCGCCGGAGACTCGCCGCCGTTCGGCGCGCGCATTCCACTACGACGCGGAATCGTGCACACCCGCGTCGAGACTCCCGTCGGACCCGTGGACGTGCTCGTGGCGCACTTCAAGTCGTCGAGACCGGTCGGCATGCGCGATGCGTCGAACCAGGAGGTTCCTCCGCGCACGGCGCGCGAGGCAGCCGACGCGACTCTGCGCAGCCTGGTGTGGCGTGCCGCCGAGGCCCTCTACGTGCGGGGCTTGGTAGATCAGATCCTGGAGGCGCGGCCGGGAGCCCGAGTCGCCGTCACCGGCGACTTCAACGACGTGCCCCATTCGACCGTGCTCCGATGCCTGCGTGCTGACGCCGGCGCGGTAGGCGCGCTCGCCGACTGCACGACGGGGGTCGATCCGGCGCGTCGGTTCAGCTGCTTCCACGGTGACTCGCGTGTGCAGATCGACCACGTGCTCGCCTCCGAGAGCCTGCGCGCCCTGCTCGTGGGCGCGCGCTTCTTCAACGACTCCTTGCGTGTCCACGACGTGACGGACACCCTGGCTCCGGATTCCGATCACGCGCCCCTCGTCGTGCGCTTCGGGTAAGCTCCTTCGTCCACGATGCGACAAGCAGTGGTCGTCGCGCCGCCCGGCTTCTCGATGCCCACGCAGGGAAGCGTCTTCGCGGCCCCCGAACCCGTGGGGCCGCTCTGCACGGCGCTCACGCGCGGGGGGCACCGCATCGTGGTGACGCACACGACCCCCGAGCTCGAGACGGACTTCGAGCGCGCCCTCGCCGGCATCGGTCCGAGCGACGACCTGCTCGTGTACCTGGCAGCGATGACGACGGCGCACGCCGACTCGGTGGGCCTCTTGCTCGCCGACGACCGTTCGACCCTGGGGCTGCGCGTGCTCAGCGACGCGGTGCTCGTACGCGAGCCGGCCAGCGTGCTCTTCGTCATCGAGGCGTGCCACGACGGCGACCCGGACGACCCGCTGCTCGCCGCCGAGCACGTCGACGCGATCGCGCGGGCGCTCGATGCGCGGGCGCGCGGGTACGGCGTGCTGGTGGGCGTACGTCCCGAGAAGGGCGCGACGCCAGGCGCGTGGCCCTTCACGCGGCACCTCCTCTACACGCTGGCGGAGCCCGAGTCGCACGACGATCGTGGAGCGGCGCCCCTTTCGCTCCTCTACGAGCGCATGCGCGGCGCGCGACCCGACGACACGCGCGTGCAGAGCTTCGCCCTCGTTCGCGGAGGCACCGACTTCGTGGTCGCCGAGCCGCCGGACGTGGTTCACGTGGCCGCATCGATGCGATCTGGCCCGCCCTCGGCGCCTCAATCGGCGCCAGCTTCGGCTCCGCGATCGCGCCCGCCGTCGTCGCACCCGCCGCGCTCGGCGCAGCCGTCGCTACCGCCCATGGAGCCACTCCTGGACTTGGCCGACGGCGCACGTGCGCGCGGCGCGTGGGAAGAAGCCCTCGCGGCGTACAAGGCGGCGCTCATGGTGGCGCCGCAGTCGGCCGCCAACGAGGCGGTACGCGCTTCCATCTACGCCCGCATCGGCGACGTGAAGCGCGCACAGGGCAAGCCACGGGAAGCAGAGCTCAACTACGAGAAGGCCCTGGACGACGACACACGACACCGCCCTGCGCTCGACGCCCTCGTCGAGATGGCGGCCGAGGCAAAGGACGTACGCCGGGCCATCGAATGGCGTCGCAAGCGCCTCAGGGCGATCGAGGGCACCGATGCGCAGGTGGCCGAGCTGCTCGCGATTGCACGCGCGCTGCAGTCGGAGCTCGGGGACGCGCGCGCCGCAGCCGAGACCCTGGAGGAGGCGCGACGAGTCGACCCACGCGACCGCACCGTGGCGGAGGCGTTGCGCGAGGCGTACGAGAAGTTGCACCGGTGGCCGCGCGTCGTGGACGTGCTCGCCGAGATCGCCGAGCTGACGACGGACCCGGCGCAGCGTGCGGCCGTGCGCTTCGCCGCCGCCGACGTCGCCCTCGGCCGCCTTCGCGAGGAGGAGCGTGGTTTGGGGCTGCTCGATCGCGCTCTCGACGACGACCCGACGCACGACAAGGCGCTGCACGCGCTCGTGGCGGTGCGCACGGCGCGCGGCGAATGGGACGCGCTCGACGCCGCATACACCCGTCTGGTCGACCGGTTCGCGAAGCTGGGGGACGCCGAGCATGCCTGGGATGTGTGCCGCAAGCTCGGCGCGCTCCGGCGAGACAAGATGCGAGACGTGATCGGCGCCATCGAGGCCTTCACGGGCGCGGTGAGCTGCAAGCCGTCGGACGTCGACTCGCGCGCCATGCTCGCCGACATGCATCTGGCGCGCGGCGACGAGGCGCAAGCGGTCGCCGAGTTCGAGCGAGTCGCCCACGACGCGCCCCTGCGGTCGAGCACCTTCACGCGGCTCTTCTTCCTGCACCAGCGCGCCGGGCGCGCCGACCGGGCGTGGCTCGCCGCCACTGCGCTCGAGGAGCTCGGCGCCGCCGACGTCGACCAGCAGCTCTTCGCGGACCAGTTCCGGCCGGAGGGGCCCATCCGTCCTGCGCGTTCGTTGGACGATGCCGGCTGGGACGACGTGCTGCGCGCGCCGGGGGCCGACGAGGTGGTCGCAGACGTGCTGCGCGCGATCGTGGACGCCGCGACGAGCGCGCGCATCGACGAGCTTCGTGAGACCCGCAAGCTGTTCGCCCTCGACCCGGCGAAGCTGCAGAGCGCGACGAGCACCGTGACGGCGGTGCGCTCGTTCCAGTGGGCGGCGCAGGTGCTCGGGGTGGAGGCGCCGGAGCTCTACGTGCTCGACGAGGTCCCGGGTGGCATCGCCGCCGTCCCGGCTCCGCACCCGTCCACGGCGCTCGGGCCAGACGTGCTCCGCGGTCTGAACGCAAAGGACCTCGCGTTCCTCGCTGGCCGGCATCTCACCTACTACCGGCGCGAGCACTACGCGCTGATCTGCTACCCCACGCTGCCGGAGCTGTCGGCCCTGTTTCTCGGGGCGGTGAAGCTCGTGATGCCCGAGCTGCCGGTGCCGGGGTACCTGTCGGAAGCCGTGGCGCGCCGACGAAAGACGCTCGCGAAGCACGCCGACGAGGCGCAGAAGAAGACGCTGCGCGCTGCGGTGGAGCGGCTCGACGCGCGCGGCGGGCGCGTCGATCTGGCCGCGTGGATCAAGTCGGTGGAGCTCTCGGCGCAGCGCGCGGGCCTGCTGCTCTGCGGCGACCTGAAGGTCGCGATGACGCGCATGCGTGCCGAGAACCGCGCGATCGCAGAGCTCGGCCTCGATCAGAGGAGGGCCGACCTGCTGGCCTTCTGCGCGTCGGACAAGCTCGGGCGCGCGCGCGGGCTGCTCGGCGTGGACGCGCGGACGAGCAACGCGCCGCCCTCGAGTCAGCGGCAAGTCGGCTGACCGTCAGGGCCTGGGAGCCGTCATGAGCTGCTGGACCAGGGCGTCCGGCGTCAATCCCGCGTCACCTGCGTCGGGCGTCGAGCCCGCGCCACCTGGTGTGTGTGCGCGACCGGCGAGGATGCCGTTCGCCAGGGTCGTCATGATGGGGGCGCGCACCCCGGCGCGTTCGGCCCAGGCAGCGATGCGGCCCGCGACATCCACTGCCTCCACGCGTTGCTTGGCGTCCGCCACGGCCTGGGCCACCGTCTTGCCGCGGGCGAGCGCCTCGCCGACGAGCACCTCCGGACGCTCCGTCTGCGCGATCGACGCGAGCATGTCACCGTAGCCGGCGAGCCCCAGCAGCGTACGCTCCTCGCCGCCAGCGGCCGACGCGAGTCGCGCCGCCTCCTCGACGGCGCGCGTGATGACCGCCGCCATGAGCCCGGGACCGAGGCCTATGCCGCGTGCGTACCCCACGCCAATCGCGAGGCAACCGACGAGCGCGCTCGCCCATTCGAGGCCCAGCAGGTCGGGCGTGGAGTAGAGGCGCAGCGAGGGCGAGGCGAAGGCTGCTTCGACGGCAACGAGCACCTCGGGGTAGCGCGACCCGCACACCATGACGCTCGGTCGCCCGGCGAGCAGGTCGGACGCCAGCGCCGGCCCGCCGAGAGCCCCCATGCGCCGCACCGGCGTCTCCTCGCGCACGACGTCCGAGATGGTCTGCAGACGCTCGCCGACCAGCCCCCGCACCCCGTGCACGACGAAGTGCCTGCCGTCGAGGTGCGCTCCCAGGCCACGCGCCACCTCCCGGACGACACCCGAGGGCACGGCGAGGAAGATCAGGCGCGCCTCTCTGCCGACCTGCGCGTCGTCCCGTGCGATGGTGACGCCACCCGGCAGCGCACCGTCGTGCGCACGACGTGAGAGCAGCAAGGTCTTCTTGCCAGTCCGCGCCGAGGCAGCGGCAAGCGCCAAGCCCCAGGCTCCTCCTCCGACGACCGCGACGGCGCCTTCCACGAGGCCGCGATGTTACGCCACGGTCGCCTCGAGCGCGAACCGCTCGCGCTGGATACGCCGGGCGGTCACCACGTACATCGCGGGAATGAAGAGCAGCCCCGTCAGGGCCACGAGGATCGGCGGGATGCCGAGCAACACGATGCCCGGCAGGCACGCGAGCCCCACGGCGACGAGCAGCGTGAGGCCCCAGCTGCGGGACAGCCCGGTCGTCAGCATCTCGGTGGGCCGCTCCCGCAGCGAGCGCGCCCAGCGCACCGCTCCCACGAGCACCGCCAGGTGACTGTGCCCCACGAGCACGACGCTGAGCGCGATCCACGTCCCGAAGTCCTGCAGTACCGACGCGTCGCGGCCCAGGTTGGGAATCCAGTCGACGAGGAGGTGGATCGTGAGCGGTGTCACGAGTGACAGCGCTGCGAGCGGCCACGCCGCCGCTGGCCTCTCCCAGCGCTCCGCCGTCCGCCGCATCGCAGCGAGGGGTTCGTCGGCGTCCAGGCGCGCGAGATCCTTCGCCAGGTCCCCCGTGAAGCGGACCGGCTCGTCGGCCCAGCCGCCGAGTATCCCGCGCGCCACGGCTCGCGCGACGAGCGCTGCCACGATGCCCGCCGGCCACGCCGCGACGAGCAGCGCGCTGGCGACCGTGTGCGCGTACGTCTCCTCCGTTCCGGAAGAGAGCCACGATGCGAGCCCGACGAGCAGCGCGCTGCCGCCCACCACGGTCGCGATGAATCCACCGGCGGCGCGTCCGACGCGCCGCACCGCGACGCGCCGCGCCACGTCGACGAAGGGCGCCTCGCTCTCGTGCCGCTCGCGCAGGGCGGCGATGCGTTGCTGGAGGACCGGCTCGAGGCTTCGGTACGCGCAGGCGCTCATCGGTTCACTCTCGCGTTTAGGGTCTCTCCCTGAACGCTTCGAGCCCCCGAAACATTCGGGGCTTCACTTCACCGGGTCTTGCGACGGCACCCCGGTCTTGCCGTAGTCCGGATCCGACAGGATTCTCGCGAGGTGCAGCCACGCGCTCATCGAGTGCTGCACGGTGTCGATACGGACGTCGGAGACGAGCAGACTCTCGCGCACACCGCCCTCCGCCTTCTGCGGGTTCTTCAGCCAGTAGTCGTTCTCCGCGTCGAACTGCTGCCCGAGCATCCATGCGGCCGTCTTCGTGGCCGGCTGGAGCAGCCAGTCGTCCGGCTTGCCCGCGAAGCGCGCGAGCACCACGTTGGAGTCGAACGCTTCGACGCGCGTCGCGGAGATGTTGCCCATCTCGCCGCCGAACCAGTAGGTGCCGACGAGGTCCGGCTCGGCAGCGTCGCTGCCGCGCTGCTTGCCGATGATCGCGCGCGCGATCTTCTGCGCGTGCTCGATGTACGCCGGGTCGGGCGCGACACGGGACAGCTCGTTGAGCGCGTAGCAGATCCAGTGGTCGTGTCCGAGGTTGTCCTCGGAGACGTACGCGTCGCGCACGTGGATCACCCAGTCGGCCGAGCGCCGCGCGGCGTCGACGTATCGCTGCTGCGGGTCGAGAGCGTAGAGGCGCAGCAGCGCGAGCGTCGCCTCCCCCTGGTAGTACGTCGGCTCGCGATTGAGCTTCTGCCCGGTCTCGCGCTCCACGTCGGCGTTGTTGCGGAAGTGCCCGTCGTCCTGCTGCTGCGCGAGGATGAAGCGACCGAGCGACCGCATCGTCTCGAGGTTCGAACGGTCGCCGGTGACGGCGGCGTGCTCCGCGAAGGCGAGCATCGCGAGCCCTGCGCCGCCGGACTTCTGCTGCTCCTCGTCGTTGCCGTCGACCACGTACCCACCACCACTCGCGGGGTCGTTCCGCACCCGCGACTTGAGGAGGTTGAGGGCGCGCTCGGCCGCAGCCCGGTACGCCGGCGTGCCGAACTGACCGTACGCCTCGAGGAGCGCGTAGGTCGTTCCGGCGTGCCGCAGCCAGCCGTATCCGTTGTCGCGGCGCTCCTCGAGCGGGCGATAGAGGTACTCGTACCGGCCATCGGGTCCGACGACGCGCACGAGGTAGTCGGCACCGGCGCGGACGGCTCTGAGCAGCAGCTCCGGCGTCGCCTTGGGAGGAGGCGCCACCATGCCGCGAAACACGGGCAAGGCCCCATCGTGCGCGGGCGACTCGACGTGGGCGTCGGACCGGAAGCGGTAGAGGCGCATGTCCGGGACTTCCCCCTCGCCGATGCCGGCGCGCGAGGCGAGCAGCGAGGCGATGCGCCCGGTCTCGAGCCCGGTGTTCTTTCCCTGGTGGAAGAGCGCGCGAGCGATGATCTCTCCCGGGAGCACGACGCCGGTCTTGCCGTCCTTGCGCGTCCCGAAGGCGCCCTCGGTGCCGATCGACGTCGGCGCGTCCTCGTCCTCGTCCTTGGGCGCGGAGAGGCTCGTCGGTACGTCCAGCTCGAGGCGGCCGGCGCTCGGGTCGGGCACCTTCGGCGCCATCGCTTCTGCGGCCTGAACGACCGAGTCGGCGACCGTGGCGGCGTTGCCGGTCGTGACGACCACCTCGGCGCCGGGGTGCCAGAATGCGAGCATCACGCGCCGCCCCCCTTCGCTGCCGACGTTCAAGGGACGTGGCCCCTTCTCCAGAACGGCACGGGCCAGGGCGAGAAGCCCTTTGGCGTCGGGCGGCGGCGCGTCGTAGGCGCCGAAGTCCTGGTGCGCCTCTGCGGGAAGCGCGCGGCTGCACACACATCCGGGCAGGAAGCCGGCCGCCGCCGCGATGACCACGACGACCGCTGGTGCTAACCTGAAAGGGATGCGGGGAATCAGGCGGGCGCCGTCACGCGGCTTCACGCTCATCGAGGCCATGATCGTGGCGGTCATCGTCGCCATCCTCGCGGTGCTCGCCACCGTCGCCTATCGGCGCTGGACGTACAGCTCATGGGTCGCCGAAGCCACGAACATGGTGGCAAATATCCGTAGCAGCGAGGAAGCGTTCTACGCCGAGAACAGCGCGTACCTCAACGTTTCCGGCAGCCGAACCGTCTACTACCCGGCGCAGAGCCCCGGCAAGTTCAAGACCGACTGGAACGTCTCGGGCGGCTGCTCCACCTGCGCGCTGCCCAACGGCTGGGAGACGTTGAACATTCACCCCGACGGGCCGGTAGCCTTCGGCTACCAGGTGATCGCCGGCGACGGCAGCAGCAACGGCCAGGCGAGCGCCATCGGGACCGTGACCGTCAACGGCCAGAACCTCGACTACTCGGGCATGGTCAACGGCAAGCCCTGGTACTTCGTGGACGCCAAGGGGAACATCAGCGGCGACGGCGTGAACTTCACGCACGTCTACGGCATGTCCGGGACGAACCAGATCTACATCGACAACGAAGGCAACTGACGCGTCTGCGAGACCGGGCCCCTCCCCCGTCTACCGTCGCTGCACGTCGCGGCCGAGCGCGTGCTCGAGCCGGATGCGCGCCGTGCGGGCGTTCACCTTGGCGTTGAGCAGGTCGAGCCGCGCGCGCGTCAGGTCCGACTCGGCGTCGGCGAGCGTCGTCGACGTACCGCGCCCGTTGTTGAAGAGCTCGCGCGCCACGCGGTACGCCTCCTCGGCGCTCGTGAGCTCACGGGTGCTCGAGTCGATCGAGAAGTCGGCCTCGCGCACCGCCTGGAGCATCTGCGTGACCTCGACCTCGATGTTGTCGCGCGTCGCGTTCGCGTTGGCGATGATGGCGGCGGCGCGCGCTTCGGCGTCGTTCGAGGCGCTGGTTGCAGCCGGCACGTCGTTGGGCGACCACGTCACCTGCGCCCCGAGGTCCCACGTCGCATTCCACACGTTGGCCGGCGGGATGTAGCGAGGGTTCGGGTTCCCGTAGATGCCGTCGCCGAAGGCGCTGAGGACGGGCCAGTGCCCCGCGCGAGCCGCCTCCGCCTGGTCGCGCGCGGAGGCCGCGTTCGCGTCGGCGCTCTTGATCTCGGGGCGCGCACTCAGGGCCTCCAGGGTCATCTGCTTCAGGTTCCCCTGCACGGGTGCGACCGGCGAATCGAGGTTCTCCCCCGGCACGACCCTCTCCTCGTCCGGCGCGTGCATCGCGGTGCGCAGCTGCTTCTCGGTGAGGTCCGCCAGGTTCTTGGCGCGCTCGAGGGCCAGCTCGGCGGACGCCATGGCCGTCTCGGCGCGCAGCACGTCGGCCTTCGACGCGTTGCCGACCGCGAACTGGTTGCGTGAGTCGCGCACGTGCGTCTTCTGGTCGTTCAGCGCCTCGACGGCGACGATGACGGCGCCGCGCGCGTTGAGCCACGCGTAGTACGCCAGACGCCCGTTCGCCTCGGACGCCGCTCGCTGGGTGATCACGTCCCAGCGCGCCGCCTCCTGCGAGTTCGTCGCGGCGCTGTAGTTCTGGTTGATGCGCAGGAAGTAGTCGCTGATGGGGATCGTGAGCGTCGCCTGCAGGAGCCAGTTGTCGAGGACGAAGAACGGGATGCTGAAGCTGGCGGGAGAGGAGACGACCTGCCCGTTGTTGATCTCGCTCTGGGTGATCGGGCCTTGGATATTCGAGCCCGTCGAGACGAGGTTCGCCCCGAAGCCCAGTGCCGGCGGACTGAAGTTGCT
>DATJYG010000346.1:0-21349 GCA_035499695.1 Polyangiaceae bacterium
ATCATCACCGCCACCGCCAGCGAGGTGCAGAAGGTCGAGTCCACCACGACGAGCGACTTCGCGGCGGGCTCTCCTCTCTGACGCTCTCGCACGCTGACACGCGTGTCAGCCGTGCACCCTTGATCTGCGGCGCCCGGTCGATCTTCCATCGCGCTCGCCGTGCAGTCCCAGCCCGCTCCGCCGTCCGTCACCCCCGAGGAGAGCTCCGAGCACGAGAGCCGCGAGTTCGACCTGCTCGAGATGGGCGACTCGTCGCTCACGCGACTCGAGCGCGGTCAGATCCGCTTCATCCGCCGCAGCCTGCAGCCGGGCGTCGTCAACGCCACGCTGCGCTTCTTCCAGCGGACGGTCGGGCAGTGGTGGATCCGCGCCGTCACCGCGAGCCTTCGCCACGTGCACGGCCTCGATCGACTCCCCGCGTTCGGCCCCAACGAGAGCATCATCTGCGTCGCCAACCACCGCTCCTTCTACGACCTCTACGTCGTGACCGCGGAGCTCGTGGCGCGCGGGATGCGCAACCGGCTGCTCTTCCCGGTGCGCAGCAACTTCTTCTACGACAGCCTGCTCGGCCCGTTCGTCAACGGCGCCATGAGCTTCTTCGCGATGTACCCGCCCATCTTCCGCGACCGGAAGCGCGCGGCGCTCAACCTCGCGAGCCTCGACGAGGTCGCGTCGCTCGTGCGGCGCGGCGGCTTCTTCGTGGGCATCCACCCGGAGGGCACGCGCAAGAAGGACGACGACCCCTACACGTTCCTGCCGGCGCAGAGCGGCGTGGGGCGCGTCATCCGCAAGGCCGGACGCGTCCGCGTCGTGCCGGTGTTCGTCAACGGGCTGCAGAACGACTTCGTGAAGCAGGTCATCTCCGGCATCACCAGGCGGGGGGACGACGTCCACATCGTCTACGGAAAACCCATCGATTTCGGGACGCTGCTCGACGCGCCCGAGAGCCCCAAGACCTACAAGCGCATCGCCGAGAAGTGCCTCGAGGCCATCGGGGAGCTCGGACGAGAGGAGAAGCGGATCCGCGGCGGCGACGCCTGAGTGCCCGAGATTTCAGGCCAAGGCGATGGCACGCGCTTACAGCTCTGCCATATTATTGCGTCATGGCTAGATCCGGCCGTCGCTCCTCCTTGTGGTTCGCGCTTCCCGTCGTCGTCGCAGCCCTCGCCTCCGCGTGCGGAAGCGGGAGCAGCGGCTCCGTGTTCATCCCGATGCCGGAGGCCGGACCGACCGACGGCAGCTCGGGCAGCAGCAGCGGCACGAGCAGCAGCAGCTCGAGCGGCTCGTTCGGCGGCGACGCGAGCGGATCGAGCAGCGGCGCCACCGACGCGGCGGCCGGGTTCGACGTGCAACCGAGCACCTTGCAGACGGTGACGGTGACGCTCGGACAGAAGGTGCCGACCGTCGTCTTCAAGGCGTACGAGAACGGCCAGCCCGTCGGCGCCGGGTGGACGGTCGACCGCGGCGATCTCGCGGGCATCACGATGGGCACGTCGACCAGCGGCACCGTCACGCCGACGGCGGCGGGCGGAGGGCTGGTCACGGTCACCGCGGGACGCGGCGGCGTCACGCTCCAGCGCCAGGTGTTCATCAAGGTCTTCGGCACGCAGAACGGCTCGAACCCGAACGCGCCCGGAGAAGGTCCGCAGATCCCCACGACGGTCGGACAGCTCACGTCCGGCGGCGGCGTCGGCGGCGTCGGCGGCGAGGGCCTCGGCGGCAGCGTCACGGACGCCGGAACGCAGGCCGCCCTGAACAATCCGCAGAACAGCGGTCAGGCGCAGGGCCTCACCTTCCTCTATCCGTACGACGGCACCGTCTGGGCGCGCGGGCTGCTCGCGCCGCTGCTGCAGTGGGACTGGGCGACCGGCGACGCCGACGCGATCCAGATCCGGCTCGCGACGACGTCCGGATCCTTCACGTGGACCGGCTCGTTCGGGCGCCCGCCGATCCTCATGCAGACCGGCGGCAACTACATCCGCGCGCCGATCCCGCAGGACGTGTGGGCGATGGCGACCAACACCGCGGGCGGACCCACGCCGAACAAGAAGGTCGACCAGCTGACGATCAACCTCGTCGTCGCCAAGGGCGGACAGGGCTACGGGCCGATCAGCGAGACGTGGACCGTCGCGCCCGGCCTGCTCGACGGCATCATCTATTACAACTCGTACGGCACCCAGCTCGCGCAGAACCTGGGCGGCGCGGTCGGCGGCAACGGCATGTTCGGCGGCGCGGTGCTCTCCATCAAGGTGGGTGACACCGGTCCGCAGCTCGCGGCCGGCGCGAGCGGGAACACCGCGCAGTGTCGCGTGTGCCACTCGGTCTCGGCGGACGGCTCGCGTCTCGTCGTGCAGCACGGCGACAACTACGGCACGAGCTCGGCCTACGACCTGACGCCGGGGGGCAACGTCGAGCACGTGATGACGCACGACGCGACGTTCCCCGGCATGTACAAGGACGGCTCGATGGCCCTCACCGAGAGCGGCCAGCTCCTGCCGCTGCCGACCGACACGACCCCGCTCGGCGTCGCCGGTCTGTCGACCTTCGCGACCGATCTCGGGACGCCGGCGTTCTCGCCGGACGGCAAGCACGTCGTCGCGAACCCGATGGCCGGCCCCGGCGTCACCACGCCGGCGCAGCAGCTGTGGGTCACCGACTTCGCCTTCGCCGCCGGGACCGGCACCTTCTCGAACCCCGTGCTCGTCGTGGACGACACCGGCAAGCCGACGGACACGCGGCCCGGCTGGGGCGCGTTCCTGCCGGACGGCAAGTCGGTCGTCTTCCAGCACCAGAGCAAGGCGGGCTCCGACGGCAACGGGTCCTCGCTCTACACGCGCAAGGGCGAGCTGTCGCAGATCGGCTGGACCAGCGCCGCCGACGCGACGCACGTCACGCCGCTCGACGCGCTGAACGGCAAGGGGTACGCGCCGAAGCTCGCCACGCCCATCTCGATGACGTGCACGGGCGACGGCGTGCAGGTCGGCGGCATCGACGCCGACCACTCCGACGACGTGGACCACAACTACGAGCCGACGGTGAACCCGCTGCCCGCGGGCGGCTACGTGTGGGTCGTATTCACCAGCCGCCGCATGTACGGCTCGGTGGCGAACATCCCGCCCTTCTGCAGCGACCCGCGCGGCGTGAACCTGATCACGAACATCACGACGAAGAAGCTCTGGGTCGCCGCCATCGACGTGAACGCGGCGCCCGGCACGGACGCGAGCCACCCGGCGTTCTACCTGCCCGCGCAGGAGCTGCTCGCCGGCAACTCGCGCGCCTTCTGGGTGCTCACGCCGTGCGAGGCCGACGGATCGAGCTGCACGAGCGGCGACCAGTGCTGCAACGGCTACTGCGAGCAGGGTCCCGGCGACGCGGGGCTCGTGTGCAGCAACAAGCCGCCGAACGCCAACTGCTCGCAGCAGGGCGACAAGTGCACCTCGAACGCCGACTGCTGCATGTCGACCGACTCGTGCATCAACGGCTTCTGCGAGCAGTCGATGTCGCAGTGACGCGCGGCGCTACTCCGGCTTCGCGGGCGCGGTGTACCTGAAGGGGTGCACGCCGAAGAGGGAGAAGCGGCCGAACCAGCGCAGCACGCCGTGCTCGTTCATCCAGAGCGCGTACTGCACGTACGTCGGGTCGCGCGAGAGGTGCCGCTCCTCGGTGCGCGCGCGCATGTAGTACATGAAGCTCACGCCGCCGAGGGCCAGGCTCCACTTGATGGAGTCGGCCCACCCGTGGTTCGGGATGAAGGGCAGCGTGATGAGCCACCACGAGATGTTCTTCGCCACGTACGCCGGGTGCTTGGTGAACCGGTACGGACCGCCGGTGAGGATCCCGCGGTGCGTGAGGTTCGAGAAGCGGACGCCGAACGCGAAGGTCGCGAGGAGGTAGATGAACTCGCACGCGAGGATCGCCCCCGCCCACACCCACAGCATCGTGGGATGCCCCGAGAGCCACGTCTCGAAGCCGATGCCCTCGTAGTGCAGGTACAGGCGGCTGAAGAGACTGCCCCAGAAGGGCATGTAGCACTCGAGGGCGACGGCCCAGCCGAGCATCGTGGGCTCGGCGCTCCGCAGGTGCGTGTCGATGACGCGCAGCGAGAGGATGTAGCCGACGGTCGCGTAGAGCACGTCGAGCGCGTAGATGAGGTCACTCGAGAAGTGGTAGAGGCGCATGTCGGCGAACGACAGGCGCGCGACGTCGTACTTGAGGATCGCGTCGAGCTGATTCAGCGAGTAGACGACGAAGAGCGGCAGGTAGAACGCCTTGATGAGCCACCCGCGCGCGTGGTTCGCGATGTCCGCGCCGCGCGCGTCCTCGTGGTGGCCGAGCAGCGCGCGGCCGATCTGCCAGTAGACGTCGCGCGGCTCGCGCATCATGCCGTCGACGATCCAGAAGTAGGCGACGGAGCACGCGACGAGCCCGACGCCGAAGCGCTTCATCAGCGCCCAGAACGGGGTGTACCAGTCGCCGTACTCGGGGAAGACGAAGTACGCGAGCGCGATGGGGCCGATGGTGGCCGCGAGGCCCAGGAGCTTCGTGAGGACGCGCGCGACGTCGGACGTGGCGCTCTTGTCCCAGTCCAGGCCCGTCGTGTCGCGGCGGTGCACGCGGAGGACGAGCAGGTCGAGAAGGACGATGGGCACGACGCCGGCGACGCAGACGACGAAGACCGCCTCGGGCCCCGTCCGGTGCATCGTGCGCAGCACGTACATGGCGACGAGCGCCGCCACGGGGCCCGTCATGTTCAGCGCAAAGTTCGTGACCGACTTCGGTCGCTCGATCGCGTTGCTCATCAGCCGCTGCTTCGCCCCGAGTAGCCGCCGCTGCCGGAAGAGCCGGTGGGCGCGGTGGGCCCGCGAGCGCCGCCGGCCAGCCGGACGCCCGCGTCGGCGCAGGGGGGCGCCTCGATGCCTCCCGTGCACTGCGTCGCGTGGTCCACCGGCGCGGCCGCCTGCGATGCCGGCGGCGCCCAGCCGAGGACCAGCGCCAGGAGGGCGACGAGCGCCGCTCCCGAAGCAAAGCGTGCGGCGCCCGAGGGGCCGCTCTCGATGCCCAGCGCGGCCAGGGCCCGCTCGCGCGCGCCCGACGGGGACGCATCGGCGCGCCCCGCGCGCACCAGGTCACGGGTGAAGCGGTCGCTCATCGCGTGCCTCCATACTCCATCTGCGCGCGAAGCTCCCCTGCCCTCGCCCCGAACACCTCGCGCGCCCTCCGCAGGCGCGACGCGACGGTGCCCGGGGGGATCGAGAGCGCCCGCGCGATCGCCGCCATCGTCATCTCCTCCAGCTCCGCAAGCACGAACACCGCGCGCAGCTCGGGCGAGAGCGCGTCCAGCACCCGGTCCAGCATCTGCCGCATCTCGCGCTGCGCGACGACGTGCTCCGCGTCGGGATCCGGATGCGCATGGTCGCCGAGCGAATCGATCGCGACCGCGTCGCCGGCGCGTGCGTCCTTGCGCCGCCAGTCGGACGCCACGCGGAGCGCCGTCCCGAGGAGGAACGACCGCGCCGCCTCGCGCGGGACGTCGGCCGTCCTCCGCGCGAACACGATGAGCACCTGCTGCGCGGCGTCCTCGACCTGGTGCTCGTCGACGCCCATCCGGCGCAGGAAGCGCCAGAGGACCTCGTAGTGCGCCTCCACGGCGTCGCGGACGGCCGCGTCCTCGGCGTTTCGCCATGCGGCGGGGAGCGTCGTCGTCACGGCGGTCATGGGGTGGCCCAACAGTACATGGCACAGGACCCCGGTTTTGATCACGCTCGCATGCGAAAAAAAGACCGGGGAAGCGCCGCCGGCTCTCCATGCGCGGCGCTCCCCGTTCCCTACCACCGGCTAGCCTTGCGGCCCGCCGGTACGCGGCGTCGCGCTGCCCGCGGTCAACTGGACCGGTGCAGGCTCTGCCTGCTGGTGCTGCGACTGCTGCGCGGCCTCCGGCGGCGAAACGACGGGCTGGATCACGACACCAGTGACGGTGCCCGTGATGGCCTTTCGCTTCTGCTTGCCGACGACGCCCCGTGCCTCGCGGGTGGATTGCCGCTTGGCATTGGCCGCCGCCTGCTGCTCCGCCGGGAGCGACGCGCGCGCCTTCTTCGGCTTCTGACCGAAGTCGGCTGGTGTGGCTCCTACCCGCCTATCGCGCGAGACGGCATTTCCTGACTGTCGCTCCGGTCGATTTTGAAAATGGGTGGGATACGGTGCGACGGCGCGGGCCTCGCATCACTCGCGCATGCAGTCACGAGCCTCACGACCGCGGTCGAGTGCTTCACGATCGCGACCGCGACCTTCGCGACTGCGACCGTGCGCTTCACGACCGCGGCCGCGAGATTCGCGACCGCGACCGCGTTCCTGGCGTCGGCCCCCCTCACGCACACGGCGTATCCGCCGAAGTACCCGTGACCCTTCGCGGCGCTCATTGACGCCGCGCCCCAGCAGCGCCATCACGTCGGTGTGAAGCAATACCTCGACCTCGTCCGTGAGGTCCTCGAACGCGGCACGCGAAAGCCCAACCGTACCGGCGTCGACACGATCTCGACGTTCAACCACAACTACGAGATTGACCTCCGCGCCGGCTTCCCGCTGCTGACGACGAAGGAGATCTCCTGGAAGAACATCGTCGTCGAGAACCTCTGGTTCCTCTCCGGCGAGACGCACATCGGCCTGCTGAAGAAGCACGGCTGCAAGTTCTGGGACCCGTGGGCGGACGAGGCGGGCCAGGTCCCGAGCGCCTACGGCAGCTTCTGGCGGCACTACCCTGTTCCGGCCCTCGCCGGGCAGGCGCCGGGCGGCACGAACGACCAGGTCGCCTGGGTGCTCGAGGAGCTGAAGCGCAACCCCATGAGCCGCCGCCTCGTCGTGACGGCGTGGGCACCCGGCAACGCGCAGAGCTCGAAGCTCCCGCCTTGCCACCTGCTCTTCGTCTTCAACGTGCAGCTCGACGCGAGCGGGGATCCGATGCTGTGCCTCCACCTCACCCAGCGCAGCGCGGACGTCGCGCTCGGCGTTCCGTACAACATCGCCGGCTACGCGCTGCTGCTCGAGCTCTTCTCGCGCTTCAGCGGCATCCGCCCCGGCATCTTCGCGCACACGATGATCGACGCGCACGTCTACACGGCGAAGGCCGACGGCTCGATGGCCGAGTACGACCACGTCCCGGGGCTGCGCCAGCAGCTGACGCGCGAGCCGCGGCCGCTGCCCAGGCTGCACATCGACCCGGCGATCCGCGGGCTCGAGGACCTGAAACCCCTGCTCGAGGCGGACACGGCGACCGTGATGAAGCACTTCGTGCTCGAGGGGTACGACCCGCATCCGCCCATCGCTTTCAAGGTCGCCGTCTGAGTCCGCAACGGCGCATGCGCGGGATGATCCTGGCCGTCTCGCCCGAGGGGGTCATCGGCCTCGGCGGGAAGATCCCCTGGCGGCACCCCGGCGACATGCGCCGCTTCAAGCGCGTGACCCTCGGCTCGACGGTCATCATGGGCCGGGCCACCTTCGACGAGACGGGCAAGCCGCTGCCGGGACGGCGCAACATCGTCGTGACCAGCCGCCCCCTCGACGTCGCCGGCGTCGAGCGCGTCGGCACCGTCGACGAGGCGCTGGCCCGCGCGGGCGCCGAGTGCGACGTCTGGTTCATCGGCGGCGCGCGCATCTACGAGGAGGCGATGGGCCACGTGGACGTCATCGACGTGACCTACGTGCCCGACCACGTCGACGCGCCGGGCGCCGTGCACGCGCCCCCCATCGACGAGCGCGTCTTCGAGCCCGGCCCCCTGCTCCCGCACGAGGACGAGCCCGGGCTGACGCGACGTGTCTACCGACGCCGCGCGCCCTGACGACCCCAACCGTCGTATGCTCCTCTGGTGGCGGGAACGGGCGCCGAGGTCATCGTCCCCTTCCGCGCGCCCCCGCAGAAGCTCGGAGTCTGCGCGCGGGTGCGAACGACGCTCATCGTTTCGTCGCTGCAATCCCTGCGAAAACGCGGCCTTTACGAGAACTACATCCAGCGTCTCCCGGACGAGCACCACGCCGTCGTCAGGTCGATGATCGCCGGGCAGTGGGTGCCCATGCGGGTCGCCGAGGCGCACTACGACGCCTGCGAGGCGCTCGGCATCGAGCGGCGCGACGTCAACAACATCGGGCGCGAGGTGGGCGACCGCATCGAGGGCACCTTCCTCGCCACGATGGTGCGCATGGCGGGCAGCGTCGGGGCCACGCCGTGGACGGCGCTCTCGTACGTCGATCGCCTCTACGACCGCATCTTCGCGGGCGGCGGCGGCGCAGCCGTCTACAAGCTGGGGCCCAAGGACGCCGAGGCGCACTTCGTCGGCGTCCCGCTCTGCCGCATCCCCTACTTCCGCAGCGCGATGGCCGGCGTGTTCGAGGTGGGCGCCGAGCTCTTTTGCACGAAGGCCTACGCGAAGGAGGTGCCCGACGCGTCACCTCCGATGGGCGCCGTCCTCCACGTTGCGTGGGCCTAGCCTCAGCCCCTGGATCGACGAGGCACCACCTCGCTGCCATTCGATCCACGCGCGCGCTGTTCCTCTACGCCCAGGCTCGAATTTGCGTTCACTCTGTCCGGTTTTTCGCGTGAGCGCCGAATCGACGGCGCGTGGCGCGACGGTTGCTCAGGCAGGCGGGCCGAGGGTCCCCCCGATGAAGAACACGTGCCTTGTTGCCGTCGCAGTACCTGCACTCGCGATGGCGTTCTGCTTCGCCACCGCTTGCACCAACGAACCGGGAACGGAGCTCCCCGCGGGGACCGGCACCATCGTCGGCAACACCGGATACGGCGGAGGGAGCGGCGGCAACACCGGCTCGACGAACGGGGGCTCCGGCGGAGGCACCCAGTCGCCGCCCGCGGACGCCGGCCTGCAGAACACGCCGCCGCCCGGCACCGGCGACGACGATGCGAACGCGCCGCGGCCCAGTCCCGAGGGCGGCAGCGGCGGACAGCAGGACTCGGGCGGCTACCACTTCGGCGCCGACGGGCAGGTGCCCACCACCGACTCCGGCTCGACGGGGACGAGCGGCCCGCTCGGCTCGTGCACCAACCCCGCGTGCGGCAGCGACGGCAACGAGTGCGGATGCCAGGCGACCGACTCGAACGGCAACACCGTGCAGCTCGGCTGCGAGGCGGGCGGCCTGTGCGCCTGCTTCGTCAACGGCAACCAGGTCACGGACGCGTTCAACGAGAACGGCGTCTGCAGCGAGACCCCGCAGGACGAGGCGCAGATGTTCCTGCAGTACTGCGGCGGGAACTGCGACTAGCTCCTAGCTCCTCGTGTAGCCGCCGATGGGGACGGTCCCGCCGCCCCCGCCTCCGCCGCCGTTGCCGGGGAGGCTCCCGCCGCTCGGGTTCGACGGCTCCTCGCCTCCGGGCTCGGGTGGCGGCAGCTCGACCGGAGAGAGCGCGCTGTCGTTGGCGTCGCTGCTACCGCCGTCGACCACGTGCGAGGTCGTGTTCAGGCAGCAATCGCCCGCGGGGCATCCGTTGTTGCCGTTGCCGCAGATGGTGAAGTTCGGGCAGCAGACGTTGGTGTCGGAACAGTACTGCTTGCCGTCGCCGCAGTCGGCGACCATGACGCGTCCCCCGCAACCGGCCGCGTCGGCGAACACGACGCACACGATCGCCATGCAGCTCCAGTAGACCGCTCGCATGCCGGCGTGTGTGCATCGAGCGGACCACCGCGGCCGTGCGACAATGCGCCACGTGAGCACGGACGCGCGCGCGCGATACGAACGCCTCCGTCGGCTCGTCGCCGGCGAGTCGATGCCGTGCGCCATCGTGGATCTCGACGCGCTGGAGGCGAACGCACGCGCGCTCGTGAAACCCCTCGCGGGCTCGGGCAAGACGATGCGCGTCGCCACGAAGTCGGTGCGGTGCCCCGATCTGGTCACACGCGTCCGGGAGGCGACCGGCGCCGTCGCGCGCGGGCTCATGACGTACACGGCTGCGGAGACCGCGTTCTGGGCGCACCGTGGCGAGAAGGACCTCCTGCTTGCTTACCCGGTCTCGCGCGACGTCGATGCCGCGCAAGTCGCCGAGGCGAACGCCGCGGGCGCGTCGGCGGCGGTGGTGGCGGACTCGCGCGAGCACGTGCAGCTGCTCGGGAAGGCGGCGAGCGCCAGGCGGGTGACGATCCCCGTCGTGCTCGAAGTGGACGTGAGCTGGAGGCCGCTGGGAGTGCCCGGCGTGCACGTCGGGGTGCGGCGAAGCCCGCTGCGCGAGGCCGCCGAGATCGTCGCGCTCGCCCGCGCCGCGGTCGCGACCGAGGGCGTGAGCTTCCACGGGGTCATGGCGTACGAGGCGCAGATCGCCGGCGTGGCCGACGGGGGCGCCGCCGTGCGCGCGATGAAGGCGGCCTCGGCGCGCGACGTCGTGAAGACGCGCGCGCGCATCGCGAAGGCCCTCGCCGACGCCGGCCTGAAGCCGGCGGTGTTCAACGGCGGAGGGACCGGGACGGCGGCGGCGTGCGCGTCGGAGCCGGCGCTCACCGAGGTGACCATCGGGTCGGGCTTCGTCGACAGCCACCTCTTCGATCACTACCGGGGTCTGCGGTTGCAGCCGGCGGCGTACTTCGCCCTCGCCGTCGTCCGCAGACCGGCCGCGAGGATCGTCACCTGCCACGGCGGCGGATACGTCGCCTCGGGCGCGGGCGGGCGCGATCGGCTGCCGATTCCGGCACTTCCGGAGGGCACCAAGCTCCTCGGCCTCGAGGGAGCCGGCGAGGTGCAGACGCCCCTGGAGCTACCGCCCGGGATCGACCTGGTGCTCGGCGATCCGGTGTTCTTCCGGCACGCCAAGGCCGGGGAGCTGGCCGAGCACTTCGCGGAGTATATTCTGGTGAGGGGCGACCGCGTGGTTGGCCGCGCGCCCACTTATCGGGGTCTCGGCAAGTGCTTTCTCGGTTAGCAAGGCGCGCGCTCTGGGCGCTTCCGGTCATCGCGTGCGGCTCCTCGGCGGGGTCGACGTCGCAGCCGGAGCCCACGGCCACGGTGAACATGCGGTTCGAGCGCGCCGGCTTCTACGACGCGCCGTTCCCGAGCGACGACCTCCGCAAGGCCGACGGGACGGTCGCCCTCGATGGCTTCCCGAACCCGAACGCGATCAGCCTCGTCGAGATGGCCCGCGCCCTCGCCGCGGGCGTCAACGGGTTCGCCGAGGAGGGCGCCGTCTACTTCTCGACGACCGCGCCGATCGACGCGTCGCGGCTGCCGGACTTCGCGACGAGCATCACGCCGTCGGCGAGCGTCTTCCTCGTCGGCGTGCAGAAGGGATCGCCCGACTACCTGCACCGCATCCCGGTGGACGCGCGGTTCGAGGCGGACGGCGGTCCGTTCGGCGCGCCGAACCTGCTCTCGCTCCTGCCGCTGCAGGGCACGCCGCTGCGGCCGCACACGACGTACGCGGCGGTCGTGACGACCGGCGTGGGGCTCTCGCCGTCGAACGAGATGAGGGCGATTGCCTCCGGGTCGAGGCCGTCCACGATGCCGCAGGCCGCGTTCGACGAGTACCAGGCGGCGCTCGGGGCGCTCGCCTCGGGCGGGGTCGACGCGTCGAAGATCGCGGGCCTCTCGGTCTTCACGACGGCGGAGCCGACCGAGCAGCTCCCGCTCGTGCTCAAGGACATGCTCTCGCGCCCGCTGCCGGTGCCGACGGGGATGCACCGGACGGACCTCTTCGATACGTACTGCGTCTACGAGGGCACCCTCGAGATGCCCGACTACCAGGCGGGCGCCGCGCCGTACGACTTCGCGAACGCCGGCACCGGCGGCATCTGGGAGTTCGGCGCCGCCGGCAAGCCCATCCTGCAGCGGACCGAGACCGCCGGGGTCGTCGTCACGGTCCCGCGCGCGCCGATGCCCGCGCAGGGGTGGCCCATCGTGCACTTCATCCGGACGGGCGGCGGCGGCAACCGACCGCTCGTCGACCGCGGACCGCAGGCCGCCAACGGCGGGCCCCCCATCTCTCCGGGCACGGGGCCAGCCCTCTGGTTCGCCTCGGCCGGCATCGCCGGCGCGAGCGTGGACGGCCCGCACGAGGACCTGCGCAACCTCACGAACCAGAACGAAGACTTCCTGATGTTCAACATCTTCAACCCCCCGGCGCTTCGCGACAACGTGAGGGAATCCGGCGCGGAGTACGCCCTCTTCGCGCACGTGCTCGCGGGGTTGACGCTCGACGTGAGCGATTGCCCCGGAACCACTGGTCCCGCCAAGTTCGACGCGACGCGCATGGGCCTCATGGGCCACTCGATGGGGGCGACCATCGCGCCGCTCGCCCTGTTCGCCGAGCCGCTCTACCGGACCGTCGTCCTGAGCGGCGCAGGGGGCAGCTACATCGAGAACGTCATGTGGAAGCAGCAGCCGCTGGACGTGCTGAGCGCCGTCCGGATCGTGCTCGGGTACGCGTCGCAGCGGCGCGACCTCAAGGAGGACGATCCGGTGCTGACGCTCTTCCAGTGGGCGGAGGAGCCCTCGGACGCGGTCGCCTACACGCGCTCGATCATCCGCGAGCCGCCCTCGGGGATGGCGCCCCGCGACGTGCTCATGGAGCAGGGCATCGTGGACCACTACATCATGCCGCCCATCGCGAACGCGATGAGCCTGTCGCTCGGGCTCGACCTCACGGGGACGCCGCTCGACGGGACGAGCCCGGAGCTGAAGATGGACGGCACGCCGACGCTCGAGAGCGTGCTCCAGTTCTCGGGCGGCCAGCAGGTGCCGCTACCGGTCTCGGGCAACCTCACGAGCGGCGGCGCGCACGTGACGGCCGTGGTCACGCAGCACCCGTCCGACGGCATCGAGGACGGCCACGAGATCGTGTTCCAGACGGACGCGCCCAAGCGCGAGTACCGGTGCTTTCTGCAGGCGTGGGCGGCCGGGACGATGCCCAGCGTGCCCATGCCGGGCGACATCGACGCGCCCTGTCAGTGATCGCCGGCGAGTTCGTCGGCCGCGAGCTTCTTGAAGCGCTGCTCGGGCCCGGGCGGCCAGTACATCTGCACCGCCGAGAGCGTGGACCCCGGCTCCGGCGTCCAGGAGTGCTTCGTGTCCGGAGGAACAGTGACGCACGTGCGCGCGCCGAGGTGCTGCGGCGCGCCCGAGAGCATGAAGGTGCCGGTCGCCTCGACCGCGCAGAGCAGCTCCCACGTCCCCGCGTGCGCGTGCTCCGCGACCGGGGCCGTGCCCGAGAGATGCCCGAGGTAGAAGCTGGGCGCCACGGTGCGGTCGTCGAGATCGGGCCGCGCGTGCATCGCGCCGTGCATGAAGGTGAGATCGTGCGCCGCGTTCGCCTTCACGACGGTGGCCAGCGGCGGCGCGTCGCACGGGTTCAGTCGCGCCCACGTGAAGAGCAACGTGCCCTGCCCTTTCACCACGACCGCCGTCTGACCGCGGAAGGCCGCGACGTCGCCCGGCGCGAGCGGCAGGCCGGCCGCGGTCACGTCTCCGCGCACCAGCGTGACGAGCGCCTCGGTGCACTGCCCGACCGGCATCGACCTCGCCGAAGCGCCTTCCCCGAGCTCGATGAACGTTCCGGAGACCGGCGGCGCCTCCTTGGAAGCCTGCTGCGCGGACGCCGACGCTTGCGTGGACGCCGACGCCGACGGCGCGGCGAGCGGCCCTCCGGAGGAGGGGCTGTCGCCGCTCTTGCAGGCGACGAGCAGGGCTAGACCGACGAAGACCAGAGCGCGCACGGCGAGCACCTCCTCAGCGCCGGACGAGCGAGCCGGCGGGCAACAGGCCTGGGGTCGGAGCGGGCTTGAGCGCGCTCCTCAGGAACACCTCGGCGGCCTTGTACGAGCTTCGAACGAGCGGCCCCGCGGCGACGTACGCGAAGCCCATGGCGCGGCCCTCGCGCGCGAAGTCCTCGAAGGTCGAGGGCTCGACGTAGCGGTCCACGGGTGCGTGCTTCGGCGTCGGCCGCAGGTACTGGCCGAGCGTGACCACGTCGACGCCCACGCCGCGCAGCGCGCGCATCGTCTCGAGGACCTCCTCGTCGGTCTCGCCGATGCCGACCATGATCGAGCTCTTGGTCACCGTCTCGGGCACGCGCTCCTTGGCACGCGCGAGGACCCGCAGCGACTGATCGAAGCTGCAGCGCACGTCGCGGATGGTGCGCTGCAGGCGCCGGACCACCTCGATGTTGTGGGCCCACACGTCGGGCCGGGCGTCCACGGTGGTGTCCACCGCGTCGAGGTGACCGCCGAAGTCGCCGACGAGCGTCTCGACGAGCATGTCCGGCCGCAGCTCCTTGAGCCGGCGCACGGTGCGCGAGATGTGCTCGGCGCCGCCGTCGAGCAGGTCGTCGCGATCGACCATCGTCATGACGACGTACTGCAGCGGCATGCCCGACAGGGCGCGCGCGACGTGCTCGGGTTCGCGCACGTCCACGGCGCCGCGCGGGTTGCCGGTCGTCACTGCACAGAAGCGGCAGCCGCGGGTGCAGGTGTCCCCGAGGAGCATGACCGTGGCGGTCCCCTCCCCCCAGCACTCGCCGACGTTGGGGCAGCGCGCCTCCTCGCAGACCGTGTGCAGGTCGAGCTTGCGGAAGGTCTCCTTGAGCGCGTTGTACTTCTCGCCGCCGGGCGCCCGGACCTTGAGCCACGCGGGCTTGGGTGCGAACCGGGGCGCTTGCGCGGTCATCGCTCGAGCCTGTCTAGCACGCGAGGGACCTCAGCGCGCCCCGACCGCGTCCAGCGCGAGCGCGCCGAGGCTCCGCTCGTCCGGCGGAGCTGCCACCCCGCGCTCGGTGACGATGGCACGCACGAGCCGCGCCGGCGTGACGTCGAACGCAGGGTTGTCCGCGGCGACGCCCTCGGGCGCCACCCGCGCGTCGCCGAAGCAGAGGACCTCGCGCGCGTCGCGCCGCTCGATGACGATGGCATCGCCGCTCGCGCACGCCAGGTCCACCGTGCTCCACGGCGCCGCCACGTAGAGGGGCACCGTGTGGATGGCAGCGAGGCACGCGAGCCCGTAGGTGCCGATCTTGTTCGCGACGTCGCCCGAGCGCGCGATGCGGTCGGCTCCGACCACCGCGAGGTCCGCACCCCCGGCGCGAAGGAGCTGCGCCACCATCGAGTCGGTCACGAGGGTGACGTCGATCCCGTCGCGCGCGAGCTCCCACGCCGTGAGACGCGCGCCCTGCAGCACGGGTCTGGTCTCGCACGCGACCACGCGCACGCGCTTGCCGCTCTCGCGCGCCGCACGCACGACGCCGAGCGCGGTGCCGTAACCACCGGTGGCGAGCGCGCCGGCGTTGCAGTGCGTGAGAACCGTCGCGCCGTCCGGTACGAACTGCGCGCCCAGCTGTCCCATGGCGCGGCACGCCGCGACGTCCTCGCGATGAATGGCCCTCGCCTCTCGCGCGAGCGCCTCGAGATCGGCCCCGACGCGCGCCATGCGCTCGAGCGCCCACGCCAGGTTCACCGCCGTGGGACGGGTGCGGCGGAGCCGCTCGATGGCCGCCGCCACGCCGCTCCCCTCCGCCGCGGCGACCACGACCCCGTACGCCGCCGCGATGCCGATGGCCGGCGCGCCACGCACCGCGAGCTGCTCGATGGCCCGGGCCACCTCCTCGACGCTCCTCAGCCGCAGGTACTCCTCGGCCGAGGGGAGCCGTCGCTGGTCGAGCAGCACGACCTCGCGGTTGCCGGGGGAGAGCTCGACCGCCGAGTACGAGGCCCCGCTGATGGGGTCGGGATGCGGCAGCGCCGTCACGACGGCGGCGTCTCCGGCTTGCGCGCCATGCGCGTCGCGATCTCCTCGGTCGCCGTCCCGAGCTCGAGCAGCGCCTTCTCCTTGTCCCCCTGCAGGTAGGCGCGGAGGCCGTAGGCGAGCGTCATCGCGAGGCTCGTGTTCACCCCGAGATCCGCGAGCTCGGTCCCGACGTCGGGGTTCTTGAGGAGCTGGTCGAGCTCGTCGAAGAGGTCCTCGAGCTCGGCGGTCGCGCGCTTCTTGCCAACACGGTTGGGGTCTGACGGGGAATCTGAGCCGGACATGGGGCAAGTCTGTAGCGGCGCTGGGCGTACTCTCAACTAGGATATGAGCTAGAGGGGGCTCGCGTGTCTCGGGACGTACAGGAAGCTCTGCGCGAGGCAGAGCAACGGTATCGCACGCTGATCGAGCAGGCGCCGGTCGGCGTGTTCCTCTACGACCGCGACCTCGTCGTCACCGAGTTCAACGCCCGCTTCGTCCAGATCCTGCAGTCGACGCCCGAGAAGCTCCGCGGGCTGTCCATGCGCCAGCTCCGCGACCGGCGCATCCTCCCGATGCTCGAGCGCGCGATCGAGGGTGAAGCTGCGCAGTACGAGGGCCCGTACCAGGCCACCACGAGCGAGGCGCGCCTGCACGTCGCGCTCCGTGTCGCTCCGCTGCGAGACGCCACGGGCCGGGTCGTGGGGGCGCTGGGGCTCGCCGAGGACATCACGGATCGCGCGCGGGCGCAGAGCGCGCTCCAGGCCTCCGAGCAGCGCCTCGCCCTGCACGTGCGGCGCAGCCCGCTCGCCGCCGTCGGCTTCGATCCGAGCGGGGCCATCGTCGAGTGGAACCCGGCGGCCGAGCGCACCTTCGGCTGGTCCGAGAGCGAGGCGATGGGCAAGAACGGCCTCGAGCTGCTCGTGCCGGCCCACGTCCGCGAGTCGGTCACCGACGTCTTCCGCGCCTTGATCGCCAGGCGCGGCGGAGAGCGGAGCATCAACGAGAACGTCACGAAGGACCGCCGGATCATCCTGTGCGACTGGTACAACACGGCGCTGGTCGACGACTCGGGGCGCGTCATCGGCGTGGCCTCGATGGTCGAGGACGTCACCGACCGCCGGAACGCGGAGGACGCCCTGCGGCGCAGCGAGGCGCGCTTCCGCACGCTGATCGAGAACGCGCCCGACGCCATCTGCGTCTACCCGCCCGACGACCCGCGCATCGTGTACGCGAACCCCGGGCTCGCGTCGCTGCTCGGGTACGACACGCCCGAGGAGATGCTCTCGCTGTCCGTCGACGTGCTGATCCACCCGGACGACCGGCACATCCTGCAGCGCCGCTGGGCGCGTCTCGCGCACGCGCGCGGCGCCCTGCCGCCGCAGGAGTACCGCATGCTGCGCAAGGACGGGGGCATCGTGCACGCCGAGATCGTCTCGATGATCATCGAGTACGACGGCAAGCCCCACGTCATCGCCTTCGGTCGCGATCTCACCGAGCGAAAGCAGATGCAGGCGCGCCTGCTGCTCGCCGATCGCATGGTGTCCGTCGGCACGCTCGCGGCGGGGGTGGCGCACGAGATCAACAACCCGCTCGCGTACGTCATGACGAACCTCGAGATGGTCGCGGCGCGCGGGCTGCCCCCCGTCGTGGCTCGCCTGCGGGAGCTCGAGACCGATGCCGCGACGCAGCTCGCCGACGCCGTGGCCCGGGCGATCGCCATGATAGACGTGGCGCGCGAGGGCTCGGAGCGCATGCGCGACATCGTCCGCGACCTTCGCACGTTCACGCGGACGGCCGACGAGGAGAAGCGCGCCGCCGTGGACGTGCGCCGCGTGCTCGACGCGGCCATCAACCTCGCGTGGAACGAGATCCGGCACAGGGCGCGGCTCGTGAAGGAGTACGACGACGTGCCGCCCATCGTCGCCAACGAGGCGCGTCTCGGACAGGTGTTCCTGAACCTCGTGGTGAACGCGGCGCAGGCCCTGCAGGTCGGCGCGGCCAGCGAGAACGTCATCCGGGTCGCGACGTCGACCGATCGCGCCGGCCACGTCGTCGTCGAGGTCAGCGACACGGGGCCGGGCATCCCGGAGGAGATCCTCGACCGGGTCTTCGACCCGTTCTTCACGACCAAGCCGCCCGGCGTCGGGACGGGGCTCGGCCTCTGGATATGCCAGGGCATCGTCACGTCGCTCGGGGGGCACATCACCGCCGAGAGCAAGCCGGGCGGGGGCGCCACCTTCCGCGTGCTGCTCCCGTCGGCGACGACGGTGGAGCAGCTGTCGTCGCAGCCGCCGCGCGTCGCTCCCGCCCCGCCTCGCGAGAAGCGCCTGCGGCTCCTCGTGGTCGACGACGAGATCGCCATCGGCCGCACGCTCGCCATCGCGCTCGGCGACGTCTTCGAGGTGACGACCGTCACGAGCGGCCGCGAGGCGCTCGCGCTGCTCGAGGGCGGCGAGCGCGCGTTCGACGTGGTCCTGTGCGACCTGATGATGCCCGACGTGAGCGGGATGGACGTCTACGACCGCATGGTCGTCCACGCGCCGGCCCTGGCGCGCAGGTTCGTCTTCGTCACGGGTGGCGCCTTCACCGATCGCGCCCGGGCCTTCGTCGAGCGGGTGCAGACACCCGTCATCGAGAAGCCGTTCGACCTCGGAACGCTGCCCGACCTGCTCCGCTCGCAAGCGGCGCTTTGATAGATTCGATCTCGTGGCGGCGAGCGAGGTCATCCTGCCCTTTCCGGCGCGCATCGAGCCGGTGCGCGGCATTCGCTCGACCGTGATCGTCGGATCGTTCGCGGTTCTTCGTGAGCACGGCCTTTTCGATGCGTACGTCGCGGCGCTGCCGCCCGAGGCCCGCGATCTCCTCGTGCACGTCGTGGTGGGCGCCTGGATCCCGCTCGATCTGGCGCTGGTGCACTACGCCGCGTGCGACGCCATGGGGCTGCCGGTCGACACGATCGCGCAGATGGGGCGAGGCGTCTTCGACAAGATTCGCGGGACGCTGCTCGGCACGACGGTGCGCATGGCGAAGGAAGCGGGCGTGACACCCTGGACCGTGCTGCCGCACCTGCAGCGCTTCTGGGATCGCGCGTACCAGGGCGGTGGCCTGAGCATCATCAAGTTGGGCCCCAAGGAGGCGCGAGGGGACGTCGTGCACGCGCGCATCGCCGAGTCGCTCTACTTCCGGCACGCGCTGAGGGGCCTCCTCGGCGGAGTGCTCGAGCTCTTCTGCAAGAAGGCCTACGTGTCGATGCTCCCGGTGCAGGATTCGGCGTCGGTCTCGTACAAGTTTCAGTGGGTGTGAAGCCGCCAGCTCACGGCCACTCTGGCGTATCCTCGGGGCGTGATCGGGGGTGACCCGTCCGAGCTCGTGACGCGCGTCGATGGAGCGACGTCCGAGGACGAACCGGCCACCGTCGCGCTCCCGGTGCTCGACGCCCGCGATCATCCCAAGAGCCTGGCGTCGCAGACGGCGCAGGTCGTGATGAACGTCGAGGACCGCCAGCGGATGCGGAGCTTCGCGCTCATCCTGGCCATCCTCGGGCTGGTGGGGGCGCTCAACGAGGTGACCGTCTACCGCACCGGCTCGACGACGCTGCGCCTCGTCGCGACGGCGATGCTCCTGGGCGTATCCGTCGGCGGCATGCTCCTCCACTTCATCGGGGGCCGGCTCTCCGAGAACGCGCGCGTTCGGCTGACGCTGGGGTTCGTCGTGTACCTCGTCGCGACGGCGCTCGTCGAGGCGCTGCACCTCGGCGTGCTCTCGGCGTTCCAGAGCTCGATCGTGCTGGTCATGTTCATCTTCGGCCTCGATGGCCGGAAGCGGTTCGTGTTTCCGCTGGCCACGCTCGCGTTCGTCGTCATCGGGGTGCCGTCGCTCCTCATCGCCGCCGACGTGATCGACGACCCGGGGGTGTTCACGACGCCGTACGCCACCCCGGCCGAGCGGGTCTCGGCCATCCTTGGCATGTTCGTCGTCTACTTCGCGGCGTTCTGGCTCTCGCGGACCATCCGGCGCTCGATGCAGGCCGCGGTGGAGCGGGCGAGCGAAGCCGTCCTCCGCGCGCAGCAGCACGAGATGTTGCTCGCCGAGGCGAACCTCAACCTCGACGCCGTAGCCCGCGCGGACGCGCGACGGGGAGGCCGGTACACCGGCACGATCGTCGGCGACTTCCGCCTCGCGGGCATCATCGGTCGCGGAGGCATGGGCGAGGTGTACGGGGCCACGCGCACGAGCGACGGGCGAGCTGCGGCGGTGAAGCTGCTGACGCAGCAGGCCTTGGGGGACTCAGGCGCCGTCGCTCGCTTCCTGCGCGAGGTGCAGATGGCGAGCCAGATCCGCGTCCCGCACGTCGTCGAGGTGCTCGGCACCGGCGAGGCGCCGGGCGGCGAGCCCTACCTCGCGATGGAGTTGCTGCTCGGTCACGATCTGGCCTGGCATCTGCGACAGGCGACCCGCCTGCCGATCGAGGAGGTGCTCGTGCTCGCCGAGCACGTGGCGGCCGGGCTCCAAGCGGCTCACGCGGCAGGCATCGTGCACCGCGACCTCAAACCGCAGAACCTGTTCCTCGACAAGCCCGACGACACGCGCGGAACGTGGAAGATCCTCGACTTCGGCGTCGGCAAGATCCAGGGCTCGGGCGCGACGCTCACGGGCTTCGCGGTGGTGGGCACGCCGGGCTACATGGCGCCCGAGCAAGTCCGTGGAGGGGCGGTTGACGCGAGTGCGGACGTGTTCGCGCTCGGGGCGGTCGCTTATCGTGCGTTGACGGGGCATCCGCCCTTCGGCGTCGCGGAAGTGCAGGCGGTGTTCGACGTCGTGAGCAAGCAACCCCCGGCGCCGACCACCTTGCGGCGCGACATCCCCAGGGACTTCGACTACGCCCTCGCCATCGCCCTCGCGAAGAACCCGAGCGAACGATTCGCGAACGCGCCCGAGCTCGCGCAAGCCCTTCGCGCCGCGAGTCGGCAGGACCTGCCCCCCTCGATGCGCGCCCGAGCCCTCGCAATCCTGCGCGCCCGCCCCTGGGGAAGCGTGATCCGCGAGTAACCCGAGCAGAGCGACAGTCAGGCGCGTGCGTGGATACACGAGTGCGCATCGTTGAGGCTTCCGCGCGCTCGCAAGAGTTCCCTCCCCGGAAGCGGCCCCTTTTGGAGCGCGCGAAACGGGGAGAGAACCCGGTGGATGCGAGCCGTTGATGACGCAGCTGCCCCAACGAGGAATTCGGCCACCGGTCCGTGCCCGCTGCGCAGCCCATCACCCACGGGTACTGGGCTCGGGCTCCCGGGGATGTCTCTGCTGCGACCGCATGGGTGCAGCATCGGACGGTTCTCCGGTTGGAGGCAGGGCGCTGAGAGCGCATCTGCCTCGGGTGACCCTCGCTTTTCGCCGTGGGCCGTTGCCGCCCACTCGTGCCCGAAATGGCAACCCTTCGTTCTGCGGCCTCGCGTGGAGCTCTCACGCGAGGCCTTGATCTGTCTGACCCGTGCTTCAGCAACGCGAGTGCCAAGACTCGGCACCTGATTTCTCGGGCGTTTGCGGAACCGACCCCCTGTCCCGGACAGTCAAGCATGTGTCCTGGGACACCCCCCGAGGGATGAAAACGGGTCGGCGCCTCATGCAACCCTGAGGGCGCCGGAACCAAGCCCGA
>DATJYG010000347.1:0-9599 GCA_035499695.1 Polyangiaceae bacterium
CTCTTCGCGACGAGCGTCGGCGGCAACCTGCCCATGGGCGCGACGGCGAGCCTCGACGCGTGGCTCGGCACGGTCCCGCCCACGGCGAAGCTCATGGACAATTCGGACGACCCGGACGCGAACCTGTCGGTGCGCGCGCACGACCTGATCCTCGAGGTCGGCACCGGCGTGTTCGAGGCGACCAACTGGCTCGCCCACTACGCGACGGGCTCGTACAACGACCTGGATCACGCGACGTTCACGACCGACACGAGCGGCAAGATCGTGCCGGCGCCGGACGCGCCGACGGCGAAGGTCTGGGTCACCTTCGCCGTGCCGCAAGGGACGATGCCGAGCACCGGCTGGCCCGTCGTCATCTTCCAGCACGGGCTCGGGGGCTCGCGTCAGGACCTGATGTCGCTCGCGAACCCGCTCTGCCAGAAGGGGTGGATGGTCGCGGTCATCGACAGCGTCACCTTCGGGGCCCGCGCGCCGGAGTCGAGCTACCAGGTCGACAAGGTGAACAACTTCGGCGGCCCGGGCTCGACGTACACGGGCCCCGACGGCATCGCCGACCCCCTCGGCGGGGCCACCAACGGATCGTCGGACCTCTTCGGCGGGTTGATCGACATCGGCGCCATCCGCGACCAGTTCCGGCAGGCGGCGCTCGACACGGCGCAGCTCGTGAAGCTGCTCCGCTCCAAGCCGGACCTCTCGGGGCTCGCACTCGACGGGGCCACGCCGTCGATCGACCCGGATCGCATCGCGTACATCGGGCAGTCGCTCGGGGCGATCGAGGGAGCGACGGCGGCGGCCATCGAGCCGCACGTGCAGAACTGGGTGCTCAACGTCGGCGGCGGAGGGCTCATCCGCGAGCTCGCGACGCACAGCGCGACCGTGTCCAACTCGCTGAACCAGGCGGCGGGGTTCAACTTCGCGTTCGTCGAGGGGACGTTCGACGAGGGGCACGCGCTCGTCACGCTGCTGCAGACGATCGTCGATCCGGGCGATCCGCTGCTGTTCGCCGCGAGCGTGGTGCAGAGTCCCCAGCCGCTCGCCGGCCAGGCGACCAAGGCGCGCAACGTGCTCCAGGTCGAGGTGGTCTACGACGAGTGGGTCCCGAACGAGTCGAACGAGGCGCTCGCGCGCGCCGGCGGCTGGGGGCTGGGGGCCCCCAACGTCGGGCCGAACGCGGGGGTGCTCGACTACAAGAACCTCGCCGACAACCCGGGGCGCATGTCGCTACCCACGGTGGCGCCGCAGTCGGACGGGACGATCCACGACACGCCGATGGCCGGGGTGACGGCGGTGGTGGTGCAGGAGTCGCCGGCGGCGCACGGAAACAACCTCACGGCATCGAGCGACAAGCGCTCGTATTGCATCCCTTTCGCGAACTACGCGTCGCCCACCCCGTTCGTGCAGGTGTCGGAGTTCACCGTGCCCTGTCCGTACCTGCAGACGCAGTCGACCATCGAGGGGTTCCTGTCCGATGGTTTCGCCGGGAAAGTCCCGCGAGTCACCTCGCCGCAGACACCCGTGCGCGATCTTGACGCTGACGGTGTTCCCGACGCGACGGATCCGAATCCCTGCGGCAAGTGAGGTCGTGTGAGTGCGCTGCGCACGGCGCCAAGGCGCTTTTCGGGTGCTACTTAAAGTGACGTGATGAGCGGTTTGCGATCGGCTCCGGGCGCGCTCAGATTGCCGCTCGGGCCTCGCGCACCAGCGCCTGCCGCGAAAGCGGCGACCGCCGTCGCCGTCGTCCTCGTGGCGGCGGCGATCGCGCTGGCCCTGTTGCTACCGGTGGCCGTGGGGCTGCGCGCGGGCATCGCCGTCGCGCTCGTGGCCTGCGCGGCGGCCGCGCACCACGTGCTCTCGCGCCGGATGCAGCCGCCGCACGGCTGGCTCGTCATCGACGGGCACGTGATCCGTCGCATCGAGCCGGGCAAGGAGACGAAGCTCGCCACGTTGCGCGAGCCGTTCGGCGTCACCGTGCTCGCGCGATACGACCGCTCGGCCTTCGTGCTCGCCCTCACGAGCCCCGCGGCGACGCGGTTCGTCCCGGTGCGGGTGGATCGCGAGACCGATCTCGAGGAGGCGCGGCTCCTCGTGGAGCGGGCCACGACGGCTCCCGAGTCGGACCTGCCTGTCGACGAGGCCGTGTCCCTGTCCGCTCCGGATGCGAACCGGCTCCTCGCCGCGCTCTCGGCGCGCGTCCCGGCGTCGCTCGAGCGGGTGTACCTCTTCGACGCCGAGGGCAACCCGGTCGTCCTCGACCGCACCGAGCTTCGCGTCGGCAGCCGTCGCATCGATCTGGACGCGCCCCTCGAGTGGCGGCCCTTCGTGTTCCAGGAGTCGGGCGGGCACGTCACCTCGCTCTGCCAGGCCACCTGGGTGCGGCAGGGGGAGGCCGAGGTCGTGCTCGTCTCCTCGATGACGGCCGACACGCGCAACACCAAGTTCGCGCCCGACGCGCGCCTGATGCAAGCCACAGTCGGCGACCCGCCCCCGCGTGACCAGCGCCGCGCCATCGATCGCCTCTTCATGCTCCCGCTGCGCAGGGCGCTCGACGGCGCGCCGCGCGTCTCGCGCATGCCCTCGTCGCCCTCGCAGCCGACGACCGAAGGCCGCGCCTGACGTGTGCTAATCCCTCGGCTCGTCCGATGAGCCGTTTCTACGTCACCACGCCCATCTATTACGTGAACGACGTGCCGCACCTGGGCACGTCGTACACGACGATCGCCTGCGACGCGATCCGCCGCTACCACCTCCTGCGCGGCGACGACACGCGGATGCTCACGGGCACCGACGAGCACGGGATGAAGATCGAGCGCGTCGCGCAGGAGAAGGGAATGGCGCCCGCGGCGTTCGTGAAGGACATGAGCGACCGCTTCGAGGCGGTGTGGCCGAAGCTCGAGGTCCAGCCCGACGACTTCATCCGTACGACGCAGCCGCGCCACGAGAAGCTCGTGCAGGAGCTCTGGACGATCATCGAGAAGAAGGGGGACCTGTACCTCGGCGCCTACGAGGGCTGGTACTGCGTCGAGTGCGAGGACTTCAAGACGGAGAAGGACCTCGTGCAGCCGGGCAACGTCTGCCCGATCCACAAGCGGCCGACCGAGTGGCTGAAGGAGGACACGTACTTCTTCAAGCTCTCGAAGTACGAGAAGCCGCTGCTCGATTACTACGAGAAGCACCCCGAGTTCGTGCAGCCCGAGACGCGGCGCAACGAGGTCGCGAGCTTCGTGCGCGGCGGCCTGAAGGACCTCTCGGTCTCGCGCACGAGCTTCACGTGGGGCGTGCCCGTGCCGGGGAACCCCAAGCACGTGATGTACGTCTGGTTCGACGCGCTCGCGAACTACTGGAGCGCCGTGCAATCGCCGCCCGAGTTGCAGCGCTACTGGGACGACGGGAAGGTCGTGCACCTCGTCGGCAAGGACATCGTCCGGTTCCACGCGATCTACTGGCCGGCGTTCCTCATGGCTGCCGGGCTGCCTCTGCCGACCACGGTGTACGCGCACGGGTTCCTCACGTTCAACGGGCAGAAGATGAGCAAGTCGCTGCGCAACGCGGTCGACCCCGTGGCGATCGCGCGCGGCTTCGGCTCGGTGTGCGGCGGCGACGAGGCGGGGGCCGATGTGCTCCGCTACCAGCTGCTGCGGGCGATCGCGTTCGGGCAGGACGGCGACTTCGATCTGTCGCAGATGATCGAGCGGTACAACGCCGACCTGGGCAAGAACCTCGGCAACCTGCTCGCGAGGACGCTGGGGCTGTGCGCCAAGATGACCGACGGCAAGGTGCCCGAGGCGCCGATAGACGAGGCGTTGCGGAAGCCGGTGCTCGGCGAGTGGCATGCCGTCCTCGAGCAGTGGAATGCCCTCGCACCGCACCGTGCGCTCGAGGCGACGTGGGCGATTGCGTCACTGGCGAACCAGTACGTCGACCGGGCGGCGCCTTGGGCCGAGGACAAGAAGGGCAACAAGGAACGCGTGAATCAGATCCTGAGCACCTTGCTCTCGGTGCTCGAAGCGCTGAGCCGGCTCATCTGGCCGGTGATTCCGAAGAAGAGCGACGAGATGCGCATGCAGCTCGGGCTGCAGCCAATCAAAGTCGGGGGCGATCTGCTCACGCCGTTCCTGGAGCCAGTTCAGGCAGGAACGCCGCTCGCTCCTGCGTCCCCGCTGTTCCCGACCCTGGACGCCGACGGCTCGAAGGCGCTCCTGGCGAAGCTCACGCCGCACGTCGAGAACGCGAACGGAAATGCGACCGCGACCGCGACCGCGACCGCCACCACGACCACGACCACGACCATGCCCCCGCCCTTTGCGGCGACCACGACCTCGATCTCGACCATGCCGCCGCCCTTTGCCGCGACCTCGACCCTGACCGCGCTCCCGACCACGGCGGCGAGCCCGATCACCTACGACCAGTTCGCAGCGGTCGATCTGCGCGTCGGCATCGTGCGCACCTGCGAGCGCGTGCCCAAGAAGGACAAGCTGCTGCGGCTCACCGTTGACGTGGGGGAGCCCGAGCCCCGCACGATCATCGCGGGGCTGGCGCTCTCGTTCCCGCCCGAGAGCCTCGTCGGCCGGCGCGTCGTGGTCGTCGCGAACCTGGCCCCTCGCGACTTCGGCAAGGGGCTCGTCTCGCACGGGATGCTGCTCGCCACCGGCCCGAGCGAGAAGCTCGCACTGGCCACGGTGCCCGACGTCGAGCCGGGGGCGAAGCTCAAGTAGCGATCGGACTCAGAACCAGCCGAGCAGCCCGGCGTTGATGTCGAAGTTGATCGCCTGGTAGCTGTACGACGTGGTCGCGGTCTGGCTGCAGTCCGCGCTCCGCGGCGCGGTCGCCGAGGCGCCGCCCGTGAAGCCCCAGTCGAGCGACGGTCCCACCTGGAAGGCGAAGTGCGAGACCGGCGAGATGGTCAGCACCGGGTCGATGTCGAGCCCGAAGACGTTCGCGTTCGCCGTGTTGTTGCAGCGGTTGAACTGGGCGTTCTGCAGGCTGTAGTTCGCGTCGTAGTAGGAGAAGCCGCCGCGCGGCCAGATCGCGAACACGTCGCTCAGGTTGAAGATGTATCCGACGCGCGGCGCGACGCCGAACGCGTTGCCGCCGGCGTTGCCCTGGCTCGCGTTGTTGAAGGTCGTGCTCCCCCCGAGCGTGAAGAAGGCCATCAGCTCGCCGCCGATGGTGAGGTTCGGGATGATCGTGTAGTCGAACCCCAGGCGAGGGATGTTGTAGAAGGTGGGGTTTCCCGCGACGAACGCCGCGCCCGCGGCGTTGCTGCCGACGGCGACCGAGTTGAGCCCACCGAAGAACGCCATGTCGGTGCCGGTCACGGTAATCGTGTTGCCCCCGCTGCTGAACTGGTTCTGCGTGAACGAGAACAGTCCGAACATGCGGTCGGCGCCGATGATGAACTCTCCCTGATCGCCGAAGGCTTTCGTCTGGGCGCTGGCGGGGGAAGCGACGAGAAGGGCGCCGAGTGCGGCGCCGAGGGTGGCGAGTCTTCGCAGCATGAGAGAAGACCTCCTTACAAGCGCGAATCTAGACGCATCCGGGCGCGTTGGTCGAGCGCGGATCGCTAGGCGTCGATGCGGTCCAGAACGAGCGGCCGGTGATGCGGCGGGGCATCACCGATGGCAAATGCGCTTGCCACCCGCTCCGCGATGCTCGATGCGGCAGCGTTTTTCGCCCTGACGCGCAGGCGCGCGAGCGGCTGGCCGCGCGTGACGCGGTCGCCCGGCTTGGCCTCGACGAGGATGCCGACGGCGTGATCGACGCTCTGGTCGGCGCGCGTCCGGCCGGCGCCCATGGCGACGCCGGCGAGGCCGATGGCGAGCGCGTCGACACGTGTCACGAAGCCGTCGCGCGGCGAGGGGACCACGATCTCCTCGGGGGCGACCTCGAGGCGCCCGCGGTCGGCGACGACGCGCGCGTCGCCTCCCTGCGCGGCGATCATGCGCTCTGCGGTGCGCGCGGCGCTCCCGTCGGCGATGGCCGCGGCGAGACGCGCGCGAGCGGCCGGCTCGTCGCCGGCCATTCCGCCGAGCACGAGCATATCGGCCCCGAGGCGCATCGTGCACTCCACGAGGTCCGCAGGTCCGCTTCCCGCGAGCACGTCGAGCGCCTCGCGCGTCTCGACCGCGTTGCCGACGGCGACGCCGAGGGGGGACTCCATGTCGGTCAGCAGCGCCGAGACGCGCTTGCCCGCCTGCGTGCCGACGCGCACGAGCGCCTCGGCGAGGGCGCGCGCGCGAGCGAGGTCCTTCATGAAGGCGCCGCGGCCAACCTTCACGTCGAGCACCAGGGCGTCGATGCCCTCGGCGAGCTTCTTGGAGAGGATCGACGCCACGATGAGCGGGATGCACTCGACCGTCGCCGTCACGTCGCGAAGCGCGTAGATGCGCTTGTCGGCGGGGGCGATCTCGGCGGTCTGGCCGATCATGCAGCAGCCGACCTCGCCCACGATGCGCGCGAAATCCTCGGCCGCGATCTGCGTGCGGAAGCCGGGGATGGCCTCCAGCTTGTCGAGCGTCCCGCCGGTATGCCCGAGGCCGCGGCCGCTCACCATGGGAACGGGAACGCCGCACGCGGCGACCAGCGGGGCGAGGCAGATGGACACCTTGTCGCCGACGCCGCCGGTGGAGTGCTTGTCCACCTTCACGCCCGGGACGCGCGACAGGTCGAGCACGCGGCCGCTGCGCAGCATCGCGTCGGTGAGCGCGACGGTCTCGCCGTCGTCGAGGCCGCGGAAGTACACGGCCATGAGCCACGCGGCCATCTGGTAGTCGGCCAGCTCGCCGCGGCCGAGCGCGTCCACCAGCGCGCCGATTTCCTCGCGGGAAAGCGTCTCGCCGTCGCGCTTGGCCGCGATCATCTCGACGAGGGTGCGCATCGGAGCCGATAGGCTTACACCGCGTCGGTCGCCGTTGCTATCGTTCGCACACGATGACGCGAACCTTGCCTGGTCTGGCTCTCGCGGTGTGTCTCGCTCTCGTGGCCGCCTTCGCCGGGTGCTCCAAGGACGAGGGGGCTGGCTCGGCTGGATCAGCGACGGCGACGGCGTCGGCGTCGGCGACGGCTTCCGCGACCGCGTCGGCATCGGCGGCAGATTCAGCGTCTGCGGCAGCATCGGCGTCGGCGGCCCCTTCGGCGACGGCGAGCGCGGCGCCCTCGGCGAGCGGGAGCAGCAAGCCCGCCGCCAAGTGTGGCGACAAGCCGCTTCCTCCGTGCCCGCTCTACGCCTGGATGAAGGCCAACACGTCCGTCGCGATGAGCGCCCAGGACTTCGATGCCCTCGCCACCGCCCTCACCAAGGTCGTCACCTTCGCGCCCGCCGGTTACACCAACTGGGCCTCCATCGCTCGCGACGGGGCCGACGCGGCGAAGGCCCAGAGCCTCGACGGGGTGAAAGCCTCGTGCCGCGGCTGCCACAACCAGTACAAGGACCGCTACAAGAAGGAGATGCGCGACCGCGCCATTTGAGCGTCGCTCATGCCCCTCCGCCCGATCCCGCGGCACAAGTCGTCGAGCGCCGGAAGGTCGCCCGGCAAGTTCACCCAGAGCAGGCGGCTCGATCTGCTGCGCGAGAAGCTCGAGACGCACACCGGCGGGTTCACGCTCGAGGACCTGGCGATCATGCTCAAGGTGTCGACGCGCTCGGTGCGCCGGTACCTCAACGAGCTGGGGCTCGTGACCGAGCTCGAAGGCATCGAGCTCGCCCCGGGGGCGGAGAAGCTCTGGCGCATCAAGCCGAGCGAGCGCGGTCGCGCCGTCACGCTGCGGCGCGCGCAGGCGTACGGCCTCCTCGCGGCGCGTCGCGTGTTCGACGTGCTCAAGGGATCGGCGCTCTTCGACGAGATCGACCTCGCGCTCCGCCAGGTGGAGCAGGTGGCGCACCGCCCTGCGGTGCGTCCCGGAGTGCGCGGAGACGTGGCGTCCGACGCGACGGGTCTCGAGGACCGCTTCGCCTACGTGCCGGCCGTCCCGCGCGCGTACGGCAACCGGGCCGAGGACGTCGACGCCGCGTTCCAGGCCGTCGCCGACATGACGGTGCTCCGCTTCCGCTACCGCGAGCCGGGCGCCGATGGAGCGGGGGGGAGGCCGGCGCGTCTGACGACGCACCCGTACGCCCTCGTGCTGCACGAGGGCGCCATCACCTGCATCGCCCGCGACGTCGAGCACCGCACGACGCGCGCGTTCCTCTTCGACCGAATGAGCGAGCTCCTCACCCACGAGCAGGAGCGGTTCGAGGTGCCCGACGACTTCGCGCTCGACGAATGGCTGCACGGTGACTTCGGCGTGGCGCGGGCGCAAAAGGCGCTCAAGGTCATGGTGGAGTTCGACGCGCGCGTGGCCGACGCCGTGCGAGCGCGGAAGGTGCATCCCTCGCAGCGCCTTGCGTCCGCTCCCGATGGAAGACTGCGCGCCTCGCTCGCCGTGCCTGCCAGCCCCGACGTGGTGGCGCGCGTGCGCGCCTGGGTGCTCGGGTTCGGCGCTTGCGCGCGTGTGCTCGAGCCCAAGGAACTGGCCGACGAGGTGGCGCTCGAGCTTCGTCGCGCCGCGTCACGGTACGGCGCGTAGTTGCAAGGTGAGCTACCTCATGGGAAAAGGCACGGCCTGATCATGTCCTCTCAGCCTCTTCCGATCGTCCAGCAGCAGCCCGCGCAGCAAGAGCCCATCGTCGCCAAGAAGCCGCCGGTAGGCCCGGAGGCCTTGCGTCACAAGGACCTGCGGCGAGGCACGTGGTGGCAGAAGATCCCGGCGTACAAGGCCGTCGACGAGGCGACGTTCCTGGACCACGCGTGGCAGGCGAAGAACTCGATCACGCGGGTCGACAAGCTCGTCCAGACCATCCAGGACCTCGTGCCCGCCGGCTTCGTGGCCGACCTCGAGAGCGGCATGAAGCGCGCCCCCATGAGCGTGCGCGTCAGTCCGTACATCGTGTCGCTCATCGACTGGGAGCACCCGTACGAGGACCCGCTGCGGACGCAGTTCTTCCCGGTGGCCTCGCGCCTGCTCGACGATCACCCCAAGCTCGGGCTCGACTCGCTGCACGAGCAGGCCGACGCGCCGGTGCAGGGGCTGACGCACCGGTACGTGGACAAGGCGCTCTTCCTGCCGCTCGACACGTGCCCGGTCTACTGCCGGTTCTGCACGCGGTCGTACGCCATCGGCCTCGACACCGACGAGGTCGAGAAGGTGCACCTTCGCCCGAACGAGGACCGCTGGAAGCGCGCCTACCAGTACATCGCCTCGCGCCCGGAGCTCGAGGACATCGTCATATCCGGCGGCGACGCCTACCAGCTGCGCGCGCAGCACATCGAGGAGATCGGCGACGCGCTGCTCGCCATCCCCAACGTGCGCCGCATGCGCTTCGCGACCAAGGGCCCGGCGGTCATGCCGATGAAGATCCTGACGGACGACGCGTGGGTCGACGCGCTGACGCGCGTGGTCGAGAAGGGCCGCAAGCTGCGCAAGGACGTGGTCCTGCACACGCACTTCAACAACCCCAACGAGATCACCGGCGTCACCGAGGCCGCGCTCGGCAAGCTCTTCGAGCGCGGCATCGTGGTGCGCAACCAGTCGGTGCTCATCCGCGGCGTCAACGACAGCGTCGA
>DATJYG010000348.1:0-25200 GCA_035499695.1 Polyangiaceae bacterium
CCAGACGCGCTGACCCGGCACCGTGGTCCGGTGCAGGACGCGAAGCGCGCTCGGGTTCGCCGGTGTGGCGCAGTGCGCCCCCGCGAAGTTGTCGACGACGACCAGGTCGCCCGCGCGCCACTTGTGGCGATAGCAGCCGCGATTCAGGTGCTCGCGAAGGAAGACGGCGAGCTCGGGATGCGCGGCGCCCGCCTGGTCCACGATCCGCGCCTTGGGCTCGAGGTTCACGTAGAGGATCGCCCGCCCCGTGACCGGGTGCTTCCGGACGAGCGCGTGCGCCACCGCGGGCACCTGCGAGATCGTCTTCATCCCCTCGAGGAGCGTGCGGTCCCGCGGACGGAGCCGCTCGTACGCGTCGGCGAGGTTCGCATAGAGCGTGTCGCCGTCGGGCGTCGGCCGGATGATGTGGTGCAGCGTCACCGCCGTCGGTGTCTCGAGATAGGCGCCGTCGCAGTGCCAGTAGCGACCGTTGTTCAGGTTCCCCTGGTCCGCGCGGTTGGCGACGCGGAAGATCTCCGGGAACGCCGGGATCGCCCTCGTCGGCGGCGAGCAGCGGTGGACGCCTCCTCCGAGGGCGAGCGTGAAGGCCACCTGCAGGGCAGGTTCGAGCGTGCGACCGCGGAACAGCAGCAGCCCGTGCTCGAGGAGCGCGCCTCGCAGCGCCTGGATCGCTTCGAGGGACGGGGCTCGCCCGAAGTCGAAGCCGACGACCTCGACGCCGAACCCTTTGCGGATGGGCGTGAGCGCGAACGGCAGCGGCGCGGTCAACGTCGCGCTCAGGGCAAGAGGCCGTACACGTCGAGCTCCGTCTGCGTCCCCACGTACACGTGGCCGTTGGCGACGGTGGGCACGGCGAACTTCACCGGCTGCCCCGGCGTGTCGCGCCCGCCCGACGCCTGCGTCGTGTCGTACAGCTCCGTGGCCAGGTTCGTCGCGTCGTACGCGTCGAGCTCGCCGGCCGCGCCGTTGAGCACCCACACGATCCCCGCCGCGGCGCCGTTGGACGAGACGCTGACCGTCGCCCCGGGAAAGCCGAACTGCCGGCCCGTCTGCGACGTCGGCGTGGTCGAGAGCTTGCCGGCGCTGAGCGAGAAGGCCTGCAGGTGGCTGTCGATCCCCGCGACGTACACGTTGCCGTTCCAGTACGCGGGCGACATGAAGATGCCGTTCGTGATCCCCGACGTGTTGGGGAAGGCGGAGACCGACTGGACGATCTGGCTGTCGTCACCGCTGTGGAAGTGGCCCATGGCGTCCCGGTCGATCAGATAGAGGATGCCCGGCTTGCCCGTCGCGAGGAGCTCGTGCGCGACGGCGCCGGTCTGGTCCGGGAGGAGGACCGGGTTCGCCGAGCCGAAGTCGATGTCGGCGCTGCTCAGGGCGTCCTGGTTGTAGGGCGTGAAGTAGTCGACGACCTTGCCGGTCGAGTCGAGCTTGAGCGCGCTGTCGCCGTAGTCGCTCCCGCCGGTGTTCACGTCGAACGTGCCGTTGGCCGTCTCGAGATAGACGTAGCCGGCCGAATCGGAGGCGAGGCCGCCGCCGGATTGCCAGACGGAGACCCAGTTGTCGTTCGGCGACGTGCAGAAGGTCATCGTGGGCTTGAGGTCGCTCGCTCCGTAGCCAACGACCCAGCCATGGTTGTCGGTGTCCGATTCGGCGTTCGATCCGATGCCGACGTAGACGACGCCTCCGGCGAGGAGCAGCGCGCACCTCTGGTAGTGCGTGCCGGGATCGAACTGCACCGTCCCGTTCTGGCTGTTGGCGCCTGTGCCCGGCGCAGTCGGCGAGACTTCGACCGGGCCGCCGAGCTTCTCGGCTCCCGTCGTCAGATCGATCGCGTGGAGCTGGTGGTGGAACTTCCCGCCGGAGTCCTTGGCCAGCGCGACGAGGTACATCGTCCCGGTGCTCGGATCGATGACGGGAGTGCCCGTGATGCCGGCGCCGGGGACCAGATCGCCGCAGTCGTTCAGGTCGTTGCAAGACAGGGACGTGCCGACGTTGGTGTGCCAGAGCGCGGGTCCGGCCGCGTCCGCGTCGAACGCGTAGACGCTGTTGCTCTCGGTGACGACGAAGACGACGTCGTGCGTCTTCCCCCCGACGTTCAGCCCCGTGACGACGAGCGGCTGCGCGTACACGTAGCTGTCGACCGGCTGCGAGAACTTCTTGCCGAACTTGGTGGCGTTGACGGTGGACGGCGTGAGCTGCGTCTCGAGCGTGTACTGCCCCGTCCTGCCGTTGTCGTTGTGGTACGTGAGGACGCTGGTGGTCGGCGTTCCGCCGCTCGAGCCGCCGGAGCTGGAGCCGGAACCGGAGCTGCTCCCGGAGCCGCCGCCGCTTCCACTGCCGCTGTTGCTGCCGTCGCGGCCCGAGGAGCCGCCCGAGCCGCCCCCGCTGCCGTCACCTGCCGCGTCGCCGCTGCCGCCGTCATCGTTGGACGAGGCATCCGAGGTGTCGTTTCCGGCCGTGCTGCCGCACGCCACGGCGGAGGCGACTGCGAGGATGTAAGCGGCTCTCAATCGAGGCAGACGGCCCATCGTACCCTCCGCTGCGCCCTCGATTGTCCCATGCTCCGACGCTGCAGACCACCGATCCGCCGTGGGTGGGGTACGATGAGAGCTCGATGGGGCTGCGCGCGGGGGCTGTCCTCCTCTCTGCGTGTGCGGCGCTCGCGGGTGCGGGCGGGTGCACGGCGTTGCTCGGCATCGACGAGCCGAACGTGATCGGCGTCGAGGGCGGTGGCGGCGGCGATGGCCCCGCGCCGGAGGCTGCGTCGGACGACAGCTCCGGCGGCTCGTCGGGCGGCGGCACGGACGCCACGACCGACGCGCAGGGCGACAGCTCGTCGAGCTCGGGGTCGGGTTCGAGCGGCGGGCTCGATTCGAGCGGCTCCTCTTCCTCCGGGTCGTCGTCGGGGTCCTCGAGCGGCTCATCGTCGGGCTCCTCTTCCGGATCCTCGTCGGGATCTTCCTCGGGCTCGTCCTCGGGCTCCTCGTCCGGCTCCTCCTCCGGCTCTTCGAGCGGGGGCGGTGTCGACGCGGGTCCCATCGCGTTCGTACAGAGCTCGGTCGCGACGCCTGGCGGGCAGCGCCAGACGCCGACGGTCATCTATCCGAGCGCGCAGCTCGCGGGCGATCTCAACGTCATCGCCGTCGGATGGAACGACGCCTCCGCCAACGTCAACGGCGTGACCGACTCCGCGGGCAACACCTACTCGCTCGCGGTGCCGACGACGCGCTTCTCGCCCGACTGCTCGCAAGCGATCTATTACGCGCCCGGCATCCACGCCGCTGGCGCTGGTGCCAACACCGTGACGGTGAGCTTCGACATGCCCGCCAACGTGGTGGACCTGCGGGCCCTCGAGTACTCGGGGCTGGACCCGACCTCACCGTTCGACGTCGGCGCGACTGCCGAGGCAATGAGCGCCAGCCCAGCATCGAGCGGGTCCGCGACGACGAAGTACGCGCGCGAGCTCCTCGTCGGCGCGGGAATGAGCACCTACCAGTACTCCGGTGCAGGGGCCGGCTTCACCAGTCGCGGGGTGACCACCCTGGGCGACATCGCAGAAGATCAGATCGTCTCTGCCGCCGGCAGCTACTCGGCCACCGCGGCGCTCACCCAGACTTGCGGGTGGGTGATGCAGCTCGCGGCCTTCCACTGAGACTCAGTCCGGCTGCGAGAAGCGCACCATGCCGCTCGACTGCGGCGACGGGGTCGACTGGCGCCGCGGCCGGGGCGCCGGGTGCGGCGTGGCCGGGGGCGCGTGCGTGGGTGCCGCCGTCGCGGCGACCGGGGTCGCACTGTCCGGAGGTTGCGCCACGCTCGACGGTGCCGCGGGCACCGCGCTCGGCGTCAGTTCCGCCACCGAGGGCGCCGCGGTCCCGGGCGCCGGCGCGCTCGACGCGACCGCGCCCGCCGGGCTCTCCGATCCACCGCGACGACCGACGAGGATCGCCGCGACCGCGGCCGTCAGCACGATGCCCCCGGCGATCGCCACCACGCGCGCGCGCGGCGAACGCCACGGGGGCAACAGGCTGCGTCGCGGCGTCTCGATCGAAAGACTCGACGGCTGTGAGGCGATCGTCGGCGCGTCGTCCGTGCTGCGCTCGGGCGCCTTCGCACGCACCGCAGGGGCCTCGGGCGGAGGGACGTCGCTGATCGACGCGCGCACCATGCCGGACGCACTCTCGATCTCCGCGAGCGTCGCCGCGCGTTGCGTCAGCGCGTCGCGCGCGAGGTCCTGCACCCACTTGCCGACGTCCGTCGGGAGTGCCGGCGGCAGGACGCGCACGAGCATGTCGGCCATCTCCTGCGCCGAGGCGAAGCGGTCGGCCGCCTCGCGCGAGAGCGCCGTCATCACGAGCGCGTCGAGCCCGGAGGGGAGGTCCGGCACCAGTGCGCTCGGCGGCTCCACCTGGCCGGCCATCACCACTGCTACGAGGGCGGCGTCCGAATCGGCGCGGAAGAGGGGGCGCCCGACGAGCATCTCCCAGAGAACGACCCCCATCGCGTACACGTCCACGCGTCGCGTCGTCTCGGCGGCGGCGAGCTGCTCGGGCGCCATGTACGCGACCTTGCCCTTGATGACCCCCTCGCGCGTCGTCTGCAGTCGACCTGCGGCCTTGGCGACGCCGAAGTCGATGATGCGCGCCACGCCGTCCGCGCCCACCAGGATGTTCTGCGGGGACACGTCGCGGTGCACGATGCCGAGCGGCTGGCCGCGGTCGCTCGTCGCCTCGTGCGCGGCGTGCAGGCCGTGGAGCGCGCCGAGCACGATGGCGCTCGTCACGGCGAGCGGCGGGCGCCCTCCGCGCGCCACCGCCGCGCGCAGGAGCCGCGAGAGGGACTCGCCACGCACGTACTCCATGACGATGAGCAGCTCCCCCGCGCCGGACACGACGTCGATCGTCGGCACGACGTTGGGATGGCTGATGCGCGCGGCCAGGCGCGCCTCGTCCACGATCGTCTTGAGGAACTCCGGCTCCTCGGAGAGGTGCGGGTGCAGCCGCTTGATGGCGACCGTGCGCGAGAACCCCGCCGCGGCGCGCAGCCTCCCCAGGTGCACGCTGGCCATCCCGCCCTGTGCGATCTTGTCGTAGATCGCGTAGCGGCCGACCACGTTCGGCTCCCTCATCGCTCTTCGAGTCTACCTCCGGGCCTCGGCGCGAGCGATTTGTGTATGATCGAGGGACATGGCGGGATGCCGTGGTGCCCGGGGTCGATTGGCGGCGTGCGCGTTCGTCGTCGTCGCCGCAGTGTGCTCGGCGGCCGTGGCCCGCGCGCAGGGGGAGGGAGCCGCCACGCCCGAGGAGACCCGGCGCACGGCGCTCTACAAGGAGGGCTTCGACGCCGCGACTGCGGGGCACTGGGCCGATGCGCGGGACCGCTTCGCCGCGGCGCTCGCGATTCGCTCGTCGCCCAAGGTGCTCTTCTCGCTGGCGCAGGCCGAGGAGCAACTCGGCCAGCTCGGCGCCGCGAGTCGCGACTACGGGCGCGCGCTCGATGGGGCGAAGGCTGCCGGCGAGGCAGACGTGGCGGCGGCCTCCCAGAGCGCAAAGGCAGCGCTCGAGCCGCGCGTGCCGACGGTGCGCGTCCTGGCGCAGGGCACGCCGGCGGCGACCGCGAAGCTCGACGACCAAGCCGTCGCGGTGGGCACGCCGGTGCCGGTCGACCCCGGCACGCACCGGCTGGTCGTCAGCGCGCCCGGGATGCGCGACGCGCAGGCGACCGTGGCGATCAGCGAGCGACAGCGGCTCGACGTGCCCGTGCGTCTCGAGGTCGCCGGTGCGGATGCGACCCCCACCACCGTGTCACCGACGGCTTCCGACGCGGCGCCTGCGGGCGAAGATGGCTCCAGCCCCGACGCCGCACACAGCGCATTCCCGTGGCGCACCGTGGGCCTCATCGCGGCGGGCGCAGGCATCGTGACCCTCGGCGTCGGCAGCTACTTCGGCATCGAGGCCAAGAGCAAGAACGACCAGTCGAACAGCAACGGGGGTTGCAAGCAGGACGACTGCACCGCCCAGGCGGCGCAGATCCGTCGCGACGCCATCTCGGCGGGGAACACGTCGACGGTGCTCTTCGTCGCCGGCGGCGTGCTCGCCGCGGGCGGCATCGTCCTGTGGCTGGTCGCACCCTCGTCGAATGGCGGCTCGGGTGTGAGCGTGTCGCCCGTGGCGTTCGGCGCCGGCGGAGGGCTCACGCTTGCGGGCCGCTGGCAGTGAGGCGTCGGATATCATCGACGTCGCGATGGCGGTCGAGGTCAAGGGGGTGTGGCTGGTCACGCTCCGCCGGTACCTGCAAGACGAGCGACGCGATGGCGCGTTCGAGAAGTACGTCGCAGGCGTTCCCGAAGAGCTGCGCGACACGGTCCGCGACCCCGTCGTGTCGCAGTGGTACCCCGAGATGGTCATGCGCCGCGCGCTCGAGGCTCTCTACGACACGAGCGCGAAGCGCGACGACGACGCGTTCGTGCGGGCCATGGAGGAGTGCACGGTGCTCGGCACCCACACTTTCTTCAAGGCGCTCCTGTCCGTGACGTCGCCGCGTCGCGTGCTCAAGCTACTCCCCGCGGCGATGCGTCATCACCGGCGCGGGCCCTTGCAGCTTCTTCTCGACATCCGCGACCGCGACGCGACGCTGCGCTTCCTCGGTCACCCGTACTCCGACCATCCTCAGTACCGCCTCGGGACGCCGGCGATCGTGCGCGCCACGATGCGCCTCTGCGTCGGTCCGTCCGCGGACGCCGAGCTCGTCTCGTACGACGCGACCACGCAGATCGTGGAAGTGGCGTGGTGACTTCGGATCCTTCCATCCCGGTACGTGCGCCCTTCAACGCAAAGGGCCTCGTCTATGTCGGCGCCCGCGACTTCTTCTCCGAGCGAGTGACGGGTGGCTGGGAGGCCGTCGTCGCGAATCTCGATCCCGAAACGGCCACGTTCTTCGAGCAGCAGTTCCTCAGCGGTGGCTGGTACGACGTGATGCCCATCCTCCCCATCAGCCGCGCGGCCGCGCGCACCGCCCAGTCGCCGTGGCCGCGTTTCGTCCGCCAGAACGCGGTCTGGCTGGCCGAACGAGACCTGCGGGGCATCTACAAGCTCGTCGTCTCGATCGCCTCCGTCGAGCGCATCGTGCAGCGCTTGCCCGAGCTGTCGCTGCGCTACTTCGACTTCGGCGACGCTGCCGGCAAGATGGTGGACGAGCGGGTCTTCGAGGCGGACCGTTACGGCATCCCCGAGCCGCTCGTCGAGTGGTTCTCGATCGTGACGAGCGGCTTCGTGCCCGTGGCCCTCGGGACAGCCGGAGCGAAGAACGTGCGCGTTCGCACCCTCGGTCACGATCCCGACGGCGAGGCCCACGGCGTCGCGCTCGTGCGCAGCCGCTATCACATCACCTGGGACTGATCCCTCAGTCGTGCCAGGTGCCCGCGTCGATCGGGGGCCCGGCGTCTACGCAGTCGCCGATGGCGCAGAACCACGTGCCGGAGGCGTCGCACGTGCAGTACTCGCCGCCGCAGCCGGCGTCGAACGCGTAGTCGCAGGACTCGTTGAACGACGTGCATGCGTCGCCGGGTTGCGGCGGGTAGGGCGGGCAGGAGGGGGGAGGGCACGGAGGCGAGACGCAGTTCCAGGCGTAGGACCCTCCGTCCGAGCCGTAGGGCACGCAGGTGCACGACGAGCCGCAGCTTCCACCTCCGGTGGGGTAGTCGCACGTCATGCCCGGGTCGCCGCACGGGAGGTCCTGCGGCCACTGCTGCGGGCACACCGGTGGCGGGCAATCGCTGACGGCGCACTCCCACTGGTTCGACGTGCTGCAGGTGCAGAAGGTCTCGCCGCAGCCGCTGCCGTAGTTGCACTGCTCGCCGTAGGAGCACGAGCCTTCGCCGGGGCTCGCCGGGCAGAGACCGCCGCCGCTGCTGCTGCCGGAGCCGCCTCCACTGCTGCTGGACCCGCCGCTTCCACTGCTCGATCCGCCGCTCCCACTGCTGCTCGATCCGCTGCCGCTCCCGCTGCCTCCGCTGCTTCCGCCGCTCGATCCGCCGTCGTCTCCGGCGTCGCCGAGGTCACTGCCGAACGACTTGCCGCCGCATCCGGTGCCGGCGAGGGCGACGGCCACGCAACCGAGAATCACGATCCACGAGGTTCGCATGGCTCACTCCAACCAGCCTGCGTCGGGCGGAGGAGCGCCCGCATCGCAGAAGCCGCCGATGGTGCACGACCAGATGCCCGAGGGGTCGCACTCGCACGTCTCGCCCGAGCAGCTGCCCGCGTCGTCCGGGTAGTAGCAGTACGTGCCGATCGATCCGCACGCGGTGCCGGGCTGCGGCGTGTAGGGCGGGCACACCGGCGGCGGGCACGGGTCGGCGTAGCACTGCCACTCGAGCGAGCCGCCGTCGGCGCCGCCGAAGTAAGCACCGCACGAGCACGTCTCGCCGCACGTGCCGCCGTTCGATCCGTAGTCGCACGACTGGCCTTCGTAGGCGCAGCTCTCTCCGTTGTAAGGAACGCTCGGCGGGCACTCGGGCGGAGGGCACTCGGGGGAGATGCACTGCCAGTTGCCGACGCTGTCGCACGAGCAGTACTCGGCGCTGCAGCCCGTGCCGTAGTTGCACTGCTCGCCGTAGGCGCAGGAGCCCTCACCGGGCACCGGCGGACACACGCCGCCGCCACTGCTGGAGCCGGAGCCGCCGCCGCTCCCGCCGCCACTGCTGCTCGAGCTGATCCCGCTGCTGCTGCCGGATCCGCCTCCGCTGCTGGACGAGCTGACGCCGCTGCTCGATCCGCTGCCGCCGCCGCTCGATCCGCCGCTGCTGCTGCTCGAGCCACCGTCATCGCCCTCGGGTTCGGAGATGCCCGCGAAGCGTCCGCCACACGCCGAGCCGGTGACGGCGAGCGCGGCGAGAAAGGGGATAAGGAAGGAAGTACGTGGGAGGAAGGCCATGACTCGACTCGTGCAGGCGCATGAGCCACAGCCGTGCCAGCGGCAGAGTGCCGTTTCTCCCGCGGATTCCGCGATTCGGGGGCGTGTCAGGTTGGGCCACTCCGGACGGGGGCGCCCTGCGGTCACTCCTCTATCTCGCGTTCCAGGAGCCCCCGCAGCACCTCCGGGCGGCGGCGCAGGATCATCACCTTCTCGCGGTCGACCACCACGAGCCCGGGCGGGCTCTTTCGGGGCTTGCGCACGTAACGACGCGGGGTGTGCTGGATCTCGACCAGGTCCTCCTCGCGCGCATCCGAGAAGTGCGCAGCCAGATGCGCGGCTTCGGCGAGAACCTCGGGCGGGCAGACGGCGCCCTTCGCGAGCGGCACGACGACGTGCGATCCCTTGCGGTTCTTCGCGTGAAGCCACAGGTCGCGCGGGCGCGCCACGTGCAGCGTCAGTTCGTCGTTCTTCTCCGCATTGCGACCCACCAGGATGCGTGCCCCCGAGGAAGCGAGGAACGTGCGGTACGGCGGCTTCGCCTGGTCCTGCTTGCGCTTCGAGGGCGCGGCCGACGTCTGTGGAGCGGGAGGCTTGAAGTCCCTGGGTGCAGCTGCGCGCGCCCGCGCCGTCAGCGACGCGAACTCCGGCTCCTCGGTCGACGTCAGCTCCGTCGCGATCGTCTCGAGCGCCGCGTGCATGCGCTCGGCCGCCTCCAGGCGCTCCTGCGAGATGCGCGCGCCCTCCTTGAGACGTCGCGCCCGCTGGAACATGGCCTCCACCTGCTGCTGCGCGCCTCGCGCCGGATCGATCTCGAGCACCACCTCGCGCGGCTCTCCGCTCGACCAATCCGTCGCCACGAGGCGGGTCGCCCCGCGCCGCGAGCGCGCCGCTTCCGCCACGAAGAGCTGGGCCCGCTGCGCCAGGGCGTCGGCCTCCCCGGCGCGCGCCAGGTCCCCACGCACCGCAATGATGCGCCGCGTGATGCGCGCCAGGGCCCGTGCGAGCGCTTTCCCCAGGGCCTCGCGCTGCGCGGCGGCTTCCGGCGCGTCCATCGCCGCCCGGTGCGATAGCATGAGTCTGCGGTGAACCGTCGTAGCTTCCCCACCGGCCAGTCGAGCAGCGCGCTGCTCAAGGCCATGCTGCGCACGCTCGCCGCCGAAAAGGGACAGCCCGTGGCCGAGACGTGGTTGCGCGGCATCCGCATGGTGCGCGACGACCTCGAGGACGAGACGCGCGTGGTGCCGCTCTCGGCGCTGCACCGGGCGCTCGCTGCGTTCGCCGAGGCGTCGTCGCGCGAGGCGATCCCGCGCTTGTGGCGGCATCTGGTCGCGCCGGACAACCTGGGGATCTGGGTCCGCGTGCTCCGGGGCACGTCGTCGCCCGCCGAGGCGTTCGCGCGGCTCGACTCGGCCGACAGCGAGTATGCGCGCAGCACGCGATGGGAGACGCTCGCCATGCGCCGCGGCTGGTGGCGCGGGCGGGTGAACATCGCGCACGATCCGGCGCTCGAGGAGGACGGGCTCCTGGCGCTCGCCCGCCTCGCCGAGCTCACGGCCGTGCCGGCGCTGTTCGGCTACGAGGATGCGCGCGCCGCGGGGATTCCGGCGGCCGAGCCGCGGACCGCGTCGCTCGCGCAGGAGTACGAGGTGCGCTGGCGCGTGCCCGATGCGCGCCTGAGCGGTGCGGTGGGCGCGGGCGTGGGTGCGGCGGTCGCGGCGATGCCGGTCATCGCGCAGCTCGCGTCGGGGCGCACTGCGGACGTGCTGCTCGCGGTAGGCACGGCCGCGGGCGCGTTCGTGGGGGCGCTCGGCGCGCGCGAGAGGACGCGACGCGCCGAGACGGCGGCGCAGGCGATGCGGGTCCACGCGCTCGAGCGGAGCCTGACGCTGAAGGAGTCGCACGGCACCGAAGTCGGCGGGACGCTGGAAGGGAGCGTCGCGGTCGGGCAGTACCGGATCGGACGGCGCATGGGGTCGGGCGCGACCGGCGTCATCTACGAGGCGGTGCGTATCGCGGACGGGATGCCCGTGGCCATCAAGCTGCTGCGCGCGGCGGCGGCGCACGAGGCCGTGGCGAGCGACCGGCTGCGGCGCGAGGCGGAGGCACTGGGCCTGTCGTGGCACCCCAACGTCGTCGAAGTGATCGACCACGGGCACCTGCCCGACGGCACGGCGTACCTCGTCATGGAGCTCCTGCACGGCGAGAGCCTCGCGACGCGGCTGCGCACCAAGCAGCGTCTGACGCCACGCGAGATCCTGCCCATCGCGATGCAGGTGTGCGACGCGCTGGCGGCGGTGCACGCGGCGGGCGTGGTGCATCGCGACCTCAAGCCGAGCAACATCTTCATGGCGGTGGACCGCGAGGACCCCGCGGGGTCGGAGCGCGTGAAGCTGCTCGACTTCGGGATCGCGCGCGTCGAATGGGAGGAGACGCGCATCACGAACACCGGCGGCCCGCTCGGGACGCCGGGCTACATGAGCCCGGAGCAGGAGACGGGCAACGCCGAGATCGACGGGCGGAGCGACCTGTTCTCCCTCGGAGCGGTCCTCTACGAGTGCCTGGTGGGCGAGCCGCCGCCGCCCCGGTCGCCGAGCGGGCAGGTGCCGGCGGGGGTGAACGTCGCGATTCGCTTCGACTCGGGCACGCAGAAATCCGGCTCCACGGTGCCGCCGGCCTGGCGTGCGATCATCGAGAAGGCGATGCAGATGAACTCTGCCGACCGCTACCCGGACGCACGCACCTTCGCGGCGGCCTTGAGGACGGTGCGCGACGAGATCGCGGGAGCCGAAGCTTCGTCCTAAGAAGGAGGAGATGAACAGGAAGATCAGAAGATCAGAAGGGGGTGTTTTGCCCAGACCTCGCTCTTCTGACCTTCTGATCTGCCTGTTTCTTCTTCTCCCGGCGTGTCCTCAGCCCGCCCAGCCGCAGACGGCGCAGCCGCCGCCGCCCTACTACCCACCGCCCTACGGTTATCCGCCCGCACCATACGGTCAGCCGCAACCGGCGCCCGCACCGGGACCGGCTCCGTATCCTGCGCCTGCACCCGCGCCCGCACCGAATCGCCCGCTGCTGCCGGCGCTCGTCGGGCCCGCGGCGTGGCAAGGTGAGACGCGCGCGGTGCTCGCCGAGCTCGTCGCGGCGCTTTCGCCCGACAAGCAGCAGCTCGTGACCGGCATCCCGCTGGTGTTCGACCAGGACCCGACCGACGTGAATGCCTTCGCCGGCTGTGACGACTCGGGCGCGCCGTTCATCGAGGGCACCGAGGGCCTCCTCGAGGTCGTCGACGGCATCTCGCAGACCAAGGCATGCGACGAGCTGTTCGGCACGCGCACATACGACGCGTACACCGCCGCGGTCACCCCATCGCTCGTCTCGCCGCGCGGCGGCAGTGGCATGCTCCCGGGCGGCATCATTCCCCCGCAGTACTGGGCCGACGCGCGGCGCATCTCGCGCGCGCACGAGATCTTCGACGAGATGGTGGCGTTCACCTTCGGCCACGAGCTGTCGCATCACTACCTGGGCCACACCGGTTGCGCGCACGGCCAGCCGGCGGGCGTCCCCCCCGTGCTCTCGGATCTGAACCGCGTCGTCACGTCCGGCTGCTCCTTCTGCAACCAGTGGAACGAGGCGGCGGCGGACGCGAATGGCTGCAACAACATGCTCGACGCCGCCCGCGCCCGCTCCTCTCGCGCCTACGCGTGGAACGAGGAGGGAGGCATCTGGCTGCTCGACTTCTTCGCTCGCCTCGACGGCGCCTCTGGCAACACGGGTGCGCTCAGCTTCGTGCGCTCGCACCCGAACCCCGCGCTCCGCATCCCGGCCCTGCAGACCGACGCGACTCTCTGGCGCTTCCAGCATCCGGGCTGACGCCCTAACATCGCCCCGTGCTCGTCCCGTGGCAGCAGCCCGGCGTGGCGGGCTACGTGCTGAAGGAACGCCTGGGGCGTGGTGGGCTGGGGAGCGTCTACAGGGCCGCGCGGCCGGGTGGGGCCGACGTGGCGCTCAAGACGGTGGAGAGGGCGTCTCCGAGCGCCGTCGCGGCGCTGCGAAACGAGATCCGCGTCCTGAGGCGCGTGCGCCATCCGGGACTGGTCGAGATAGTCGACGACGGCGTGGAGGGGGGCGTGCCGTGGCTCGCCATGTCTCTCGTGGAGGGACGGCGCCTCGATGCGCTGCTCCAGGACAGGTTGGAGGCAGGTCGGCCGCCGGTCGATCGGTCGCTTCTCGGCATCATGCGTCGCCTGGCCGAGACGCTGGCCTACCTGCACGGACGCGGCGTCTTGCACCGCGATCTGAGCCCGCGCAACGTCATCGTCCGCGAAGAGCACCCAGTCCTCATCGACTTCGGATTCGCCTCGATCATCTACGACGAGAACCGCCGGAGGCTGGACGAGTTCACCGCGGGGCTGGGGACCGTGCCGTATCTCGCCCCGGAGCAGATCCGCGGGGAGGAAGTGGATGCTCGGGCGGACCTCTACGCGCTGGGATGCGTGCTCTACGAGGCCACGACGGGCCGACCACCGTTCGTGGGAAGCCCGCAGGAGATCGTGCGCGCGCACGTGACCGCGCAGCCCTTACCGCCCTCGAAGATTGCGCCAGGCGTGCCCGCGCAGCTCGACGCGCTGATCGCCTCGCTCCTTTCCAAAGATCGACGGACGCGGACGGCCTACGCCCTCGACGTCGTCGACAGGCTCGCGGAGCTCGGCGCCGACCAGTCCGCGGCTGCGGTCCAGCCCGCGCCGCAGGTCTACCTCTACGAGTGTTCGCTCGTCGGACGTAGCCAGCTCGTGTCGGAGCTCGACGCCATCGTCTCGGATGCGGCCGGCGGAGCCGGCTCTTTCGTATGCCTCGCCGGTGAGAGCGGGGTGGGCAAGACGCGTCTGCTCGCGGAGGCGTCGCGCTTGGCGCGCCACTGCGGCCTGAAGGTGCTGAGCGGGCGGTGCGTCGCGGTGGACGTCGATCCGAGCGGGGATACCGATCCGTCGGCGGGGCCGCTTCACCCGATGGGCGCGTTGCTCCAACTCGCCGCGGACCAGTGTCGCGACGGGGGACCCGCCGAGACGGCGCTGCTCTTCGGCACGGAGCGGCCGCTGGTCGGAGAGCTCGATGCGACGTTGCGCCAGGTCATCGGCGGGCGCGCCGACCGGAGCCCGCAATCCCCGGAAGCCGCTCGCGAGGAGATCCTTGCCGAAGTGCGCCACCTGCTGCGTGCGCTCGCGACGCAGGGCCCCGTCGCGTTCGTCCTCGACGACCTGCAGTGGGCGGACGAGCTCACGTTCGCCGTCCTGGAGTCGCTGCGAGGCGACTTCTTCGTGGGCCTGCCCCTCGCGATCGTCGCGGCGTACCGCGCGGACGAGATCCACCCGGCTCGGCTCCGTGCCCTCCAGAGGAGCGCGGCGCGCATCGCCGAGGTGAAGCGGCTCGATCGCGACGCGTCCGAGCGCATCGCTCGCGAGATGCTCGGCTCCGCCGAGGCTCAGGAGCCGATCGTGCACCACGTCCTCAGCGACGCGCAGGGCAATCCGTTCTTCCTCACCGAGTACATGCGGACGGCGCTCGCCCAAGGATGGCTGCGACGTGGGCCCCACGGCGACTGGTCGTTGCGTGCGCCCGGCCGGGACGCTTTGGTGGTGGCTCAGGGGCTGCCGCTTCCCGAGTCGATCAAGCTCCTGTTCGAGCGCCGGCTCGCGGATCTGGACGCCGATGCGCGGGACGTGCTCCTCGCCGCAGCCGTCGTAGGGTCCCAGGTGCCGCGATGCTGCATGGCGGGCGTGGCGCCCGACATTCCAGACTCGAGGCTGCTCGCGTCCCTCGATCTGCTTTGCGAGCGACAGATCCTGCGCACGCAGCCCGACGGCTACGCGTTCACGCACCACAAGCTGCGCGAGACCATCTACGGCTTTGCGGCGGAGTCCGAGCGGCGACGCGTCCACCAGCGTGCGGCGGCTTGCCTCGAGCAGCACCGCGAGACTCGCGCGGCACACCCGCCGGTGCCGGACGAGACGCTCGCACACCACTTCGACGCCGGGGGAGATCCGCAGCGCGCGCTCGTGTACCTCGAGAAGGCCGCCGACATCGCGTTCCGCAACGGCGCGCACCGCGCAGCCGCGCGGATGTTCGGCCGGGCTCTCGAGCTGGCCAAGCAGACGGGCGGCGTCGCGCACGAGCGCGTAGCGGTCTGGCAGCGCAAACGGGGCGACGCCCGATTCGCCATCGGCGACGTGGACGGATGCATCGACGACTGCGCGACGGCCCTCGCGCTGCTGGGCCGCCCTCTTCCGCGAACGAGCCTCGGATGGGTCATGCGGGTCGCTTCGGGCCTCACGGCCGTGGTGCTCCTCGTCGCCCTCGGACGCTTCGGCCGGCCGGTGCGGCGCCCCGACGAAACACTGGAGGCAGCGCGCTGCGCCGGTCTGCTGGCGAACTCGTACTACTTCACGCTCTCGGCCACGCCGATGCTGGCGGTCCTGCTCTGGGGCGTTCTCTGGGCGCGCGGCTCGAGCGAGCCAGCCCTCCTGATCGAGGCCGAGATGCGACTCGCGTACGTCGCGGGGGTTGCGGGCTTCCACGGGCTCGCCGCACGGCTCTTCTCCGCGGCCGGACGGCTCGCAGACGGTGGGAAGCACGCGACAGCGCGCGCGCGGGTGCGCTATCACGAGGCCCTCTACCGGCTCGGCCACGCCGAGTGGGACCGCGTCGTCGAGCAGGCCGAAGCGGCCGCGGAGGTGCTCAAGAAGGCTGGCGACGTGCAGGACGCCGAGATCGCGATGACGATCGCGGCGCACGCGGACTTCTACCGCGGCGACGTGACCACCGCGGCGGTGGGCTTCGAGGCGGTCCTCGCGTCGGCGCGCGACCGGACCAACGCGCAGCACGTGGGCTGGGGGTTGTTCCTGACCGCTCGCTCCGCCCTGGTGTCAGGCCGCATCGACGAGGCGCTCGCCTCTCTCGAGGATGCTCACCGTGTGCTGCGTCCGCTTGCGGATCGATCCTCGATCGCGATCTGCGAAGGACTGCTGGCCATGGCACACGCGCGCGCCGGAGCGCTCGACGCGGCCGCCGCGGTGCTCGCCGAGCTCTTGCCTCGGTTGCAGGGTGCGGTCCTGCCGCTGCCTCCGTGCGTCGACGCATACACGGGAGCCGCCGAGGCGGCCGTCGCGGTGTGGCGCGCGGACCCGGCGAACGGCGCGCGCGAGCGCGACGCCATGCGCGCGGTGAAGGCGCTCGGGCGCTTCGCGCGGCTCTTCCCGTTCGCCCGTCCCGCGTGGCACAGGCTGCGCGGCGAGACGTTTGCGGTGCGTGGACGAGAGCAGGCCGCAGGCGCGGAGTTGCAGGAGTCACGACGCCTGGCCGAGTCGCTGGGCATGAAGCTGGAGGAGAGGAGGAGCGAGTGCCGAGAACCGTGAAAGTGGCAGTCCTGGGCGGAGGAATGGCGGGCGTTGCAGCCGCCTGGACGCTCGTGCACGCGTCGAACGCGGACGTCTCGTACGACGTGACGATCTACGAAGCGAGCTGGCGGCTCGGGGGCAAGTGCGCGAGCGGGAGGAACCTCGACCCGGCGCTCGGGATGCGGATCGAGGAGCACGGCATCCACATCCTGCTCGGGTTCTACAGCCAGGTCCTGCGAATCCTGCGCGACTGCTACGGGGAGCTGAACGGGGCGCACGGCTTCCCCGCGTTCTCCGATGCGCTCGAGCCGGGGGACCGGATCCAGCTCCCCGACTGGGTCGGCGGGAAGTGGACTTTCTGGTCGCTCGACTTCCCCACGAACGGGCAGACGCCAGGCGACGCCGACCCGCAAGAGCGTGACATCGTCGGTGCCATCGCCAATGCCGCGCGCACGCTGCTCGGATGGCTGCAGAGCTACGAGGTGCGCTTCGCCAGGGCTCCGAGGCTGAGCGCGCGCTTGAGCCTCGCCATGCCTCCGGCGCACCTCGACCGCGCCGCGATGCTGCAGAGCCTCCCGGGGCTCGTTCCCATCATCCAGAGCGCTCTCACGAATGCGCCGCCGACCTCACTGCTCGAATCGGACCTCACCCTGCGTCGTCTGTGGATGGCCATCTACTTCGCGGGAGCAAATCTGATCGGGATCATCCGGGACGGCCTCTTCACGCCGCAGGCGTACCAGTCGCCGGTGCTGAACGCGCTCGACTACAAGGCGTGGCTCCAGCGCCAGGTGCCGGGCTTGCCGTCGAAAGACGTGACTTGGGACTCCCCGGTCGTCAACGCGATCTACGACCTCGTCTTCCAGCACGGCGTCGAATTCGCTGCGGGCGTGGCGCTCTACGACAGCATCCTCATGCTGCTGCTCTACGCGGGCCACCTCTTCTACCGCATGGCCGGCATGGGCGACGTGGTGTTCGCGCCTCTGTACTTCCGCCTGCAGGAGAGCGGGGTGCACTTCCGTTTCCAGCACGTCGTCACCGACGTGGTGGTGGGCGCTCGCGAACCCGACGGGTCGCGGCACGTCGAGGAGATCGCGCTGACGGGCGACGGACGGGAGCGCGCCGAGCAGGAACTCTTCGTCGACGTCGGCGGACGGCCCTGTTGGCCGAGCACGCCCATCCTCGACAGCACGGGCGGGCCAAAGACTCTGCGGCGCGGCACCGACTTCGACTACGTCATCTCGGCGATCCCGATCGGTGCCATGCAACAGAGCGCGCCGTCGCTGGTCGAGGCGCTGCCGACCGTAGCCTCCGCGGTCGCGGGCATCACGACGATCCCGACGCAGTCGCTCCAGATCTGGTTCGACCAGGACCTGGCGCAGATGGGATGGACTGGTGGGCGGATGATGCTCGGCGCCTTCGCGGGGCCCTTCAATTCGGCCGCCGACATGGCGCAATGCCTGCCGGTCGAGCGGCTTCCCAACGAGCGCGCGGTCCTCTACCTGTCCGACGTGTTCAACGGCACCACCAGCGATCCGAACGTCGCGCTTCCCCAGGTGAGGGCGGATGCCATCGCCTGGGTCGAGGGCTCACTCCCCGCGCTTCTTCCGGGGTTCACGTGGGACCGCATGATCGACCCTCAGAACCGCGCCGGCTCCGCCCGCATCGACGGCCAGTACCTACGGGCGAACGTCACGGGGACGGAGCTGTACGTGGCCTCTACGCCGGGGACCGTGGCGCTCCGGCCCGAGGCAGACGGCTCGGGCGTGAACAACCTGCTGCTCGCCAGCGACTGGATCCGCACCGAGGAGAACGCTGGCTGCGTCGAGGCGGCGGCGCGATCGGGCGTGCAGGCCGCCGACGCCCTCATCCAGGCCGCTGCGGTGTCGCAACGGACGCACAAGCGACGCAGCGCAGGCTCGGCGCTGTACGTGCAGAACGACGACGACTGGGCATTCCCGCACCCGGTACAGCTGCGCGGGGCGACGGGTCGCGTGTTTCCGTTTCTCGGGGACGCGGGAGCACTGCAGGCGCTCTGTGATCGCTTCGCGATCGGGGGCGCCACGATCCGGCCCTGGCGCGTTCCGCTCGTCCTCGTTTTCGGCTCGGCGAGCGACGACATCGTATCCCTCGATCCCCGATACCAAGGGTTCGGTCGTCTGAGCGAACGCGAGGTCGGCGTGTTCGTGCCGGTGACCGTGGAGACGGCGGGGCCGGGAGGGTCGAGCTTCCTGGCTCTGTTGTGTCCTTACCTCTTCGTGGACAACGGCGCGACGCTCGTCGCAGGGCGCGAGATCTTCGGCCTGCCGAAGGAGCTCGCTACGTTCCCGGCGTGGCCCGTGGATGCGGGGGTGCCCATGCCGCTGTCGGTGACGGGGCTGGCCCTCGAGAACCACGGCGACCTGGCGACGCAGAAGCCCATCCTCGTCGTGACGCCGCTCTTCGGCTCCGCTGCCCGCAGGCCGGTGCCCGGGTGGGACGCGAGCACTGACCTGGCTGATCTCTGGAGCGAGCTCACGGGGGCCGGCAGCTCCGCCTGGCTGGTCGCACTCAAGCAGTACCACGCGATCGAGGACGGCACGACCGCCTGCTACCGGGCGCTCGTGCGCTGCCGCATCGAACCCAGCGTCAGCAGCGTGAGCCTCGACGTCGGCGTCTGGTCGCTGGCGCTGCCGCCCCACTTCTTCCCGACCCCGAGCGCCACGCTCGGCTTGCCGAACGGCGCGATCACGCTGCTGTCGGTCGCGGCTTCGCTCGACTTCACTCTGTCACTCGGTGAAGTCGTGGCGAGCTGACCTTCGATCCACTCAGACGAGACGCAGGCTCTTTCCGAGCACCACTTCGTTGTGGCTGCCGGTGCGGTAGCCCTGCAGGTCCAGCGTCACGAAGGCGAAGCCGAAGCGCTTGCCCGCCTGGACGATCGCGTCGCGTGACTCGAAGGCGCGCGCGAGCTCCTCCTTCGCGACTTCGATGCGCGCCATGGCGCCCGTCGCCCCTGCGGCGTGCCAGCGGACGCGGAGCTGGCGAAGGCCCAGCGCGCGAAGTTCCGCCTCGAGGCCGCCGATCTGCGCGAGGCGCTCGCGCGTTACCTCGGTCCCGTAGGGGATGCGGCTCGAGAGACAGGCGCTCGCCGGCTTGTCCCAGACGGTGAGGCCAATGCGATGAGCTGCCTCGCGCACGTCGGTCTTGTGGAAGCCGAGCTCCACGAGCACGCTGCGGACGCTCGCGTTCTTCGCCGCCTCGAGGCCTGGGCGGTGGTCGCCCAGGTCGTCCACGTTGGTGCCGTTGAGGACGTGCGCCAGCCCCCACTCGCGCTTCTTCTGCTCGGCGATGTCGTAAAGCTCGCTCTTGCAGTGGAAGCAGCGATCCGGCGCGTTCGCGACGTACCCGGGGCGCTCGATCTCGTGGGACTCGACGAGCTCGAGACGGGCGCCGATCTGTTTGGCGACGGCGACCGCCGCCTCCTTCTCGAAGGGCGCCAGGCTCGGCGAGACGGCGGTCATCCCGACCGCCCGGTTCCCGAGCACCTCGTGCGCGACCGCCAGGACGAAGGCGCTGTCGACCCCGCCTGAGTAGCAAACGAGGGCGCTGCCCATTTCCCGCAGGGTCTCGCGCAATTGCTCGAGCTTGTCGCCGCTCACTACTGGGTCTTTAGCACTGCTTGCGGCCCCTCCGCCTGCGCTGCTAACTTGTTCAGTATCGGGTGAAGCATGGCGGCCGTCGAAGACGTCGAAGCGCTCCTCGAAAAGCTGGGATCGAAGCTCCGGCTGGCCAAGGAGACCGAGGGCCCACTTCCGCTGCCCCTGGACTGGCCGGAGCTCGCCGCCGCCCTGCCCGACGGTGGGTTGCCTCGCGGCGTCGTGGAGCTTGCCGCTCCGCGATCGCTCGGAGGTGCGACGAGCCTCGCGCTCGCCGCGGTGCGCGCCGGCCAGCAGAAGAGCGAGCATGCGTGGTGCGCGTGGATCGATCCCGAGGACACGCTGCATGCGCCCGGGGTCGTCGCGGCAGGTGTGGACCTGGCGCGCCTGCTCGTCGTACGCCCGCCGCGGGCGCTCCTCGGCAAGGTCGCCGTGAAGCTCGTTGGAAGCGGCGCGTTCGAGGTCGTCGCGGTGGACGTCGATGCGGTTCCGGGCGCGCGCGCGCCTGCGGGCAGAGCGAGGGGAGGGAAAGCCAGGGAAGGGAAGGGGTGGGCGCCCGAGCTGCTCGTGCGCAAGCTGGCGCTCGCCGCCGAGCCGACCGGATCGACGGTGCTGCTGCTCACCGATGCGTTGCTCCCGCGTGCGGTGCAGTGGCCCGTCGCGCTGCGTCTCGAGCTGTCGCGGCCGGACGCGAACTCCGTCGCAGTGCGTATCGCGAAGGACCGTCGCGGTCGCAGCGGTCCGACCAAGACGGTTCCATTTCTCCCCCTCGCCCGCGCCGCAGGTTGAGCCATGCGTCGCATCGCGTGCGTGTCGCTGCCCGAGATCCGCGTCGAGATCGCGCGCGAGCGTGAAAACGCCGCTTCGCGCGTGGGCCCCATCGCGATCGTCGTGGCTCGTCCAGGTGGCGCCATCCGCACCGAGCGCGACGTGCTCGGCAATACGCGACTCGACGTAGTCTCACGAGAAGCGTCAGCGTTGGGGGTGCGTCCCGGGCAGACGGTGGCGGCGGCGCGCGCGAAGCACACCGAGCTGCACGTGCGCGTCGTTCCAGAGGGCGCCGTCCGCACGGCGCTCGCACGCATCGCCGAGGCGGCGTTGGCATTCGGCCCGGCGTCGGCGTTCGACGTCGCGACCGACGTGGTTTGGGTCGACGTGGGCGGCTGCGCGCATCTGCATGGAGGCGAGGTGAAGCTGGCCGAATCGCTCGCGGCACGTGTCGCCGCCCTCGGGCACGCTTCGCGCGTCGCGGTGGCGGACGGGCCGCGCATCGCGTCGGCTGTCGCACGTTACGCGCGCAGGGAGACACGGCTCGTGGTTCCGCACGGTCACGGCGCTGCCGCAATGCGTTCGCTCCCGGTCGCCGCGCTCGCGCTCGACGACGACGTGCACGTGTGGCTGCGCGACCTGGGACTGCACCGGTGCGGGGACTTGCAGAAGCTTCCGCGACGATCGCTCGGCGTACGCCTCGGCGCGCGCGCTCACGACGTCATGCTGCTGCTCGACGGCGAAGACCGCGCGCCGCTCGACCCGTGGCGTCCGCCGGAGGTCCCGGAGGAGCGTGTGGAGCTCGAGTGGGGCGCGTCGAGCGTCGAAGCAATCGCGTTCGTCGTAAAGACGCTGTGCGATCGCCTCGCTGCGCGCCTCGAGGGGCGTGGTGTGGCCGCGGCGCGCATCGAGCTGCTGCTCGGCCTCGACCGCGCGCTCTGCGAGGGCCGCCCGCACCTCTCGTTGCTCGAAGTCGTGCTCCCCGTGCCTCTCTCGCGCGCGGGGGACCTGCTGGCCGTCGTGCGAGCTCGCCTCGAGCATCACGTGGTCGCAGCGCCCGTGCTCGCGGCGACCCTCCGGGCCACCGAGCTCGCGCGCGCCGAGGGTCGGAACCTCGAGCTCCTCTCTCCAGAGCCGCGGGCCGATCGCGCATTGCCGAGATTGGTCGCCGAGCTGTCGGCGGAGCTCGGACCTTCACGGGTCGGGGTGCTCGCGCTGGCCGATACCTGGGTCCCGGACGAGCGCACGCACCTCGTGCGCTTCGGCTCCGCTCCCGAGCGTCCTCGAGCCCCCGGTATCACTTCGGCTCTCGAACCGACGCGCCTCGTCCCGTCGCGCCCGGTTCCGCGCGACGCCTTCGTTCCAGTGCGCCCGCTCTCGCGGATCGAGGCCGTCGAATGGTGGCGCCGCACTCCGCGTCGTCGTGATCTGCTCGCCGCGTGGACGTCGGAGCGTTCTCTGGCGTGGGTGGAGCTTCGCGACGACGGCGAAGTGAGCATCCGAGGCTGGGTCGACTGAATCGACCCCGTCGCGACGCGTGGCAATTTGCCACGCACGGTTGACTTCGACAGGCCGCGCGCATGCGGCAGACTGCTGAACATGCCTTCGCCCGGTTTCGAGAAGCGAGCCACGGGGCGGACGCTGCTCGTCGTCGAGGACGACGCCGACATCCGCGACGCGCTCGACGGGCTGCTCTCGACGGAGGGCTTCCGCGTCGCCGGGTGCTCGAACGGGCGCGAGGCACTCGACTGGCTTCACGCGTCCCCCAAGCCCGATGTGATCCTGCTCGACCTGATGATGCCCGTCATGGACGGCTGGCAGTTCCGCGTCGCGCAGAAGCAGGACCCGGAGCTCGCCACGATCCCGGTCGTCGCGCTGAGCGCCGACATGACCGCGAAGGCCGCGGCCATCGATGCCGACGCGTACCTGAGAAAGCCCGTCGAGTACGACACACTGCTGGACACGCTCGATCGCCTGCTCGTGCGCATCGAGCACCGCGACCTTCAAGCTCGCCTCGCACAGACCGACCGCCTCACGTCACTCGGCACGCTAGCGGCTGGCGTGGCGCACGAGATCAACAACCCGCTCGCTTACGTTCTCCTCAACGTAGGATACGCGCTCGAAGAGACACCGAAGCTCCTTCGTCCCGACGCGGGGCCTCGCGCCGACGAGGTGCGCGCCGCCCTCGAGCACGCGCTCCGGGGAGCCGAACGCATCCGCGACATCGTGCGGGGGCTCAAGACGTTCTCGCGCCCGGAGAACGAGAAGGTGGGGCCGCTGGACGTCATCGGCGTGGTGGAATCGACCCTGGCGATGATCGCCAACGAGATCCGCCACCGCGCGACGCTCGTGAGGGACTACGCGGAGGTGCCCGAGGTCCTCGCCAACGAGGCGCGCCTCGGGCAGGTGCTGCTGAACCTGCTCATGAACGCGCTGCAGGCGATGCCCGAGGGCCGCATCGATGGCAACGAGGTGCGCGTCGTCGTGAAGCCGGGCGGACCGGATCGCGTCCTCGTCGAAGTGCACGACAACGGCGTCGGCATCCCGCAGCAGGTGCGGGGACGCATCTTCGAGCCGTTCTTCACCACGAAACCTGTAGGCATCGGCACGGGGCTCGGGCTCGCCATCTGCCACGGCATCGTGGCGTCGCTCGGCGGAACGCTGACGGTAGACAGCGAGCAGGGCACCGGAAGCGTCTTTCGCGTGGAACTGCCCGCCGCACCTCGAGCCATGCAGCCGAAGCCCGCTCCGCACGCTCCCGCGGCGCAGGCGTCGAGGACTGAGCCGTCGGCCCCGCGTCGACGCATCCTGGTGCTCGACGACGAGCCGGTCGTCTGCTTCTCGCTAGAGCGTCTGCTGTCGGCCGAGGGCGATGTCGTCGCGCTGACGAGCCCCAAGCAGGCGCTGTCGCGTCTCGAAGCGGGCGAGAGGTTCGACGTGATCCTCTGCGACGTGATGATGCCGGAGATGGACGCGCCGGCGCTTTACGAGCGGTTGCGCGAGATCGCCCCCCAGCAGGCCGAGCGCATGGCGTTCATCACGGGCGGGGCCTTTTCGATGCGAGCCCGAGACTTCCTCGAGAGCGTCCCAAACCCGCGCTTGAGCAAACCTTTCGACGTGGAGGCCCTCCTCTGCCTCGTCCGGGGGTATACTGCTCACTAGAGCAGTGTTCGTCGAGCTACACGCGCGTACTCACTTCTCTTTCCTGCGGGGCGGGTCCGCGCCGTCGACGCTCGTCGAGCGTGCGGCGGTCCTGGGTTACGACGTCGTCGGCATCACCGACTGCGACGGGCTTTACGGCATGGTCCGGGCCCTCGAGGCGGCCGAGAAGGTGGGCGTCAGGCTCGTGACCGGGTGCGAGGTGGCGCTCGACGGCGAACCGGTGCCCTCCGTGTGGCTGCACGTCGCGACGCACGAGGGCTACCGCAACCTGTGCCGCATCCTCACCGAGAGCCACGCGCGCCACCCCAAGGGCAAGCCGCGCTGCGAGGACGAAGGCGTTCCGCGCAACCAGTTCGCGGGTCTTCCCATCGACAGCGTGTGCAAGAGCGCTGCGGGTCTCTGGTGCACCGCTCCGCCCGTGCTCACGACGAGCATCGCGAAGCTGCGCGAAGCATTCGGAGATCGGCTGTCGATCGCCGCGTGGCGACACCTCGACGGCGAGGACGACGTCCGCATCGGGCGCGCAGAGGCCCTCGCCCGGAGCGCCGGCGTCCCGGTGTGCGCGACCAACCGGCCGCTCTTCGCGCACCCGGAGGAAAAACCAGTCGTCGACGTGCTCCACTGCATCCGCGAGGGGCTCACCCTCGACGAAGCGGGCCGCGCCCTCTTGCCGAACTCCGAGGCGCACCTGCGCGGTTCCGCCGACATGCGTGCACTCTTCGTCGACCACCCTGCGTGGCTCGCCCGATCGCGCGAGATCGCCGATGCGTGCCGCTTCTCGCTGCGCGAGTTGCAGTACCGCTTCCCGTGCGAGCTCGACGCGCCCGCATTCCCCGGGGAGACGCCCGACCAGGCGCTGCGGAGGCTCACGATGGAGGGCGCACGCCGCCGCTGGCCCGCGGGCATCCCGGCCGGCCCCGCGGCGCAGATCGAGAAGGAACTGGCGCTCGTCGAGCAGATGAAGGAGGCGCCCTACTTCCTCAGTGTCCAGACGATCGTCGAGATGGCGCGCACGCGCGACATCCTGTGCCAGGGGCGCGGAAGTGCCGCCAACAGCGCCGTGTGCTGGTGCCTCGGCATCACGGCGGTGGACCCCGCTCGCAGCAACCTGCTCTTCGAGCGCTTCCTCTCGGCCGAGCGCAACGAGCCGCCGGACATCGACGTGGACTTCGAGCACGAGCGACGCGAGGAGGTGATCAAGGACGTCTACGCGAAGTACGGGCGCGCCCGCGCGGCGATGGTGAGCGAGGTCATCTCGTACCGCGGCAAGAGCGCGCTGAGAGAGGTGGGCAAGGTGTTCGGGCTCTCGCTCGAGCAGGTGGACCGCCTCT
>DATJYG010000349.1:0-10541 GCA_035499695.1 Polyangiaceae bacterium
CTGGGCAACCCCCGAGGCCGTCTGGGAGAACGACGTCCGCCGCTACCCCCACGGTGTCTACGGCTGGATGCAGCTCGCGCGAGTCTACGAGGGCGAGGACCGCCCGCGGGAGGCCGCGGACGCCTTCGCGCGCCTCGGCGAGCAGATCCCCGAGTTCGACGACGCGCTGCCCGAGCGTGCCCACTGGCTCGATCGCGGCGGGCGCCACGCCCTGGCCGTCGAGCTCCTGCAGCGCGGGGTGCACGACGGCAACATGCGCTGCGTCGTCGACTACTGGGACATGCTGCTGCGCGACCCGCATCCGCCGCCGCCCGAGGCGCGCGATTCGGTTGGCCGCGCCTTCGACCTCGGCTTCGACTCCATGCGCGGCGGCATCGAACAGCCCGCCATCTTCGACCGCGTGGCAGCCGTCCTGCAGGCCGAGCACCTCGACGACCGCGCCGATCGAGCACACGCCGTAGCGGTTGCGCTCGCGCTCGCGCAGCAGCAGCGGCTCCAAGCGCCGCCGTGACTACGGCTGGCTGCGAGCGGCCTTCGTCATCACACCGCCTGAGCGAGCTTGCGACGCGCCTGGGGCGTGCGCGGCCGCACGTCCACGACGAACGCATGCAGGTGCGCGACGCGAGCGCGCAGGCGTCCCTGCATCCCCTCGAATCCCGGGTGCTTGATGATCGCCGGAAACAGCTCGTCCACCCAGCCCGGTCCGCCGAAGTACGGCCACCGCTCGGGCCCGTAGACGAAGCGCGACGCGAGCTTCGCCTCCTCCACGTCGCCGGTGAACCGTGCGCGACGGTCGCCCGCGAGCTGGCGAGCGCGGTCGAGAAGCGATTGCCCCGGCGACACAGGCAGGTCCGGCCACCACGGCGCGTCGAAGTACACGTGGTCGCGCACGCGCCCGATGCTCCACAGCTCCGGCGCGAGCACGTCGGTGCGCCAGGTCTCGGGTGGCTCAAGGTCGCGGCGACCGCGCAGCTTCGCGAGGGTCCGCACCGCCGCGAAGCCCCAGTTATCCGGGTTGCACTCGGTCACCACGAGCACCTTGCGCGCGAGCTTCGCGACGGCGTGCAGGTAGCCGCGCCAGTCGTCCACGAGGGACACCGAGTGGTAAGCGATGACCATGTCGCTCGGCGGGAGCACTTCGGCCGCGCGCATGAGGTCCGGCACGACACGCACGTCGACGCGCTCGGCAGCCCCCTCGGCGGCGTAGACGCCGCGAGCGATCGCCGCCTTCTCCTCGCGCGTCGTCGCGACCGTCACGCGAGCTCCCCGCTTGGCGAGGCCCACGCAGTGCACCCCGCTGACGCCCGCCATGCCGTCGACCGGCCCCTCGAGCGCCGTCTCGACGCCGTACTCGGCCGCCCACTTGTCGACCAGCTGGTAGAAGCACCAGCGCTCGTACGCCGTGCCCAGGCCGCGGTCCTGCCCGATGAGCTGCGTGACGACCGGATGCACGAGGATCAGGCCCCCGCCATGTGCGCCGCCACGCGCGCGAGCGACGGCGCGTCGAGCAGCAGGTTCGTGTAGCTCGCGTTCGCCAGGGGGCACGCGCACTGATGCGCCTTGACGCTCGCGCGGAACGCGTCGGCCTTCTCCCCGATCCACACCGCGCGGAAGTCGTAACCGTGCTCGCGCACGTTGCCTATGGACTCCGCGCGCACGCAGCAGCCCCAGACGTCGCCGTCGGGCGCCAGATGCGCGCTCGCCCACCCTGCGTAGCAGTCGATGATCTGCCGCTTCTCCTCGAGCACGCGCGCCGCGAGCTCGTAGTACTCGAGCCGCAGCGACTCGACGAGGCGCGCCACCGGGTGCGTCGAGCGGCTCGCCCGCACCACGTTGCGCAGGTGCCCCACGGCGCGACGGAAGTCCTCGGTGCTCGGGGTGATGTCCTTCTCCATCGTCTTGAGCTCGACGCGGTTCTCCGCCACCTCGGCGATGTACGAGTCCGGCTGGAAGAGGGCGCGCGCTTCGCGTTCGATGTCCGGGATGCGCCGCACGTTGAGCTTCGAGATGACCGTGTGCACGCCGAGCACCACGTGTGGGTAGGTCTTCTTCAGGTCGTGAATCAGCTCGGCCACGCCCTTCAGCTTCTCGAAGTTGTTCTCGGCGCCGCGGATGCGATCGTGCGCCTCGCCGATCTCGTCGACCGAGAGGTTCAGCACCAGCTGCGCGCGCCCCGCCGTGTGGTGGGCGATGCGCGGGAGCAGCTCGAAGATTCGCCCGGTGATGATCCCGTTCATCGGGATGTTCACGATGCGCGGCTCGATCTGCGTGACGACGAGCCGCACGACCTCGTCGAAGTCGGCGCGGATGAACTGGTCGCCGCCCGAGAGCGTCACCCACACCGGCACGCGCTCGAGCGTCGGGAAGACGCGGCCGTACTCGTCGACGCTCAGGTCGTCGACCTTCTTCTGCCAGATGTCGCACGTCGCGCACCGCGAGGGGCACGAGTAGGTCACCGACACGGTGAGATTCACCGGCAGCTGTGGCGGCCGCCCCGTCGCGTACGACATGCGGTAGCCGGCGAGCCGCGCCAGCAGCGGCAGCTTCCTCATCGCTCTTCTTCCGGGGGCCCGGGACGCGCCGACACGCGCCGCGGCCGGTCGCGGGGGGCGACGCCGTTGAGCCCCTTCCCGGCGGGGCGCGCGAGCGACTTGGTCGACTGCAGCACCTGCCAGGTCCTGTGCTTCCCGCCGACGACGCGGGCGTCCCAGAACCCCGCTGCGCGCGCGGCGAGCTCGGTGCCCACCGCCGCCACCACGGCGAGCTTGCCGAAGCGGTCCTCGTCCCGCGCCGTGTCGAGGGCGCTCTTGACCACGAGCGAGCGGTCGAGCGTCGCCACCTCGTAGCCGAAGGCGAAGTCGAGCCAGTAGTGCCCACGCGCGATGCGTCGACGCTGCTCGAAGTACTCGCGCAGCGTCTCGGGACCGTGGTTGGTGACGATCGCGTCGGGCACGTACCCGAGCCGGTAGCCCTTGGCGCGCACGATGTCCTCGATGGACGCCTCGTCGACGACCGACAGCTCGCTGACGTACTCCACCAGCGCCGCGCGGAAAGCGACGATCTCGCCCATCTTGGGCACCTCGAGCGAGACGCGGTGGTGCATCTCCCAGAGCACCTTGACCATGCGGCCGACGAGCTGCGCCCCGTCGTTGTCCGGCACCGGCCGCCCGCCCACCATGCCGACGTCGGGATGGTCGCGCAGATGACACGCGAGCCTCTCGACCACGTCGGGTGCGAGGTCGAGGTCGGCGCTGCAGATGACGGTGACGTCGGCGCGCGGGTCGCGCACCTTGAGGTACGCGTTGATTGCGGCGACCTTGCCCTCGCGCCGCTCCTGCACGTGGACGTGCATCCCGGGGCGGCCGCGCCCGATCTCGCGGGCCACCTCGGCCGTGTCGTCGGTGCACCCGCTCGCGACGACCACGATCTCGACGATGCGCGCCAGGCGCGTTCGCTGCTCGAGGAGCGCCATCAGGAGGCGCCGGATGTTGGCCGCTTCGTTGTGGGCCGGAACGCAGATCGAGACGTTCATCGACGAGGGCGCGCGAGGTGGAGCACTGCGCCTGCTACTCCTGAAAGGTACCAGAAGAGCCTGTAGAGCAAGCACACCGCTAGCGCAGCGCCGACCGGGATGCCCGCGAGTCCGAAGAAGAAGACGTACGCGGCGTCGGCGGTCCCCCACCCGCCCGGCAGCGCGGGCACGGCGGCGACGATGAACGCGATGGCCGTGCCCACGTAGACCCACTTCTCGGCCAGCGGCGTGCTGCCGACGACCACGACGAGTCCGCGCACGACCGCCAGCTGAACCGCGGCCACGAAGAGGCTGAGCCCCGCGGCGACCGCGATGGCGCGCAGCGCCCGCGGGTCGCGCACGTACGCGAGCACCGGCTGCACCACGCCTCCCAGGCGCCCGCGGACGAGCCACGGAATGCGGTCGACCGGCGCCGCACGCAGCACGACGAGCCCCAGTGCGACGGCCACCGGGATCCCCGCCAGGACGACCGCGAACGGAGTCGTCCCTGATTTGCCTCCCCCGCCGAAGCCGAGGCCGAGGGCGGCCGCGAGGGCCGCGATCGTGGAGAGTCCGACGGCGCGGTCGAGGAGCACGGAGGCGATGACGATGGCGGCCGGCGCCTTCGTGCCGTGGCGCGTGGGTCTCGAGACGACCGACGCGATGCGGAGCGCATCGCCGCCGATGCCACCGGGCAGGAGGATCCCACCGGCCTGCGCCTCGATCGACACGCGCCACACATCGCGCAGCGGCAGCTCCACGTCGGCGAACGCGAGCAGCGCCCGCCAGCGCGCCGCCCACGCGAGCGTGCTCAGGAAGTACAGCGCGAGCAGGCCCGCCGCGACGCCGAGGCGCGCATGCTCCAGCGTCGACGCGAGCCCCGGCTCGCACTGCAGCGTCGCGCACTCCTCGCGCGCCACGTGCACGTCGCCGGTCTGCAGGTGGAGCACGCACCCCGCGTCGTCGCGCGTCACCGACACGCGCGTCGACTGCGGGGCCCGCGGGTCCCAGCACCGGTCGCGCACGGGGACGACCCACGCCACGAACGCCAGCGCCACCAGCGCGAGCACCCACGACAGCACGCGCCCGAGGCGCAGGCGCCGGGTCTGCTCGGGCGCCGCCGCCAGCTCGCTCAAGAGCCGGCCCCGGCGCGCGCGAGCGAGGGCCACTCGCCGCAGAGCGTGCGCATCACGCCCTCCTCGTACCCGACGCGCGCGGAGAAGCCGATACGCTCGCGCGCCTTGCTCCCATCGAACGAGATGGGCAGCGTCATGACGTCGAGCTTCTCGTGGTTGATCGGCGGCTCGCGCGATGTGAACGCGAAGCCACGGTCGGCGGCGACGTCCACGACCGTGGCCACGGCGCGTGCGAACACCGACGGCACCCGGGACCGCGGAAGCTGGCGGCCGAGGGCGCGCGCGACGAGCTCCGACAGCGCCGCGAGCGTGATGGTCTCCGGCCCCGCGAGGATGAAGTGGTCGTTCGCGGCCTCGGGTCGCGTCGACGCGAGCCACACGCCCTCGACGATGTCGTCGACGTGCGTGTGGTGCAGCACGTTGTCGCCCGAGCCGACGACGCGATACGTCCCGGCGCCGATCATCGCGGCCATCTTGTCGAGCATGCCCCCGCGATCGCCCGGTCCGTACACGATGGTCGGCCGGACGATGCAGAGCTCGATGCCCGCCTCGCGCGCCGCGCGGCGCGCCCGCACCTCGGCCTCGACCTTCGTCGCCGAGTATTGCGTGCGCGGCGCGTAGGGGTGCTCCTCGGTGACCGGCAGGCGATCCGGGAACCCGTACACGCCCACCGAGCTGACGAGCACGAACCGTCGCGCGCCGGCGGCCGCCGCCGTGCGCAGCGTGCGCTCGACGAGGTCCACGTTCGACGCGCGGTACGTCGCGGCGTCCACGCCGTAGCGGTGGCGCACCGCCGCCGCGTGCACGACGACGTCCACGCCGCGCAGCTCGGCCGGCCCGCCGGCGAGCACCTGATCGAGCACGCGCGACCCGGCGGGCGACACGTCGGTCACCGCCCGCACGAGCGGCAGCACGCGCGCCCCGCGCGCCTCGAATCCGCGCACCAGGTGCATGCCGATGAACCCGGCCGCGCCGGTCACCGCGAGCAGAGCTGGACCGCGGGAAGCACTCATCGGCGCACCTTATAGCGTGCTATGGCAGAGGGCGACGATGGCTTCACGCCTCCCGCGCAGCAGCCGCTCGCGCGCCCGCGGGCGTCGCTTCACCCCGCTCGAGCTGGCCATCGGCTTCGCCCTCGTCGGCTCGGTGGCCGCCATCGCGGTCCCCACCTTCGTGCGGGAGGTGCATGCCTCGCGGCTCGTGGAACCGGTCGACGGGCTGCAGCGCATCGGGACCGCGGCGGTGGCCTACGCCCGCACGCGGCCCGTCGCCTCGGCGTTCCCCTCGTCGGCGCCGCTCACGCCGTCCGTGCCCCCGCGCGGCCACTGCGAACCGGACGCGCAGAACACCTGGGATCACCCCACCTGGCGCGACTTCGACTTCCGCGCATCCCCCGCCGGCTCGCCGCATTGCTTCTCCTTCTCCTTCGACAGCGCGCTCGGCGAGACTAGAGCCACGTTCCGCGCGCAGGCGCACGGCGACCTCGACGGCGACGGCGCGCAGAGCACCTTCGAGATCACCGGCCACGCCGCCGACGGCGATCCGGCGGGCCCCGCCGTGGATCCCGGCATGTACGTCGAGTCGGAGGTCGAGTGACCCGCGGGACCTTCGCCGGCGCGCTGCTCTTCTTCGGCGCCGCCAGCGGAGTCGCCTTCACGCAACCGCGGCTCGCGCGCATCGCCCACACGGCCGGCGACCGCGAGGACGTCTATTCCCTGCCCCCGCCCGAGCAGCTTCGCGCCGCGACGCTCGGCTGGGACGCCGCCGCAGTCGACCTTCTCTGGACCACGCTTCTCGTCCAGTACGGCGAGCACTGGCAGGAGCACCACGAGTTCACCGACGGCGTCCGCTACGCCGAGGACATTCTCGCGATCGAGCCGACCTACGAACCGCTCTATCGCATCGTCGACACGCTTCTCGTCTACCGCCCGCTCCAGGGCACGGCGCACGACGCGCGCGACGCGCGGGCCATCCTCGAGCGCGGCACGCGCGAGCGGCCGACCGACGCCAAGCTCTGGCTCGCGTACGGCGAGTTCCTCTCGTACCTCGCGCCGACGTTCATCAGCGACCCGGACGAGCAGCGGGCGTGGCGCCAGGACGGCGCGGCGGCGATGATGCACGCCGTGGAGCTCGGCGCCGACGCGGACAGCGCGCTCGCCGCTGCAGGCGTCATGAGCGACGTCGGCGAGAGACAGGCGGTCCTGCGTTTCCTCCAACGCGCCTACGCGTCGACCGAGCACCCCTCGATGGCTTCGATCCACGAGAAGATCGGGCAGAGGCTCGCCGACCTGCTCGGCCAGATGCAGGAGGACCAGGCCGGCGCTCTGATGCACGTCATCGGCGAGCGCTGGCAGCGTGAGATGCCGTCGGTGTCGCGCGACGAGTACCTGCTGCTCGGCCCCGCGGTGGACACCGCGCGCTGCGCGGGTCTCGCCGGGGCCGACGACCCCGCGTGCGCCCGCGAGTTGCCTACTTCGCCTTGATGGTGCGCAGGCTGACCATCACGAGGTCCGTCGTGCCCGGCACGGTTGCCCACACGCTCAGCTCGTAGAGCCCCGACTTGCCGCCGTCGCTCAGCGGCACGTCGATCGAGAAACGATTGCCCGCGACCTTCACCGGGATCGGCGTCTCGTACCCGGGCGGCCAGTACATCTGGAACGGCTGCGGGATCGGGTACGACCGCCGCTGGTTGAGGTCGTCCACCGCGATGGGCTTCGGCGAGTCGATGCGCGCGAGCCCGACGCCCGCGAACGTCGCCGGCGAAGCGACGCTGCCGTCCACGTGCAGCGTGTCGCCGGGGCGCATCTTCGCCGGGACCGACCCGTACGAGCCGTAGTCGTCCACGAACTCCTGCGAGATGCACGGCACGGGGATCTCGGTCGCCGTCGGCACCGGCTGCGCGACGCCGATGCCGACGCGCTTGTGGAAGGGCTTCAGGATGTTCTTGCGATGCCCGTCGTGCGGCGGCTTCTCGTTGAAGAACATGGCCTCGGTCTGCTCGACCTGCTTCGGATCGATGCGCGGGTCGCCGTCGAGCGAGCGCTTCTGCTCGTCGGTGAAGCAACTCGCGTTCTCCATGACCATGTCGCTTCCGCCCGCCTCTGTGTAGCGCTGCTCGGGCACCGAACCGTCGGTGCCCCAGTGCCCCAGGTAGCCGTACTTCGCCATGTCCTCGGCGTGGGCCTGGCCAGCGTGCTGCGCGGACCCGTCGTCGAGTACGACGGGGCCGAGGCCCATCGACGCGCGGTCGCGGTTGACGAGGTCGAGCATGTACTTGCGCGCCTGGGCGATGGTGAGCTTGCCCGCCGGCGACTGCACGGGCGCGCCAGCCTTCGGCGACGCGACGGCGTCCTCGCTCGCCGCCTGCGACGTCTGCGTGGGCTTTGGCGACGAGCCCCGTGGGTGGACGCACGCTGCGACGAACACGGCGGGAGCGAGCAGCAACCGACGCACACAAAACAGGTAACAGACGGGACGGGACGACCACGAATGGTTGTTGAACAGAAGAGGAGAAGAGGAGACGAAAAACCCTTCTCCTCTTCTTCTCTTCTGTGCAATGCCTCTCGCATGCGCGTCGGGGAGCTCGTAGTCGGAGGATTCCAGGGAACGGCGCTGCCCGAGGCGTTCGCGCGCGCGTTACGCGAGGGACGGCGCGGGGGCGCGATCCTCTTCAAGGGCAACGTGGAGGGTGGACCGCGGCAAATCGCAGCGCTCGCACGGGAGCTTCACGCGGCGGGCGGCGCCGAGGCCGCGCCGCTGGTCGGCGTGGACCAGGAGGGCGGGCGGGTCGCGCGCCTCGAGGCGCCGCTCCTCGAAGTGCCGCCGATGCGCACCGTCGCGTCCTGGGGGGACGTGACGCTGGCCGAGCGCATCGCGCGCGCGGTGGGCGCCGAGCTCGCGGCGCTGGGGTTCACCATCGACTTCGCGCCCGTGCTCGACGTCAACACGTGCGCGCAGAACCCGGTCATCGGCGACCGCGCGTTCGGCGACACGCCCGACGTGTGCGCGCGCTTCGGCGTGGCGTGGACGGCGGGCCTCCAGGGCGCCGGGGTGCTGGCGTGCGGCAAGCACTTCCCGGGGCACGGCGACACGACCAAGGACTCGCACAAGGACTTGCCCGTGGTGACCGCGACGCGCGAGCGACTCGACGCGGTGGAGCTCGTGCCCTTCCGTGCGGCCGCTGCGGCGGGGCTGGCGACGATGATGTCGGCGCACGTCGTGTACGAGGCGATCGACCCCGAGGTGCCGGCCACGCTATCGCCTCGCGCATGCGGCGAGCTTCGCGCGCGGGTGGGCTTCGACACGGGCGTCCTCTTCAGCGACGACCTCGAGATGAGCGCGATCGAGGGGCGGTGGAGCATCGAGGAGGCCGCAGTGCTCGCGGTGGCCGCCGGGTGCGACGCGCTGCTCGTCTGCTGGGAGTGGGACAAGCAGGAGCGCGCCGTGGCGGCGCTCGAGCGCGAGGCGGCGCGGTCGCCGGCGTTCCGCGCGCGGTGCAGCGAGGCCCACGCGCGCGTCATGGCCGCGAGGCGCAGGGCGCGATCGCGGCCGGTGGACGACGGGGCCATCGGCGCCGTGGTGGGCGGCGCCGAGTCGCGCGCCGTGGCCGCCGAGATCGCGCGGAGGCTCGCGTGAGCGCGCGCGGCTTCGTTGCCCGCCGCGTCGTCACGTGCGACGGAGCGCAGGGGCTCGGCGTGATCGAGGACGCCGCGGTCGTCTTCGACGGGGAGCGCATCACGTACGTCGGCCCGCGCGCGGGAGCGCCGGCGAGCGCGCGTCTCGAGGACGTCGGCGATCGCGTGGTCACCCCGGGTCTCGTCGATGCGCACACGCACGCGTGCTGGGCAGGTTCGCGCCACGCCGAGTACGCCGTGCGCATGGCCGGCGGCGACTACCGCGACATCGCGCGCGCCGGCGGGGGGATCCTCTCGACCCACCGGGCCGTGGCGGCGGCGAGCGAGGAGGAGCTGGCCGGCGCGCTCGCCGCGCGTCTGGGACGCATGCGCGCTCTCGGCGTCACGACGGTCGAGGTGAAGAGCGGCTACGGCCTCGACGCGGCCAACGAGCGCAAGCAGCTCGCGGCCATCGCGCGCGCGGCGTCGGCGCCGGGCGCGCCCGCCGTGGTGCCCACGCTGCTGGCGCTCCACGCGGTGCCGCCCGGGGTCGACCGCGCGGCGTACGTGGAGGGGGTGGCGCGCGAGCTCGTGCCGGAGGTGGCGCGCGAGGGTCTCGCGCGGTTCGTCGACGCGTACGTCGACGCCAACGCGTTCACGGCGGACGAGGCGCGCCGCGTGGGCGAGGCGGCGCGGGCGCACGGTCTCGGCGTGCGGCTGCACGTCGGGCAGTTCGCCGACGTGGGCGGGGCCGAGCTCGCCGCGTCGCTGGGGGCGGCGTCCGTCGATCACCTGGAGCACGTATCGCCGGCGGGCATCGAGACGCTCGCGCGCGCGGGGGTACGCGCGGTGCTCCTGCCCGTCGCGAGCTTCACGCTGTCGCAGATGCCGCCGCCGGTGCCGGCCCTGCGCGCCGCGGGAGTCGCGCTCGTCGTCGCGAGCGACGCCAACCCGGGCACCGCGCCGACCGAGAGCCTGCCGCTCGCTCTCGCCCTCGCCGTGCGCGCCTACGGGCTCACGCCGGACGACGCGATCTCCTCCGCGACGCGCGAGGCGGCGGCGTCCCTCGGCCTCGATGACCGCGGCGTGCTGCGCGCCGGGGCGCGCGCGGACCTCGTGGTGTGGGACCTCCCGCACGAGCACGCGATCGTGCAGCCCTGGGGGGTGCCGAGGACCCACGCGGTCGTCATCGCAGGGAGTTAGCGCCGGGACCGGGCCTTCTCGCGTCACGGGACCGGTCGGTACACGCGGTACCGGGTCCGGTACACGCGGGACCGAGCC